>JAFAGN010000014.1 GCA_023422695.1 Pseudomonadota bacterium
ACCCCAAACCCCTCCCCTGCAGGGGAGGGGCTTTCACCGCTTGACCCTTGCGCCAATCACCCTGCCGTCCCAGATGGGTCGAACAGCAGGAGCAAGCCCATGCAAGCGATCCAGGCCTTTATCGAAAGCCAGGGCGGACCCGAGGTCATCGACTGGCGCGAGGTCGTGCTCGACAAGCCCGGCCCCGGCCAGGTGCTGCTCCGCCAGACGGCGATCGGGCTGAACTATATCGACATCTATCACCGCGACGGCACCTATCCGGTGCAGCTGCCCGGCGGGCTCGGTCTCGAAGCCGCCGGGGAAGTGATCGCGGTTGGCGAAGGCGTCCACTGGTTCCGACCCGGCGACCGCGCCGCAACCTTTGGCCCCGAACGCACCGCCTATGCCAGCGCAAGGTTGGTCACCGCGGCGTCGCTGTTCAAGCTCCCTCCCGCGATCGACGACGAAACCGCCGCCGCGGCGCTGCTCAAGGCCTGCACCGTCGAAATGCTCGTCGAACGCTGCGCCAAGGTCGAAGCGGGCTGGCCGGTGCTCGTCCATGCGGCGGCGGGCGGGGTCGGCCTGATCCTGACGCAGTGGTTGAAAGCAATCGGCGCGACGGTCATCGGCACCGTCAGCACCGAGGCGAAAGCCCATGCGGCGCGCGAGGCGGGCGCCGACCATGTGCTGATGTATAAAAGCGACGATGTCGCCGCGCACGTCCGCGAAATCACCGACGGTCAGGGCGTTCCCGTGACCTTCGACGGCATCGGCATGGCGACGTGGGGCGTGTCGCTGAAAGCCACCGCGCGCCGCGGGCTGATCGTCAGCTATGGCAACGCCGGCGGGCCGGTGACTGGGGTCAACCTTGGCGTGCTCGCGCAGCACGGCTCGCAATTCGTCACCCGCCCGACCTTGTTCGACTATTATCTCCACGCCGGTGAGCGCGCCGCGGGCGCGGAGCGTGTGTTCGAGATGATCGAGAGCGGCGCGGTCGAGATTACCGTCGGCCAGCGCTACGGCTTGCAGGATGCGGCAAGGGCGCATGCCGACCTGGCGGCGGGGCGCACGACGGGGTCGACGTTGCTGATTCCGTGACAAACCGGCGCCCCCGCGAAGGCGGGGGCCGCTGGAAGTTTACGCAGCGAGGTTGAACCAGGCCGACAGCGGCCCCCGCCTTCGCGGGGGCGACGGTTACGCCTTCAACCGCGCCGCATGCCATCCCACATGCTCAGCCAGAAAGGTCGAGATGAAATAATAGCTGTGGTCATACCCCGGCTGCATCCGGATTTCCGCCTTCTGCCCGGCCCGCTCGCACGCCTCGACCAGCAGATGCGTCTGCAATTGCTCGGCCAGGAAATTGTCGGCGTCGCCCTGATCGACGAGCAAATCGGCCACCCGCGCGCCGCCCGCGACGAGCGCGCACGCGTCATACGCCGCCCACGCTTCGCGATCGGCGCCCAGATAATGGCCGAGCGCCTTTTCGCCCCACGGACATTGCGACGGCGCGACGATGGGCGAAAAGGCCGACACCGAGCGGAACCGATCCTGATTGCGCAGGCCGATGGTCAACGCGCCATGCCCGCCCATCGAATGGCCGGTAATCCCCTGCCGCGTCAGGTCGGCGGAGGGAAATTCGCGCAGGATCAGCGAGGGCAACTCGTCCTCGACATAGGACCGCATCCGGTAATGTTTCGCCCACGGCTCCTCGGTCGCATCGACGTAGAAGCCCGCGCCCAGCCCGAAATCCCAGGCGCCGTCGGGATCGTCGGGAACCCCCTCGCCCCGCGGCGACGTGTCGGGCGCAATGAAGATCACGCCATGCTCGGCGCAGGCGGCACGATATTCGCCCTTTTCCATCACATTGGCGTGGGTGCAGGTCAGCCCCGACAGATACCAGAGCACCGGCAGTTTCGCGCCCGGTTCATGGTCGGGAACGAACACCGCAAAGGTCATGTCGGTGCCGGTGGTGGTGCTGGCGTGCTTGTACACGGCCTGCGTCCCGCCATGGCTGCGAACGGTCGATAGCGTCTCTAAAGTCATATATTGTCCTGGACGGGGATGGCGGCGATCAGCGGATCATGCCCCCAATGGCGCAGCAGGTCCAGTATCGCCCCGCCCGCCAGTGCCAGCGTTGCGGTGTTGCGCAGCGGGTGGACGCCCACGCGATCGGCCGCGGCCAACGCGGCGTCGAGCACGACGGTGATGCTGCCCGGCGGCGCATTGATCGCCGCCAAGGGGGTCACCGATCCCGGTACGATGCCCAGCAAACGCGCCATATCCTCGGCCTTGCCGAAACTCACGCGCTTGCTGCCGATCGCGGCGGGCAGCGCCTTCAGGTCGACGCGCGCTGCCGACGGCACGGTGACCAGCCAATAGGCGGCGTCCTTGTCTTTCAGAAACAGGTTCTTGGTATGGGCGCCGGGGATCGCGGCGTTCACCGCGTCGCTCTCGGCAACGGTAAACACCGCCTCATGCTCATACGCGGCGAACGGGATTCCCAGCGTCGTCAGGTCCGCCAGCAATCCCGCTTCGCCGCGCATCGTCGATCTTTCAGCTGCCCGTTACAGACGCTTCAGCGCGCAGAGCTTGTTGCCGTCGGGATCGCGCAGATAGGCAAGGTACAGCTTGCCGAAACCGCCTTCGCGCACGCCCGGCGGATCTTCGATGCTGGTGCCGCCCGCGGCGACGCCGGCGTCATGCCATGCCTTCGCCTGCGCCTCGTCCTCCATCGCGAACCCGATGGTGCAGCCATTGCCCGCGGTCGCCGGATTGCCGTCGATCGGCGGCGTCACCAGGAACAGCCCGCCATTGTGCATGTAGATCAGGCGGCCCTTGTCATCCTCGATCCCCGGCTTGCCGCCGATCGCCTGGAAGGTCGCGTCATAAAATGCCTTGGCCTTGGCCACGTCGTTCGTGCCGACCATATTGTGACTGTACATCGCCTGCTGCTCCTCTTGTTTTGGTTGCGAATCGATACCTATACCGTTCGGCAGCCTAGCGGAAGACCACCGTCTTGCGCCCGTCGATCAAGACACGCTGTTCGGCGACCCAGCGCACCGCCTTGGCCAGCACCTGCGCCTCGACATCGCGGCCGATGCGGATCAGATCCTCGACGCTGTCGCGGTGATCGACGCGTTCGACCGCCTGTTCGATGATCGGCCCCTCGTCGAGGTCGCTGGTCACGAAATGCGCGGTCGCGCCAATCAGCTTGACCCCGCGCTCCTGCGCGCGGTGATAGGGTTTGGCGCCCTTGAACCCCGGCAGGAAGCTGTGGTGGATGTTGATGCAGCGCCCCGCGAGCTTGTTCGACAAATCCTGCGACAACACCTGCATATAGCGCGCCAGCACCAGATAGTCGGCGCCGCTGCGCGCCATCAGGTCCAGTATCCGCGCTTCTTGCTCGGCGCGGTTCGCGTCGCTGACCGGGAAATGATGGAACGGTACGCCGTGCCATTCGCTGAGGCGCCGCTGATGTTCGTGGTTCGACACCACCGCGACGATGTCGATGGCGAGGTTGCCGGTCGACCAGCGGTGGAGCAGGTCGTTGAGGCAATGGCTGCCCTGCGACACTGCGATGACGAAGCGCGGTTTGGCGGCGCTGTCGCTGATCCGCGCGTCCATCGCAAAGCGCTCGACGATCGGCGCAAACGCGTCCTGCACCCCCGCCAGCCCCTCGGGAAAGCGAGGCCCCGCGCCGCGGAAGGCGACGCGCATGAAGAAGCGCCCCGAATCGAGGTCGGCATATTGCTGGCTGTCGAGGATGAAGCCATCGCGCTCCGCTAGCAGCCCGGTCACCGCCGCGACAATACCCACGGCATCGACGCAGCTGAAGGTCAGGACATAAGGTCCGGTCAAATTCTTCCTCCCTCGGCGCACCCCAACACCCGCTCGTGCTGAGCCTGTCGAAGCACCGTTCTTCCCTTTGCCGCCGCATGAAGGAAGAACGGCCCTTCGACAAGCTCAGGGCGAACGGCGAATAAGGATTAGAAGACTACCACCGAACGAATGCTCTCGCCCGCGTGCATCAGGTCGAAGCCCTTGTTGATCTCTTCCAGCCCCATGACGTGGGTGATCATCGGGTCGATCTCGATCTTGCCGGTCATATACATGTCGACGATCTTCGGCACATCGGTGCGGCCCTTCGCGCCGCCGAACGCGGTGCCGCGCCAGTTGCGCCCGGTGACGAGCTGGAACGGTCGCGTCGCGATTTCCTTGCCCGCCTCGGCGACGCCGATGATGATCGAGGTGCCCCAGCCGCGGTGGCAGGCTTCGAGCGCGATGCGCATCACTTCGGTATTGCCCGTCGCGTCGAAGGTGTAATCGGCACCGCCGTCGGTCATCTGGACGATCGCCGCGACGACATCCTCGCGGCTCATGCCCTTCGAATTCAGGAAGTCGGTCATGCCGAACTTGCGGCCCCATTCCTCGCGGTCCGGGTTGATGTCGACGCCGATGATCTGGTTCGCGCCGGCAAGCCGCGCGCCCTGGATCACGTTCAGCCCGATGCCGCCGAGCCCGAAGACAACGACATTGTCGCCGACCTGCACCTTCGCGGTGTTGATCACCGCGCCGCCGCCGGTGGTCACGCCGCAGCCGATGTAGCAGCTTGACTGGAACGGCGCGTCCTCGCGGATCTTCGCGACCGCAATCTCGGGCAGGACGGTGAAGTTCGAGAAGGTCGAGCAGCCCATATAATGGAAGATCGGCTGGCCCTTGTACGAAAAGCGCGTCGTGCCGTCGGGCATCAGCCCCTTGCCCTGCGTCGCACGGATCGCGGTGCACAGGTTGGTCTTGCCCGAAAGGCAGCTTTTGCACTGGCGGCATTCGGGGGTGTAGAGCGGGATGACATGGTCGCCGGGCTTGACGCTGGTGACGCCCGCACCGACCTCGCGCACCACGCCCGCGCCCTCATGCCCCAGTACGCTCGGGAAAATGCCCTCGCTGTCGAAGCCGTCGAGCGTGTACGCATCGGTGTGGCAGATGCCTGTCGCCATGATCTCGACCAGCACCTCGCCCGCCTTCGGGCCTTCGAGGTCAAGTTCGACGATTTCGAGCGGCTTCTTCGCTTCGAACGCAACGGCGGCGCGGGTCTTCATGGGCGGTCTCCTTCTCGGCGCTCCCAATCAGGCAAACGCGGCACCATTGCAAGATGCTCGTAATCTTCCTTATCGCCCTATCCTTCGTCACCCCGCGATGTCATCGGGAGCGATAATGGCTTCGGCGAGATCGGAAAAGACGACCATCTTATACTGGCCTCGAAACCTCTTATCAGCCTTCCAGAAATCGTGAATGGCTTCACGAAAGTCTGTGCCGTGGTGAAATATGAAAGAGCTGAGCGGCCCCATACCAAAAACGTCGTCGATGGAATTGACCCGACGGTCTTGTGAGATTGCCTGGAGTGCGGCCCAACCAGAAGCCGGGTCATCAAACATCAGTGAGTCTAGTATAGACGCATAGTCAGAAGCGACAAGTTCACCCGTCGGCTCGGCCTGATTTTCTATTGCTTCGGTAATCCACCCGTTTGCGATCAATGAAATTTTCGAATATTCGCTCATTTCGATGGACCTGAACAAGGGTGGTAGCATTATTGGAGCGACTGCTAGCGACCAATCATCACCAAAATACTCAACACTCCACCACACTGACCGCCAGCCCGCCCTTCGACGTTTCCTTATATTTGTCGCGCATGTCGCGGCCGGTTTGCAGCATCGTCGCGATCACCGTGTCGAGGCTGACGACATGCGTGCCGTCGCCGATCATCGCGATGCGGCTGGCGTCGATCGCCTTGATCGCGCCCATCGCGTTGCGCTCGATGCACGGGATTTGCACCAGCCCGCCGATCGGGTCGCAAGTGAGACCCAGGTTATGCTCCATGCCGATCTCGGCGGCATTTTCGACCTGCGCGTTGGTGCCGCCGAGCGCCGCGGTCAGCCCCGCCGCCGCCATCGAACAGGCGACGCCGACCTCGCCCTGACAGCCGACCTCGGCGCCCGAGATGCTGGCGTTGCGCTTATACAATGCTCCAACCGCGCCCGCGGCGAGCAGAAACGTCCGCACGCCCGCATCGTCGCCGCGGTAGCCGCGCCGGTAATAGCGGATCACCGCCGGGATAATCCCCGCCGCACCGTTGGTCGGTGCGGTAACCACCTTGCCGCCCGCGGCATTTTCCTCGTTCACCGCCATCGCCCACAGGTTGATCCAGTCCATCATTGCCAGCGGTTCGGACAGGTTCGCCTCGTGGCGGCTGCGGATATCGGCGGCGATCTGCGGCGCGCGGCGCTTGACCTTCAGCCCGCCCGGCAAAATCCCCGTGCTGCAACAGCCCGCGTCGATCGAGCCGTCCATCGCGGCGGCGATCGCGTCGAGTCCGGCATTCACCTCGTCAAGGCTGCGGTGCGCGAGCTCGTTGTCGAGCATCATTTCGGCAAAGCTCTTGCCCGACGCCGCGCCCATGCTCAGCAGGTCCGCGCCCGAGGTGAAGGCAAAGGGCAGCTCGATCTCATCCTCGGCGCCGCGGCTGTTGCGCCCCGCCTCGTCCTCGTCGACGACGAAGCCCCCGCCGATCGAAAAGTACATCCGCTTCGCCAATATCTCGCCGTCGCCGTCGCGCGCGGTGAAGCTCACCGCATTGCTGTGGAATGGCTGGCGCTGGCGCATCTGGAAATGCAGGTCGCGGGCGGGTTGGAAGCGGACGCGTTGGCGACCGAGCAGATAGAGAAAGCCTTCGCCATTGGCGCGGTCCCAATGCGCGGTGATCGCGGCCAGACTGGTGCTCGCGGGAATCTCGCCCGCCAGCCCCGCGACGATCGCGGTGTCGGCGGCGTGGCCCTTCCCCGTCAGCGCGAGCGAGCCGTAGAGGTCGGCCTCGACATGCGCGGTGCGGCCCAGCATCGCCTGCTCGTCGAGCCACACGGTGAAACGCCGCGCCGCGACCATCGGCCCGACGGTATGCGAGCTGGAGGGACCGACACCGATTTTGAAGAGTTCGAACAGGCTGATCGTCATGACGGCGCCTATAGAGGCGGCACCGTCATGACGATAGATACCAGTTCAAATTTCCCTTACGGTCAGGCCGGATAGGTCCAGGTCGTCTCGCGCGCGAAATTTTCCGCGGCAAAGTCCCAGTTCAGAAGCTCATCGACCACCGCATCGACATAGGCCGGGCGCAGATTCTTGCGGTCGATGTAATAGGCATGTTCCCACACGTCGATCACCACCAGCGGCTTGATCCCCGCCGTCAGCTCGGTCCCCGCATCATGCGTATCGGTGACCGACAGGGTGCCGTCGCGTGACACCAGCCACGCCCAGCCCGACGCGAAGTGATTGACCGCGGTTTCTTTCAGTTTCTTTTTCAGATCGTCCAGCGAACCGAAATCGCGCTCGATCGCGGCGAGCAGGTCGCCCGTCGGTTCGGTCTTGGTCGGGCTCAGGCTTTCCCAGTAAAAGGCGTGGTTCCAGGACTGGGCGGCGTTGTTGAACAGCCCCTTGTTGCCCGCGCCCTCGGCATGATGAACGATTTCTTCGAGCGGCTTGTCCGCCAGTTCGGTACCTTCGATCGCCGCGTTGACCTTGTCGACATAGGTCTTGTGATGCTTGCCATGATGCGTCGCCAGCGTGTCGGCCGAAATATGCGGCTCCAGCGCATCCTGAGCATAAGGCAGGGGAGGATGGGCGATCGTCATGGCAGTCTCCATTATGTTTATCAGAGGGGATGAGGGCTTAAACTCGGTATCGGGGCAGCGGGTTGCAAGCCCGTGACGGGGAAATTTTACCTCGTCATTGCGAGGAGCCGAAGGCGACGCGGCAATCCAGAGCGGGCTTAAACCGCTCTGGATTGCTTCGCTCCGCTCGCAATGACGCCGCGTGTCACGTCACCATCGCCAGCAACGTCGCGATGCGATCCGCCTCCTCGGCGGGCTTGTCGCGGCGGATGCGTGAAATACGCGGGAAACGCATGGCGAGCCCCGATTTGTGGCGCTTCGACGCATGGATCGAGTCGAACGCCACCTCGAGCACCAGCGACTTTTCGACCTCGCGCACCGGGCCGAAGCGGTTCAGCGTGTTGTCGCGAACGAATTTGTCGAGCCACTTCAACTCCTCGTCGGTGAAGCCCGAATAGGCTTTGCCGACCGGCAGCAACTCGCCGTCCTCGCTCCAGCAGCCGAAGGTATAGTCCGAATAGAAGCTCGCGCGGCGGCCGTTGCCGCGCTGTGCATACATCATCACGCAATCGGCGGTCAGCGGGTCGCGTTTCCATTTATACCACAGCCCGGCGCGGCGCCCCGCGACATAGGGCGCATCGCGGCGCTTGAGCATCACCCCCTCGATCGCGGTGTCGCGCGCACCCGCGCGGCGCGCCGCGAGGTCGTCGAAGTCTGTGGCGTCGATGACTTGCGACAGGTCGAAATGGCTGTCAGCGAGGCGCGAAACAAAGGCTTCCAGCTGCCGCCGCCGCTCGGTCCACGGCAGCGTGCGCAAATCCTCGCCATCGACGCCGAGCAGGTCATAGACGCGCACGAACGCCGGATAATCGGCGAGCATTTTCTTCGACACCGTCTTGCGCCCCAGCCGCTGTTGCAGCGCATTGAAGCTCGCCGCCTCACCACCCTGCGCTTCGCCGCGCACGAGCAGTTCGCCGTCGATCACCGCATCCTGATCGAACGCTGCGACCAATTCGGGAAAGGCGGCGCTGATCTCCTCGCCGCCGCGGCTGTAGATGCGCGTCTGACCACCACCGTGGACGATCTGCACGCGGATGCCGTCCCATTTCCATTCGGCGGCATAGTCGGCAAGGTCGACGGTCGCATCCTCCAAAGGATGCGCGAGCATGAAGGGACGGAAAAAGGCGACGTCGGTAAGATCGGGGCGCTCCGCCCGCCCCTCGCCCCAGGCGAACAGCGGCGCATAGGGCGGCGGGATCGCGTGCCACAACTCCTCGACGTCATCGACCGGCACATCGAACGCCTGCGCGAACGCCTGTTTCGCGAGCCGCGCCGACACCCCGACGCGCATTCCGCCGAGCGCCAGCTTGAGCAGCGCATAACGCCCATCGGCGTCGAGGCGGTCGAGCAGGTCCGCGAGGATCGCGGGGGCGGTGGCACGGGTGGCGGCGGAGAGGGCATCGACAGCTTGGGACACCGATAAATAATCCCGTTCGTCCTGAGGAGACCCTGAGCTTGTCGAAGGGGCATCTCGAAGGACCGCGGCAGGTGGTTCGAGACGCGACTTCGACAAGCTCAGCCGCTCCTCACCACGAACGGATGGGGACTCCGGCCACAGCAGCGCCGCGGTCTCCGCCGTATCCCCCACAAAATGCCGCGACAGCCGAAACAATTCCTCATCGACCCGCGTCGCCAGCAACGCCCGCACCATCGCCGATTTCACCGAGGGAAAATCGAGGCTTTCGGTCAGCGCGGCGATCGCCCAGCCGCGATCGGGATCCGGCGTATGGCAGAGATAATCGGCGATCAGCGCCAGCTTCGAATTACGCGACCGCGTGTAGATCAGCCGGTCGATCAAGGCCGCAAAGGCCTTCACACCTCCTCCTCCAGATCGCGGCCGACCAGATGCAGCGCGCGCGCCTTGCGCTGATGCAATTCGCACCAGCGCAGCAGGCCGTCCTCGCTGCCATGGGTGATCCAAGTCTCGTTCGGATTCACCTCGGCAATCGTCGTCGTCAGTTCGTCCCAGTCAGCATGGTCCGAAATCACCAGCGGCAGTTCGACCATTCGCTGCCGCGCGCGCTGGCGCACCCGCATCCAGCCCGACGCCATCGCGGTCACCGGATCGGGTAGTCGTCGCGACCAGCGGTCGTTGAGTGCCGAGGGCGGCGCGACGATGATCTGTCCCGCCATGTCGGCCTTGTCGGTTTCGGACACCAGCCGCAACTCGCCCAGATCGACGCCATGCGCCGCGTAGAGCGCGCACATCTTTTCCATCGCGCCGTGGATATAGATGGGCGCGTCCCACCCCGCGCTGCGCAATTCCGCCATCACCCGCTGCGCCTTGCCCAGCGCATAGGCGCCGACGAGCACCGACCGGTCGGGCTCGGCGCGCACCGCCGCGATCAGCTTGGCGATCTCATCCCCCGTCGGCGGGTGGCGGAACACCGGCAGCCCGAAGGTCGCTTCGGTGATGAAGATGTCGCACGGCACGACCTCGAACGGCGCGCAGGTCGGGTCGGCGCGGCGTTTGTAATCGCCGGTAATGACGATGCGCTCGCCCGCATATTCCATCAAAATCTGCGCGCTGCCCAGCACATGCCCGGCGGGATGAAAGCTGAAGCGCACCCCGTCGCGTTCGAACCCGTCGCCATAACCGAACGCCTGATTACGGCTCACCTCGACGTCGACGCCGTAGCGCAGCGCCATGATCGCCAGCGTTTCGGGAGTCGCGAACACCGCGCCATGGCCGCTGCGCGCATGGTCGGCGTGGCCATGGGTCACCGCGGCGCGTTCCACGGGGCGCGACGGGTCGATCCACAGGTCGGCGGGCTTCACATACAGCCCGTGCGGATGCGGTTCGAGCCAAGGCTTTGGCTTGGCCATCAGGCGGCGAGCTTTCGCGCGCGCGCCAGGTCGGCGACGAACGCCGCGCGTTCGTGCGCCACGCGTTCGCGATCGGGCAGGCGCAGCAGGAACGAGGGATGGATCGTCGCGATCAGTTTTGTGCCCCCCGCCAGGTCATGCACCACGCCGCGCATCGACGCGATGCTCGCCGACTTGCCGGTCACCCCGCGCAGCGCGCTGCCGCCCAGAGTCACGATCATGTCGGGCTGCACCAGCGCGCGTTCCTTGTCGAGCCACCAGCGGCAGCTGTCGATCTCGCTTGCCGTCGGGTTCTGGTGCAGCCGCCGCTTGCCGCGCGGTTCGAATTTGAAATGCTTGACCGCATTGGTCAGGAACAACGACGTTCGATCGAGCCCGGCTTCGGTCAGCACGTCGTTCAATACCTGTCCCGCAGGGCCGACGAACGGTCGCCCCTCCAGATCCTCGCGATCCCCGGGCTGTTCACCGACCAGCATGATCCGTGCCGCCGCCGGGCCTTCGCCGACCACCGCCTGCGTCGCATGGCAGTGGAGCGGACAGCGGGTGCAGCCGCCAACCGCGCGCGCAAGCTCGTCCAGCGAGTCGATGTCGTCAGTCAGGGCCAAGGCTTCAGGCACGCGCGTTCGCCATTTTTCGGTTTGCGGGTTCGCAAGCGAAACGGCGGTCTCGCGCATCCGTTCCACCCGCGCTCCGGCCCCCGCCAGCAACGGCGCAATATCCTGCGCTTCGGGCAGGTTCTTCCAATATTTCTTTGGCATTTCGGCGCGCATCGCGTCAATCTTGACCCGCGCGGGGTTGAAGATCGCGCCATAATAGGTGCGCCACTGATCCTCGACGACATCGCTGCCCGGCACTTCGTCCTTCGTTCCACCTTCGCCGTAAATCAGCGTCTCGTCGTGCCAGATTGCGCGCGCGTCAGGCGTCACGATCGCCCAATCCATGCCGTAAAAGCGGCGCTGAAAGAAAGGCGCGGTCAAGCGCAATATCCGATGATCGGGTTCGAACCAGGCCGCAAAGGATTCGCGGCCCGCTTCCTCTCCAAGCCGCCGGAAGCGCACGAACGCGTGCATCTTGTGAATGTCGCGGCGGATCGCCTTGTCGGCCTTGCTGAGCCAGTCGATATCGGGATCGGTACGCCGCGCCAGCAATTGCCGGTCGCGCAGCGCGCGCCAGACGATGCGATAGAGCCGGGCCGGGACCGCGGGATCGCGGTGGCAAATAACCCGGTCGGCCATCGCCAGCAATTCGCGCGGCAACGACACCGCCCCACGCGCCGCGGGAGTGGCAGCATCGCCAAACAGCGATGCGCCCTCGTCGGCGCCGCGCCAGCTGACATCCTCGGGCGCGACGTCGCCCGCAAGCAGCCCGCGCGCCGCATCGCGCCACTCGGCGAAATCGCCGGGGCGGGTGAGCACGACCTCCCTCAAAGCGCCAGCGCCAATTGTTCGGCGGGCGGCGCAAAGCGCGCTCGCAGCCCGTTGCTGTCGGTCAGCGACCCCGGGCGCCAGTCGGGTGTGACGATGAACGGCAGAACCTTCTTTACCGACGCGGTCAGTTTGGCGAGGTCCCCAATCCTCAGTTTCCCCAGCCGCCGCGCCGCCACGATCCGGTCGACCGCCCGCGTCCCCAGCCCCGGTACGCGCAGCAGCATTTCGCGCGGCGCGCGATTGATATCGACCGGAAACGCCTCGCGGCGCTGAAGCGCCCAGGCGAGCTTGGGGTCGATCGCCAGGTCGAGCATGCCCCCGCTCGCCCCCTCCATGATCTCGGCGCGCTCAAACCCGTAAAATCGCAGCAGCCAGTCGGCCTGGTACAATCGGTGTTCGCGCATCAGCGGCGGTCGCACCGGCGGCAAATCGCTGCTCGCGTCCGGGATCGGGCTGTAGGCCGAATAATAGACGCGGCGGAGGTGGTAGCCCGAGTAAAGGTTCGTCGCTGTGGCGAGGATATCATCGTCGCGCGACGCATCGGCGCCGACGATCATCTGCGTCGATTGCCCCGCGGGGGCAAAGCGTGGTGGCATCGCCTTCTTGAGCAATCGACCTTTCGCCGCCTCGATCGCGTCATCAGCGCCAACGCGCACCGACGCCATCGTCTTGCGGATCGTGTCGGGCTTTTTCTCGGGCGCAAAACTTTGCAACCCGGCTTCGGTCGGCAATTCGACATTGGTCGACAGCCGATCGGCATAAAGCCCCGCGCGCGCGATCAATTCGGGCGCCGCGCCCGCGATGGTTTTCAGATGGATATAGCCGCCGAACCGATGCTCCTCGCGCAGGATGCGCGCGACCTCGACCAGCTGCTCCATCGTATAATCCTCGGATCGAATGATCCCCGACGACAGGAACAGCCCCTCGATATAATTGCGTTTGTAGAAATCGAGCGTCAGCCGGACGACCTCCTCCGGATTGAAGCGCGCGCGCGGGACATTGCTCGACGCCCGGTTGATGCAGAAACGGCAGTCGTAAATGCAGAAATTGGTCAGCAGGATCTTCAACAGCGAGATGCAGCGCCCGTCGGGGGCATAGCTGTGGCAGATGCCCATGCCCTCGGTCGAGCCGATGCCCTTGGTGCCGGTCGAATCGCGCTTGACCGTTCCCGACGACGCGCAGGACGCGTCATATTTGGCTGCATCGGCCAATATGCTGAGTTTTTTGAGAATCTGTTGTCCCGACATTTCCTATACATAGCATAGGAACATAGCAGGAACAAATCCGACCGCCGCGCTCAGGCGTCGCGCCACCGTGCCGGCAGCGTGATGTCGAGCACCAGTCCCGTCGGCTTCCAATGCCGTTCGATCGTGCCGCCCAGATTGTTGCGGACGCTGCGTTCCATCAGCAACGTGCCGAAGCTGGTCTTTTCGGGCGGTCCCACCGGCGCATCGGTACCGCTTTCGGTCCAGGTCAGGCGGAACAGCCGCGGGTCGGCGCCCTCGGGATCCTGCGTCCACTGCACATCGACATCGCCATTGGCGCCCGACAACGCGCCATGCTTGACCGCATTGGTCGCCAGTTCGTTGAACACCAGCGCCATCGCGACGAGCGCATTTTCAGGCAGCAACAGATCGGGTCCGGACCAGCGGATGCGCGGAAAGGCCGCCTCGACCTCGCGCAGCAACGCGTGCATCGACCCGGTCATGAAATTGGCGCCGAGCAGCACATTCTGCGCGCGGTTCAGCGCATCGAGGCGCCCGGTGATGCGCTCGACATAATCGTCGACATCGGTCGCCGCATGACGGGTCAGCGAGATGATCGCGCTGACCGTCGCGAACAGGTTGCGCATTCGGTGATGCAGTTCGCGCATCAGCAGATTTGCATTTTCCTGGCGGCTTTTCTGCTCGGTGATGTCGATGCTGATCCCGGTCAGGATCGCGTCGTTCGATCGGACGTCCCAGTCGGCGCGCACCGCGATCCAGCGCACCCCGCGTTCGGGGTGCTGGATGCGATATTCGGTCGCATAATGGGTGCCGTTCGCGACCGCCCCGCCCAGCACGGCGCGAACCCCGTCGCGATCCTCGGGCAACAGCCGTTCGTAGAAACCGTCGATGTCGGCCAGTTTCGTCTCCACATCGGCGCCCCACAGTTCGGCGGCGGCGCCGTCCCACTCGATCGCGCCGGTGCGCGCATCGTAACGCCAGGTCGCAATCCCGGAAAAGTCGAGCGCGCGCTCCAGCGTCTGGCGGGCATCGTCGCGTTCGGCAACGATGCGGCGCAGATCAGCCTCGGCCATGATGATCGCGGCAAAGTCCTCGAGCCGCTCCAACTCGCGATCGTCTAGCACCGGCCGTTCCTTCCGGTCGATCAGGCACAAGGTGCCGAGGATCGTGCCGTTGTAGGCGCGCAGCGGCACGCCCGCGTAAAAGCGGATGAAGGGATCGCCGGTTACCAGCGGATTGTCGCGGAACCGCTCGTCGCCCAGCACGTCGACGATGACCACCGGCTTGTCCTCGGCGATCACATATTGGCAAAAGCTGATGTCGCGCGGGGTTTCGGGAACATCGAGGCCAAAGGAGGATTTGAACCACTGGCGGCATTCATCGACCAGCGACACCAGCGCGATGGGCGCGTCGTAAAGATCGGCCACCATCTTGGTGACCCGGTCGAATGCCTCTTCCGGATCGGTGTCGAGGATCCGGTATTCGCGAAGCGTGGCAAGGCGCAGGCGCTCGGCCTGTTCCGGACTCACAAATTCTTGGTCCGCCAATGGGTGCCCCTCACGTCCTCCTGGTCCTGTGGGCCGCTCTGCCATGAATATGGTTCCTGCAAAAGTCCGTTTGGCATCAGATATGGAAAGTGGCGCAATTCCACCAGCTTACCAAAATGTGAGGGCGTCCCGGCTGACTCTACGCATTGCACGATGACAAGTTGCAGCGGTTTGTCGCGCATTTTTGACTCCCTTACGCGGAACCGTCTCCCGTCGGGACGCGTATGATCGCGAAAGCGGGAGGTATTATATGCCATTGGGTGAAGAGCTTCGCGGACATTTGCCGTATTTGCGCCGGTACGCGCGCGCGCTGACGGGCAGTCAGCAGCATGGCGACAATTTTGTCCACACGACGCTCGAAGTGATTGTCGCCGCGCCGCATGAATTCAGCGCCGGCAACGGCACCCGCATCGACCTGTACCGCAATTTCCACCGCATCTGGGAAAGCGCCTATATCGACGATGGCGAAGGCGATGACGAGGGCGAAGACCCCTTCGTCCGCGCCGCCAATCAGCGCCTCGCCCAAATCACGCCGCTCGGCCGCCAGATATTGCTGCTGACCGCGCTCGAAGGTTTCACGGTTGCAGAGGCCGGGGTGATTACCGGCACCGACCATGTGACCGTGGAAACCTTGCTGGCGGAAGCCGTCGGCGAACTCGACCGCGAATCGCGCACGTCGGTGCTGATCATCGAAGACGAACCCCTGATCGCGATGGAACTCGAACAGATCGTGCGCGAACTTGGGCACACCGTCGCCGGGGTCGCAACGACCCACGCCGACGCCGTCGCCGCGTTCGAGGCGACCGATGCCGGGCTGGTGCTCGCCGATATCCAGCTTGCCGACGGATCGTCGGGGATCGATGCGGTGCAGGACATCCTAGCGATCGCGCCGGTGCCGGCAATTTTCATCACCGCTTTTCCCGAACGACTGCTGACCGGCGGGCGCGTCGAGCCGACATTCCTGATCTCGAAGCCGTTTCGCGAGAATACGGTGCGCGCGGCGATCAGCCAGAGCTTGCTGTTTACCCCGCAGCTGGCGGCGTAACCGGGCCTATTCGCGGCCGGGACCGTTGGCGGTCAGATGATCGACATCGTCCATGATCGATCGAAAAACTTCGCTGGACGGCAATTCGTCGGTGCTGCGCAGCGGCATTTCGCCGCCTTCCAATATGGCCTGCAACGCGGTGCGCGCGCGCGACACGCGGCTTTTCATCGTCCCGACGGCGCAGCCGCAAATCGCCGCCCCCTCCTCATAGGATAATTGTCCCGCGCCGATCAGCACCAGCGCCTCGCGCTGATCGACCGGCAGCAACAGCAAGGCGCGCTGGACATCGGCCAGGTGCAGGCTGTCGCCCTGATCATCGGGCGCGACCAGCAACCGTTCGGCCGCCATCTCGTCATATTCGGCAGTAAATTTCTTGCGCCGCATCTGTGACAGGAAACAATTGCGCAGAATCACAAACGCCCAGCTTTTCATGCTCGCCGGTCCCGGGACATATTGCGCCCGCGCCTTCCACGCCTTCAGCATCGTTTCCTGGACCAGATCGTCCGCCAGGTCGGCATTGCCGCACAGGCTGCGCCCAAAGGCGCGCAGATGCGGCAACATGGCCGCCAGCTCGCGCTTGAAGCTGGCATCGTCGAGCGGTTGAGGGTCGAGCGGCGGAGGCGTCAGGTCGTTGATAATCTAGCCTTAGTTTATGCAGGTATCGGCGATATGCCCGTCAGGCTTAGCGGCTCGCGCCCGCGATGCAAACGGGAACCGCTGGGAAGAGAAGGAAAAGCCGTCAGTCGGCGGGGCGCGACCGCCGCCCCAGCGCGATGAAATTTTCCATCATCAACGCATCCTGCGGGTCGAGCCGACCGCTTGCCGCGATACGCGCCAGACCGTCGTCGTGGCCGCGAAACTGCGGATCATACAGCATCGTCCATTCGGCGAAGGCGCGCTCCGCAATCTCGCGGCGCCGGATTTCCACCATCCCGCTGTGCCGCGGATCGCTGCGGATCACCGCCAGGCACGCATCGACCTTGTCTGCAGGACCTTCGAGCAGCTGCATGAAATTATGGCCGTTAAAGATCAGCGCCCCGGTCAGCGCATCGCGCTGATTGTTGCGGCGGGCCTGTACCAACAGCGCGGCGATATCCTGTTCGCCGATCATCGGATCGGCAACGCTAACATAGGTGACGGAAAGCAAGCGACGTTCTCCAGCGCCACCGCGCGGGAGAGGCCCACGCGGGAAAGGCAAAGCATAACCCCTCGCCGCAAGCCTGGTCGCCTACGCGGCGCACCCGATAGGGCCGTTGTGACATCTTGGCAACGCTTTCGTCGCAAAAAACGCAACTGCCGGGAACCTGCGGCGCATTTCGTCGTTGCTCCGACATGGCTACGCAAGGCAACAACAGGTCGAACGGCACGGGCACCCCGCCCCCGGGGGCTGATGCGCCAAATCGCAAGCAGGGCAGCTTTCCCGGTACGGACAGCGATGAATGGCATCGCACGCTCACCGGACGCCAGGCGCCCGAACCGGTCAGCGCGAAGCTGCGGATGATCTATGGCAATATCGTGTCGGAGCAGCTCCCCGAAAATATGCTCGACCTGTTGTCGCAGCTCGACCAGAAAAGTTCGGAGCAATAATGGCCGAGCCCGCCGCTGCGGCGCCGACCGGCAACAGCCTGTCCGACGCCGAATTCAAGGCGCTGCTCGCCGCCGTGATCCCGCATCTGCGCGCTTATGGCCGCAGCCTGTCGGGTAACCCCGACCTCGCGGACGACCTGACCCAGGACACAATGGTCAAGGCGTGGGCCTCGCGCGACCGGTTCGAACGCGGCACGTCGATCAAGGCATGGACCTTTGTCATCCTGCGCAATACGTTTCTGTCGCAGATGCGCCGTAACAAGTTCGTCGGGGAATATGACGAAACGGCGGTCGAGCGCACGATGTCGACCCCGGCCAGCCAGGAAGACAGCGGCGAGATGGCCGACCTGCAACGCGGCTTGATGGAGCTGCCGCAAGACCAGCGCGAGGCGCTGATCCTGGTCGGCGCGGGCGGCATGTCGTATGAAGAAGCCGCCAGCATCTGCGATTGCGCGCTCGGCACGATGAAAAGCCGGGTGTCGCGGGCGCGCGCGGCTCTCGAAGAGATCATGAATAGCGGACAATTTTCGCGCAAGCGCGCCGATGCGCCGCCCGCGAGCGAGGCGGTCGATGCGATCATGGACAGCGTCGAAATCATCACCGCGCGGCGCGAAGCGGCGAACCGTTAAGCCCTCTCGACTTTGCCGCGCCGTGACGCCAGATTGGTGCATCTTTCCCCAGCAAAGCGAGCTTCCCGATGAAAACACTGCCGCTCCTCGCCCTTACCGTCGCACTTGCCGCGGGCGCCTGTTCCGCCGGAACCGCGTCGAGCCAGCCCGCCGATCCCGCCAAACTCGACGCATCGGGTGATCACCCCGCTACCCCCGTCGCCGATGCGCCGTTCACCGTCCAGGACGTCGCAAGCTTTGACGAGCCCTGGGCAATGACCTTTGTACCCGGCACCCGCGCCGCGCTGATCACCGAAAAATCGGGCAAGCTGAAGCTGTGGCAGGAGAATGGCCCGACGCTCGACGTCGCGGGCGTACCGGCGGTGGCCTATGGTGGCCAGGGTGGCCTGGGCGATATCATCGTCGCGCCCGATTTCGCGACCAGCGGCACCGTCTATCTCAGCTGGGCCGAACCCGGCGCGGGCGACACGACCGGCGCGGTCGTCGGCATGGCGAAGCTGGTGCAAGGCGCCACTCCGCGGCTGGAGGGGCTGAAGACGATCTGGACGCAGTCGCCGAAGGTCAACGGCAAAGGCCATTATTCGCACCGCCTCGCCTTTTCACCCGACGGCCAATATCTGTTCATCGGATCGGGCGACCGGCAAAAGATGGAACCGGCGCAGGACAAGGGCGGCACGCTGGGCAAGATCGTCCGGCTCAAGCCCGACGGCAGCGTCCCGACCGACAATCCGTTCGCGGCGCAGGGCGGCGTCACCGCGCAGATCTGGTCGCTGGGCCACCGCAACATTCTCGGGCTGACCTTCGACGGCACCGGAAAGCTGTGGAATCAGGAAATGGGGCCGCGCCACGGCGACGAGATCAACCTGGTCGAACGCGGCAACAACTACGGCTGGCCGGTCGTGTCGAACGGCGACCATTATAATGGCACCGACATCCCCGACCACCCGACCCGGCCCGAACTGGCCGCCCCGAAGCTGTGGTGGAACCCCGCCGTCTCGCCGGGCGGGCTCGCCTGGTACGGCGGCGACCTTTATCCCGGCTGGAAGAACAGCCTGCTGATGGGCGCTCTTTCGGGCGAAGGCCTGGTCCGCGCCAGCATCGATGGCGACAAGCTTTCCAAGGCAGACCGCTGGGATTTCGGTACCCGGGTTCGCGAAGTCGAAGTGCGCGATGACGGGACGGTCTGGCTGCTGTTCGACGGCAAGGACGGCAAGCTGGTAAAGCTGGTTCCGAAACGCTGAGAGCGGTCGTTTGACGGCCTGTTGAACCGTAGCCCTGAGCCTGTCGAAGGGCGCCTACCCGGATAG
>JAFAGN010000019.1 GCA_023422695.1 Pseudomonadota bacterium
CGGATAAGCGCCCTTCGACAGGCTCAGGGCTACGGTTTTGTCCGAACAGATAGACACCTCTTGCCTAGTCTCACCACCCCCGGCAAGGCAAGCCGCGTATAGCTATTCATCCCCTCAGCAGAAGGAATAACGCCATGTCCTGCAGCGACGATCAGGCCACCCCGAACGACACACTCGACACGCTCGACGATGCCGTCGCCGCCGCCGCCTTCCGCCGCCTCGTCCGCCTGCTCCAGCACCGCAGCGACGCCGCCAACATCGACCTGATGGGGCTCGCCGGGTTCTGCCGCAACTGCCTGGGCGACTGGATCGCCGAGGCGGGCGGCATGGACAAGGAAGCGGGCCGCGCGATCGTCCACGGGATGCCGACCGCCGCATGGAAAGCGCTGCATCACACCCCCGCCACCCCCGAACAGCTGGCACGGATGGAAGAAAGCATGAAGAAGAACCCGCGCGGCTGACGCTTGCTACGCCCCGGCTTTCGCGACATGATCGAAGGACAAGGCGGGGCAGCCAACGGGGAGATTATAGGGATGCGTATGACATGGGCCGCGGCGACGATCGCGGCAGGGCTGATCGCGAGCACGCCGCTCGCCGCACAGCCGTCCACGACCACCTATATCCACGCCGGGCGCCTGCTCGACCAGCCAGGCCGCGAACCGCGCGGGCCATCGACGATCATCGTCCGCGACGGGAAGATCGCCGAAGTGCGCGACGGCTTTGCGCCGCCTGAAGGTGATGCGCGGGTGGTCGATCTGAGGAGCGCCTTCGTGCTGCCCGGGCTGATCGACATGCACGTCCATATCTCCAGCGACGACAATCTGCTGCGCAGCCGCCTCGAAAGCTCGGGCCGCGACGTCGAGGACGTGTTCGTGATCGCGCAGGGCAATGCGCGGCGCACCCTGGAAGCCGGCTTTACGACGGTGCGCGATCTGGGCGGCGATGGCCGCACGACGACGACGCTGCGCGATGCTATCAACAATGGCGTGATCGTCGGCCCCACCGTCATCCCCGCCGGGACGATGATTTCGGTGACCGGCGGTCATGGCGGGGTCAACGGGCTGAACCGCACCCTGACCCACGCCGTTGCGGCGGAGCGCACCAATATCTGTGACGGCCCCGACAGCTGCGCCAGCGCCGTCCGCGCCCAGATTTCGATCGGTGCCGAAGTTATCAAGTTCGCCGCGACCGGCGGGGTCCGCTCGAACGTCGCGGGCGGGCTGGGCAAGCAGATGTCAGACACCGAGATGAAATCGGTCATCGACACCGCGCACAGCTTTGGCCGCAAGGTCACCGCGCACGCGCATGGCAAGGAAGGCATCGACGCCGCGCTGCGCGCCGGGGTCGATTCGATCGAGCATGGCAGCTTTATCGACGATGAGACGGTGAAGCTGTTCAAGGCGTCGAATGCGGCGCTGGTGCCGACCGCGGTCGCACCGATCGCCGCGCTGGCGCAGGCGCGGCGCGGCGACGCTCCGGGGCCGCAGCTCGCCAAGGCCGAAGAAGCCGCAGCATCGCACGCGGCCAGCATGGCGCGCGCGGTCCGGGGCAATGTCCGCATCCTGTTCGGCACCGATTCGGGCGTCGCTCCGCACGGCGACAATGCCAAGGAGTTCGCGTTGATGGTCAAGGCGGGGATGACCCCGGCGCAGGCGATCAAGGCCGCGACGATCGACAATGCGGCGGAACTCGAGCGGCCGATCGGGGCCATCGTCGCCGGGCGCGACGCCGACATCATCGCCGTCACCGGCGATCCGCTCGCCGACGTGACGACGCTGGAAAAGGTCGATTTCGTGATGCGCCGCGGCGTCGTCCACAAGGTCGGCGGCAAGCGCCAGGCTTTCCCGCCCGAGTGACAAATCCGGCCAAGAAAGCATGGCCAAAAATCCTCCAGGGCTTTAGGGACGCGCCAGCCGCGATTCTCGCGCCGCATCATCCCAATCACCGGAGCATAAAATGAGCGAAGCCACCGTATCCGACGAACAATTGCGCCTGTTCATCGAGCGCATCGAACGGATGGAAGAAGAGAAAAAGGGCGTCGCCGACGACATCCGCGACACCTATAATGAAGCGAAATCGCAGGGTTATGACCCGAAGATCATGCGCCAGATCGTTCGCCTGCGCAAATTGCCGGTCAACGACCGCAAGGAAATGGAAGCGATCCTCGACGTTTACAAATCGGCGCTCGGCATCGACTGAGCCCCCGCAACAATCAGCACAGGAGAGTGACGATGTTCAGCACCACCACCAACACCATCGAAGGCCGTCCGGCCCGCGAATATCTGGGCATCGTCACCGGCGAAGTGATCGTCGGCGCGAATCTGTTCCGCGACCTGTTCGCCAGCATCACCGACATCGTCGGCGGCCGTTCGGGCAAATATGAAGACGTTCTCGCCCGCGCGCGCAAGGAAGCGATTGCCGAGATGGAAGCCGAAGCCGCGCGGCTTGGCGGCAATGCGGTGGTCGGCGTCGACCTCGACTATGAAGTGCTCGGCCAGAACGGATCGATGCTGATGGTCAGCGCGTCGGGGACCGCGGTCGTCATCTGACGCGGTTGTCTCTTGTCGGCCGCCGCTGTAGGGCGGCGCCAGCTTTCAAATTGACCGATGGAGGGTGGCTTGGCCGGCCATAGTAAATTCAAGAACATCATGCACCGCAAGGGTGCGCAGGACAAAAAGCGCAGCAGCCTGTTTTCCAAGCTCAGCCGCGAAATCACCGTGGCGGCGAAGATGGGCCTGCCCGACCCCGATGCGAACGCGCGCCTGCGCGCTGCGGTCAACGCCGCCAAGGCGCAGTCGATGCCGAAGGACAATATCCAGCGCGCAATCGACAAGGCCGCGGGCGGCGACGGTGAAAATTACGAAGAAATCCGCTACGAAGGCTATGGCCCCGGCGGCGTGTCGCTGATCGTCGAGGCGCTGACCGACAACCGCAACCGCACCGCGACCAACGTCCGCACCGCGTTCAGCAAGAATGGCGGCAACCTCGGCACCAGCGGCAGTGTCAGCCACGGCTTCGACCGGCTCGGCATGATCAGCTACGCCGCCGGCGCGGGCGACGCCGACACGGTGTTCGAAGCCGCGCTCGATGCCGGCGCCGACGATGTCGAATCGTCCGACGACGGCCACGACATCTGGACCAGCGTCGACAGCCTGCACGAAGTCGCCAAGGCGCTCGAAGCCAAGCTCGGCGAGGCCGAAGGCGTCAAGCTGGCGTGGCGTCCGACGCTGAAAAGCGAAGTCGCCGACGAAGCGACCGCGCAGACTTTGTTCAAACTGATCGACACGCTCGACGACGACGACGATGTGCAGACCGTGTGGGGCAATTACGAAATCCCCGATGCGGTGATGGAAAAGCTTGGCTAAAACCAAAAAACCGTTCGCATCGAGCGAAGTCGAGATGCCCATCGGTCGCGCTTGCCTTCGGGGTGTCTCGACTTCGCTCGACACGAACGGAAACCGATGATCATCCTCGGCCTCGACCCCTCGCTCAGCTGCACCGGCTGGGGCATCATCCGCGTCGAGGGCAGCCGGATCAGCCACATCGCAAACGGCCAGATCAAGACCGACGCCAAGGCGCCCCTGCCCGACCGCCTCGCGCATCTCGACACCGTGCTGGCGGCGGTGATCGCCGACCACGCACCCATGCAAGCCGCGGTCGAGGAGGTGTTCGTCAACGACAACCCCCAATCGACGCTGAAGCTGGCGCACGCCCGCGGCGTCGTCCTGCTCGGGTGCGCGCGCGGCGGACTGACGGTCGCCGAATACGCCCCGCGCCTGGTCAAGAAAGCGATCGTCGGCACCGGCGGCGCGGCAAAAGAACAGGTGCAGGCGATGCTGCGCGTCTTGCTCCCGGGGGCGAAGGTCGTGGGGGCGGACGCCGCGGATGCGCTGGCGGTCGCAATCTGCCACGCGAACCACCGGCCGCGCGTTTAGAATGATCTCACGCAAAGGCGCGAAGGCGCAAAGAAGATAAATCTCACACAAAGACACAAAGACACCAAGGGGGCAGCGCTGATCACCGCCCCCCGTCGCCACTTGATCAAGGCTACATAATCTGCCGGACTTCGTCCGGCCTTCAATCAGCCGGTTTGCGCGAGACCCTGACGCCTGATCGGAAAACACCGCTCTTTGTGCCTTTGTGTCTTTGTGCGAGACTATTCTTTTCTCTTCCTTCTTTGCGCCTTTGCGCCTTTGCGTGAGACCCCTTTCTCCTTCCCTGTTCCCTTTTCATTCTCCCCGCGCTAGGCAGGCAAGATGATCGCGAAACTCACCGGACGGCTGGACTCTAGCGGCGCAGGCCATGCGGTGATCGACGTCGGCGGCGTCGGCTATCTGGTCGAGGCATCGGCGCGCACCCTCGACGCGCTCGGCGCCACTGGCGGCACCGTCACCATCCACACCGAAATGCTGGTCGGCGAGGACTTCCTGCGCCTGCTCGGCTTTGCCAAGGCCGAGGAGCGCGATTGGTTCCGCCTGCTCACCAGCGTCCAGGGCGTCGGCGCCAAGGTCGCGCTCGCGATCCTCTCCGCACTCGAAATCGCCGACCTGCAACGCGCGCTGGCGAGCGGCGACAGCGCGATGATCGCGCGCGCCAATGGCGTCGGCCCGAAACTGGCGCAGCGGATCACGCACGAACTCAAGGACAAGGCGGGCGCGCTGGGCGGCATCGCTGGTTCGAGTCCCACCCGCTCCGCCACATCCGGCCCCCTCGCCGACGCCGTCACCGCCCTAACCGGCCTCGGCTTCAAACCGGGTGAAGCAAGCGCGGCGGTGGCCGCGGCGAGCGAGGAATTGGGCGCGAACTCGAACCTGGATGCGCTCGTGCGGCTGGCGCTCAAGAAGGCGGCGAAGTAGGATGCCCGTCGGAAGGAAAAGATCATGCAGGTAACAGCGGTGCTGACCCCGGCGAAAGAAGGCGGTTTCGTCGCGTATAATCCCGAAACCGGAACGACCAGCCAGGGCGACACGATCGAGGAGGCGATCGCCAATCTACGCGAGGCCGTCGAGCTCTATCTGGAGATGTTTCCGCTGACGACGGGCGGCCCGCCGCTGGTCACGTCATTCGACGTCGATGCCCGCGCCGCTTGAATGCCAAAATTACCGGTTCTTTCGGGACGCGACGTCGTCTCGGCTCTTGAGCGGCTTGGCTTCGTCCAGATGCGCCAGCGGGGCAGCCATGTCATTCTGCAGCGTGACGGCGTGGGCGTGGTGGTGCCGCTACACCGAGAATTGAAGACGGGGACGTTGGGCGGGATTATTCGTCAAGCAGGTCTGTCGCAGGACAAGTTTTTGGCAGCGGCGAAATGAGCGAAGTCGCCCGCCACGCCTCCTGCCGCTGCGGCCAGGTCCGCATCGCCTGCACCGGCGAACCCATCCGCGTGTCGGTGTGCCATTGCCGCGAGTGCAAGGCGCGGAGCGGGAGTGCTTTTGCTGCGCAGGTCCGCTTTCCCGCCGAGCAGGTTCACATCGAGGGCGAGGACAAGGCGCGCATGTGGCAATATACCGGCGACAGCGGCAATACCGCCGACTTCTTTTTCTGCGCCACCTGCGGTTCGGGCGTCTGGTACCGCGCGCGGCCCTATCACGACGCTTATGCGATCCCGCTCGGCAATTTTGCGCCCGGCCACGGCTTCGTCCCCGACTATTCGGTGTACGAGGACCGCATGGAGCCTTGGGTTTCGATCACCGGCGAGGCAATAGAGCATCATGACTGAGCCCACTGCCGCCCCCCGCCCCAAAGCCCTCGCCTTCGACGTGTTCGGTACCGTCGTCGACTGGCGCAGCAGCATCGCCCTCGAATCCGCGACCTTCCTTGCAAAGATCGACCGCAGCGACATCGACCCGCATGACTTCGCCGACCAGTGGCGCCGCCGCTATCTGCCCGCAATGGCGGCGGTCAGCAGCGGCCAGCGTGGTTTCATCAAACTCGACATCCTCCACCGCGAGATGCTGGACGCCGTGCTGGACGCGCAGGGCATCGACCCCGCCGCGCTCGACCCGGCGCTGCTCGCCGACTGGACCGACGCCTGGCACCGGCTCGCCCCCTGGCCCGACAGCGTCGCGGGCATCGCCCGGCTGCGCACCGCCTTCCCCGTCGTCACGCTGTCGAACGGCAATGTGTCGCTGATGATCGATATGGCGCGCCGCGCCGGGATCATCTGGGACGCGATCCTCGGCGCCGAATATGCCCGCGCGTACAAGCCGCAACCCGCCGCCTATCTCGCGACCGCCGACGCGCTGGGGCTCGCCCCGCACGAGCTTTGCCTTGTCGCCTCGCACCACAGCGATCTCGCCGCGGCGCGCGCTTGCGGGCTGATGGCGGCGCATATCGACCGCCCGCTGGAATATGGCGGCGCCCGCGCGCCCGACGCAGACGCGGCGCAGGATTGGGAGTATCGCGCCGACAGCCTGACCGATCTCGCGGCGCAACTGGGATGCTGACTTGACCGACCTCACCACCCCCAACCGCACCCCCGAGGACGCCGACGCCGCGCTGCGCCCCAAGACGCTCGGCGAGTTCGTCGGCCAGGCCGCGGCGCGCGAGAATTTGCGCATCTTTATCGAGGCCGCCAAATCGCGCGCCGACGCGCTCGATCATGTGCTGTTCTACGGTCCCCCCGGCCTCGGCAAGACGACGCTGGCGCAGATCGTCGCGCGCGAGCTGGGTGTCGGTTTCCGTTCGACCAGCGGCCCGGTGATCGCCAAGGCGGGCGACCTCGCGGCGCTGCTCACCAATCTCGAGGATGGCGACGTGCTGTTCATCGACGAGATCCACCGCCTGTCGCCCGCGGTCGAGGAAATCCTCTATCCGGCGATGGAGGACCGCGCGCTCGACATCATGATCGGCGAAGGGCCATCGGCGCGGTCGGTGCGGATCGACCTGCCCAAATTCACCCTCGTTGGCGCAACGACGCGGCAAGGCCTGCTGACAACGCCGCTGCGCGACCGCTTCGGCATTCCGGTACGGCTCAATTTCTACACCCATGGCGAGCTGGAGCAGGTGATTACCCGCGCCGCGCGGCTGCTTGCGCTGCCGATCGCGCCCGATGGCGCGCTCGAAATCGCCAAACGCTCGCGCGGCACCCCGCGCATCGCCGGACGGCTGCTCCGCCGGGTGCGCGATTTCGCGACCGTGGCGGGCCATGCCATCGTCGATGCCAAGGCGGCCGACGCCGCGCTCAACCGGCTGGAGGTCGATGCGCTCGGGCTCGACGCGATGGACCGGCGCTATCTGACGATGATCGCCGACATCTACCGCGGCGGCCCGGTCGGGGTCGAGACGATGGCGGCCGGCCTGTCCGAACCGCGCGACACGATCGAGGATGTGATCGAGCCCTATCTGCTGCAAGTCGGCCTGATCGCACGCACCGCACGCGGACGGATGCTCAACGCCAGCGCGTGGAAGCATCTCGGGCTAAATCCGCCCGCGGGATCGCAGGACGGGTTGTTCGATAACGGCAAGTGACCGTGCCCCTGCGAAGGCAGCGGCACGGGCTAGGGTCTGTCCTATTCAAACGGAACCGTAGCCCTGAGCCTGTCGAAGGGC
>JAFAGN010000094.1 GCA_023422695.1 Pseudomonadota bacterium
CCCAAGCGCCCCGAACCCAAGCGCCCCGAGCCCAAGGCAAACCGCGGCGCCGACACGCGTCGCCAGTCGGGCAAGCTGACCGTCACGCGCGCGCTGAACGAGGACGAAGGCGCTCGCGCCCGCAGCCTGGCGGCGCTGAAGCGCGCCCGCGAAAAGGAAAAGCGTTCGCACACCGCATCGTCGGGTCCGCGCGAAAAGCAGGTCCGCGAAGTCACGGTGCCCGAAAGCATCACGGTCGCCGAACTGGCGAACCGCATGGCCGAAAAGACCGGCGACCTGATCAAGGCGCTGTTCAAGATGGGCGTACCATCGGCGAGCGGCGACACGATCGATCAGGACACCGCCGAATTGCTGGTGGTTGAATTCGGGCACGAGATCATCCGCGTCAGCGAAGGCGATATCGACATCCGTCACGATGAAGATGTCGACGATGCCGAACATCTGAAACCGCGTGCGCCGGTGGTCACGATCATGGGCCATGTCGATCACGGCAAGACCAGCCTGCTCGACGCGCTGCGCGGTGCGAATGTGCAGGCGGGCGAAGCCGGCGGCATCACCCAGCACATCGGCGCCTATCAGGTGAAGACCCCCGACGGGAGCCAAGTCACCTTCCTCGACACCCCGGGCCACGAAGCCTTTACCGAGATGCGCCAGCGCGGGGCGAACGTCACCGACATCGTCATCCTGGTGGTGGCCGCCGACGACGGGCTGAAGCCGCAGTCGATCGAAGCGATTGCCCATGCCAAGGCGGCGGGCGTTCCGATCATCGTCGCGATCAACAAGGTCGACAAGGAAGGCGCCAATCCGCAGCGCGTCCGCGAACGCCTGCTCGAGCACGAGCTGGTGGTCGAGGAGATGGGCGGCGACGTGCAGAATGTCGAAGTGTCGGCGCTGAAAAAGACCGGGCTCGACAAATTGCTCGACGCGATTGCGGTGCAGGCCGAAATCATGGAGCTGAAGGCCAACCCCGATCGCGCCGCCGAAGGCACGGTGGTCGAGGCGAAGCTGGACAAGGGCCGTGGTCCGGTGGCGACGATCCTGGTTCGCCGCGGCACGCTGAGGGTCGGCGACATCTTTGTCTGCGGCGCCGAAAGCGGCCGCGTCCGCGCGCTGATCGACGATCAGGGCAAGCAGATCAAGACCGCGACCCCGTCGATGCCGGTCGAAGTGCTGGGGCTGGGCGGCGTCCCGATGGCGGGCGATACGCTGACCGTCGTCGAGAATGAAGCGCGCGCCCGCGAAGTCGCCGCCTATCGTCAGGAACAGGCGACGCGCAAGCGCACCGTCCAGGCGCCGGTCAGTCTGGAAGGCATGTTCGAGGCGCTGGCCGACAAGACGAACGTCATCCAGTACCCCGTCATCATCAAGGGCGATGTGCAGGGGTCGGTCGAAGCGATCGTCAACGCGCTGAACAAGCTGTCGACCGACGAGATCCGCGTCCGCGTGCTCCAGTCGGGCGCCGGGGCGATCACCGAAAGCGACGTGACGCTGGCGGCGGCGACCAAGGCGCCGATCATCGGGTTCAACGTCCGTCCGAACGCCAAGGCGCGCGACATTGCGAAGCGCGAAAATGTGCGCTTCATGTACCATGACGTGATCTATCACCTGACCGACGAAGTCCGCAAGGAAATGGCGGGCGAGCTGGGTCCGGAGCGGATCGAAACCGTCGTCGGCCGCGCCGAGGTCAAGGATGTGTTCCCGGCCGGCAAGCGCGACAAGGCCGCGGGTCTGCTGGTGCTGGAAGGCGTCATCCGCAAGGGGCTGCATGCACGCCTTACCCGCGACGACGTCATCGTGTCGGCGACGACGATCGCGTCGCTGCGCCGGTTCAAGGACGACGTTGCCGAAGTGCGCGCGGGCCTGGAATGCGGCGTCGTGCTGTCGGATACCAACGACATCAAGGCGGGCGACAATCTGGAAGTCTTCGAAGTCGAAATGCGCGACCGGACGCTGTAACAGGCGTCCGCCGCGCGCGGATCAGGAGGCGCAGCTATGCCGCGTTACGTCGCCCTGTTCGGCAGCATCAATGTCGGGGGCAACCGGCTGACGATGGCCGACCTGCGTTCGGCGTTCGAGGCCGAGGGGTTTTCAGACGTCGAGACGGTGGTCGCCAGCGGCAACGTCATCTTTTCGCACCCCGCGCGGCCGACGCGCGGGCTGGAGGAAAAGCTGACGCTGATGGTCGCCGACCGGTTCGATATGGATTGCGCGGCGCTGGTGCGCAGCCGTGACGAGCTGGCCGCGGCAATCGCGGACAACCCGTTCGCGGGAACCAATGAGGATCGTTTTGTCCACACGATGTTCCTGGACGGTCGGCCGACGCAGGATCAGTTCGATGTGCTGGCCGCCGACAAGTGGATCCGCCCGAACGAGCAGATCGCGCTGGGCGACCGGGCGCTGTATATCGATTATGGCGATGGTGCCGCCGACAGCAAATTGACCGCGCGGATGATCGAACGCCGGTTGGAGCATAAGGGCACCGCGCGCAACATGCGATCGATCGCGCGGATCGTGGCGAAACTGGACGAGTTGGAGAAGGGTGCGGCATGAAAGCGGCAGAAACCAAGGGGCCGTCGGTTCGCGTGCTGCGCGTCGGCGAACAGGTGCGGCACATCCTGTCCGAAATCATCGCGCGCGGCGACGTCCATGACGATGTGCTGGCGAAGCAGCCGGTGAGCATCACCGAAGTCCGCATGTCGCCCGACCTGCGCCATGCGACGGTGTTCGTCAAATCGCTGTTGGGCAAGGACGAGGAGGCGGTGCTGAAAGCGCTGCGCACCAACACTGCCTGGCTGCAAAAGAGCGTCGCCGAGCGGATGGCGATGAAATATGCCGCAAAGCTGAAATTCCTGGCCGACGAGAGTTTCGACGAGGCGAGCCATATCGAAAAATTGCTGCGCGATCCGAAGGTTGCCCGCGATCTGGCGGGGGACGAGAGCGACTAAAACGTCCCGCCCCACTTAGACAAAGTACCAAATAGGTTATTTTACTTGACATCGTCACGCTGATGTGGCACAAGTAGCTCATCATGAAGAATTGCGAGTCGGGCCGGTGGCCTTCCGTTTGGCGGGAGGCTGTTCCGGCCCGACTGGCGTTTGGGGAGAGCGGGCAGTGGCATTGAACGGCAAGGCAGCGGCGATAGGCAAGGCCGCGACCCGGGATGCGCGCAGCGTGCGTCCGGGGGCGGCGCAGATGACGCAATTTCTGGAAGCGCTGGCCGAATCGTCGAACGTCGCGGCGTCGGCGCGCGCGGCGGGGGTGACGGGCAATGCGATGTATCGGGAACGGCGGCGCAATACTGCGTTCGCGGCGCGCTGGCATGAAGCGCTCTGCGAAGGCTTTGCGCGACTGGAGGCCGAGCTGTTGTCCGAGGCGCTCGTCGCGCCGAGCGGCAATGTGAAGGACGCGACGCTGAAATCGCGGGCGCAGAAATATCGGCTGGGGCTGGCGTTGCTGGCGGCGCATCGCGCGGCGGTGCGCGGGGCGAAGCTGCCGGGTGGCGGTACGGGGACGCAGGGGAGCGCGAAAGAGCGGCTGCGGGCGAAGCTTTATGCGATGCACGCGCAGATGGAGGCCGATGCGGCGGGTCAGGCGGATCAGGATGACGTCGTGTGACGGGGGCCGTCGCGCGGGTTGCGGAGGGAATAGAGGAGCTCGATCGCTGGCTCAACGCGCTGTCGGGTAACAAGTGCATGGCGCTGCTGACCGATTGGGCATGGTGGCGGCGTGCTGACCAGCAACCTCCTGCCGGCGACTGGCATGTGTGGATGCTGCTGGCGGGGCGCGGGTTCGGCAAGACGCGGACCGGGGCGGAATGGGTGCGCGCCTTTGCCGAGGCGACGCCGGGGGCGCGGATCGCGCTGGTCGCAGCCTCGCTGCACGAGGCGCGGCAGGTGATGGTCGAGGGCGAGAGCGGCCTGCTGGCGATCGCGCCCGATGCGCAGCGACCCGATTATGAAAGCAGCCTGCGGCGGCTGACCTGGCCCAATGGCGCGGTCGCGACGCTGTATTCGGCGGCCGAGCCCGACAGTCTGCGCGGTCCCGAACATGAAGCGGCGTGGTGCGACGAAATCGCCAAATGGCCGCAGGGCGAGGCGGCGTGGGACAATCTGATGCTGACGATGCGGATCGGCACGCAGCCGCAGGTGGTGGCGACGACGACCCCGCGCGGGGTGCCGCTGGTGCGGCGGCTGATCAAGGAGCCGGGCGTCGCGGTGACACGCGGGGCGACCGCGAGCAACCGGCTGAACCTGTCGCCGCGCTGGCAGGCGACGATGGCGGCGATTTACGGCGGGACGCGGCTGGGGCGGCAGGAACTGGACGGCGAGCTGCTCGAGGATGTCGAGGGGGCGCTGTGGACGCATGCGCTGATCGAGCGGTGCCGGGTCGATGCGGACAGTGTTGGCAAGCTGGTGCGGGTGGTGATCGGGGTCGATCCGCCGGCCAGCGCGCGCGGCGATGCGTGCGGGATCGTGGTCGCGGCGCTGCTGCGCGATGATCGGCTGGCGGTGCTTGAGGATGCGAGCGTCGCGCGCGCCGCGCCGGGGGGGGTGGCTTTTACACATCTGACG
>JAFAGN010000175.1 GCA_023422695.1 Pseudomonadota bacterium
TCTCAATCGCTTTGCCGACCGCTTCCACGCGACCTTGAGCCGCGAGTTGGAGCGCGGCTAGTGGGCGGGTCGGTCGGGACGAGGCGGCGCGGGGGCCGACGGGCGCCGATGGCCGAGATCAACGTCACGCCGCTGGTCGACGTGATGCTGGTGCTGCTGATCATCTTCATGATCACCGCGCCCTTGCTCGCCTCCGCCGTGCCGATCGACCTGCCCGAAAGCCGCGCCAAGCCGATCGAGACCGAGGAGCAGGAACCGGTGCAACTGTCGATCAATGGCGACGACACGCTGTATATCGGCGAAGAGGTGGTGCCGGAGGCTGAGCTTCCGGCGCGGCTCGACGCCATTGCGCGCGAACGGCAGGGCGCGGACAAGCCGCGCCAGATCATGCTGCGCGCCGACAAGGGGCTCGACTATGGCCGCGTGATGCGCGTGATGGGCGAGCTCAACCGCGCGGGACTGACGCGCATTTCACTCGTAACCACGGGCGCGGAGGGCGCCGGGGATGGCGCGCCGACCGCCGCCGCCGCGGTCACCGACGGTTCAGAAACGGAGCAATAGGGTCCGATCATGGCCGCAGCACGGGCAGTGAGGGGGAAAGAAGGACGCGGCATCGCCATCGCGGTGGCGGCGCATGTCCTGATTATCGGCCTCCTTTCCGTCCAGTGGACCGCAGGCGAACGGCGTTTCGACAATCCGCCGATGGAGGTCGACCTGATCGCCGAAACCGCGGTGCAATCGACCGCTCCGGTGATCAGCGAGAACCCACCCGCGGCGCGGCTGGGCGAAGAGGAAGCGGTCGATATCGCCGCGCCCGAACCGATGCCCGCGCCGCCGCTGCCCGAGCCGATCGTCCGCCCGACGCCCGCCCCGACCCCGAAACAGGTCGCGCGGCCCAAGGCGCAGCCCAAACAGACCCCGCCCGCCGCCGCCAAGGCGCAGCCCAAGGCCGCGCCCAAAGCCCCCCCGGCCAAGGATCGTCCGGCGCGCCCGACCGGACGCCTCGACGGCATCGCCGAGGGATTGTCGAAATCGCAGCCCAAGGCTCCAGCAAGTAAGGGCGCACCCGCCGCAGCGACCGCGGCTGAGGTTAAACGCTCGATCGACGTCAGCATCAAATCGGCGGTCGCGCCGCGCTGGAACGGCTGCCGCATTTCGGGGGTCGACGTCGACCAGCTCAAGACCGTCGTCAAATTCCGCCTGACCCAGTCGGGCGCGCTCGCTGGTTTCACTAGTGTCACCACCACCGGCGAAAACGACAGCAACAAATTCCAGATTCAGCGGCATCAGGAATGCGCCAAACGCGCGGTCGAACTCGCCGCCCCCTTCGATCTGCCCGAAGAAAATTACAGCTTCTGGCAGAATTACACGCTCGATTTCATCAAGAGGTAAGAGACATGTTCCTGCGCCCGATCGGCCTCTCGCTCGCCCTGCTGCTCACCGCCGCACCCGTGTTCGCGCAAACCGCGCCCGTTCCGCCCACCGTCGTCCCGACCGAACCGCGTGAGACGATCGAAGGGACCTTGTCGCAGGACCGCACGGTCATCGCGATCCCCGCTTTCGCCACCACATCGGCCCAGAATGTCGCGGGGCTGCGCACCGACACGTTGGGCCGCCAGATCGCCGAAGTCATCGCCGCCGACCTTGAACGCAGTGGCCTCTATGATCCCTTCGGCCCCAGCGGCGTCCGCGCGATCACCCGTGCCGAGGTGCAGGCACCGCGCTTTGCCGACTGGCAGGCGCGCAACGCCGAAAATGTCGTCCACGGCTTTGTCGATGCCAGCGGCACCGGCGGGCTGGTCGTCGGCTGTTATCTCTACGACACCGCGCTTGGCAGCGAACTTGTGCGCAAGGGGTTCGAAATCCAGCCCGGCGACTGGCGCCGCGCCGCGCATAAATGCGCCGACGCCATCTATTCGCGCCTGTCGGGCGAAGCGCCCTTCTTTGACAGCCGCGTCGCCTATATCGCCGAGAGCGGTCCCAAGGGGAACCGCATCAAACGCCTGGCGATCATGGACAGCGACGGCGGCAACCACCGCTTCATCACCAACGGCCAGGCGCTGGCAATCAGCCCCCGTTTCTCGCCCGATTACAAAAAGATCGTGTACGTCAGCTATTTGAACGACCGCGTTCGGGTGTTCATCTACGACGTCGCCGCAGGGTCGCAAAAGCTGGTGACCGAAAGCCGCAATTCGACCTTTGCCCCGCGCTGGTCGCCCGACGGTACCCAGATCCTCTATTCGATGGCAGTCGGCGGCAACACCGACATCTATCGCATCTCGGCCAATGGCGGCACCCCGGTGCGGCTGACCAGCACCCCGGGCATCGACGTCGGCGGCAGCTTTTCGCCCGACGGCAAAAAAATCGTGTTCGAAAGCGACCGGTCGGGCAGCCAGCAAATCTATACGATGAACATCGACGGGTCGAACCAGCAGCGGATCAGCTTTGGCGGCGGGCGCGCCGCGACCCCCGAATGGTCGCCGCGCGGCGACCTGATCGCCTTCACACGCATGGCCGGCGGCGAATTCCGCATCGGGGTGATGACCCCCTCGGGCGGTGGCACCCGGATGCTGACCAACAGCTGGCAGGACGAGGCGCCGACCTGGTCGCCGAACGGCCGCGTCATCCAGTTTTTCCGCACCACCCCCGGGCGCGAGGGCAAGTCGAGCCTGTGGCAGGTCGATCTGACCGGCGTGAACCTGCGCCGCCTGCCCACCCCGCAGGATGGGTCGGACCCCAGCTGGGGGCCGGTGCTGCCGTGACGAAGGCGGAACCAAAAAGCGCCGTTCGGGTTCCCATAGCATGGTCTGACGCGGCCAATTCGGTCGCTCGCGCGAATTTCTCAACAACTACAAGAGGACAGACGACATGACGATACGCAAGAGCACCGCGATGATCGCGGCGATCACGATGCTTGCCGTTGGCGCCTGCGCGAAAAAGGCACCCGACACGCTGCCGCCGGTCCCCGAGGGGACGGGCACCGACACCGGCGCGGGAACCGGCACCGGCGTCGTTCCGGGGTCGCAGGAAGATTTTCTCGCCAGCGTCGGCGCGATGGGCGACCGCATCTTTTTTGGTTTCGACCAGTATAACGTCGACAGCGAAGATATGGCGACGCTGCAAACACAGGCGCAATGGCTGCAGCGCAATCCCGCCGTCCGCGTCACGCTGGAGGGTCATGCCGACGAACGCGGCACCCGCGATTACAACATCGCGCTGGGCGAGCGCCGCGCCAATGCCGCGAAAAACTATCTTGCCTCGCTGGGCATCGACCCGTCGCGGATCAATGTCATCAGCTATGGCAAGGAACGCCCCGCCGAACTCGGTTCGACCGAGGAAGCCTACGCGAAGAACCGCCGCGCGGTGACCGTCGTCATCGGGCAATAACCGGCCACAGCGGCACCGCGGCGAATGCGGCGGTGCAGGCAAAGACACCGAAGGGGACCGGGCGCTGACCCAGCGGCTGGTCCCCTTTTTGTTGCGCAGCAAGCGCCCAGACGATCCCACCCAGGCTGGCGAGAAGCAGCATCAGCGGCAGCGCCTGCCACCCCAGCCAACAGCCGATCGCCGCCACCAGCTTGGGATCGCCGCCCCCCATGCCATCGCCGCCGCGCGCGCGGCGATACGCCCAGGCGATACCTGCCAGCGCTCCGCCGCCCGCCAGCGCCCCGATCCAGCGATCGAGCAACGACGCCCCGAGCAGCGGCCCCGCCAAAACAAGGCCGGCGATTGCCAACACCGCGCTCAACCGGTCGGGCAACCAGAAATGCCGCGCATCGAGCAGCGCGAGCGGCAGCAACATCCAGCCGAACAACGCCCACATCCAGCCGACCGTCCCCGGCATGATCGCCAGCGCAATTGCGCCGATCAATGCCGCCCCCAGCTCGACCCGCCAATGAAAAGGATCAATCGCTACGCGGCACCTTCGACAACATCCGCGCGCCATCATCGCCGACAGCAGCGGCACGAGCTCACCGACGCCCAGCACCCGCCCGCACCCATCGCATTGCGACCGCCCCAGCACCGATCGCCCGGCGGGCCAGCGCAGCACCAAGGTCGCGATAAAGCTGCCCAGGATCAGCCCGACCAGCGCAGCTAAAGCGACGCCCATGCCAAAGGGCAAGGCATCGAGAAATGCCACGTCAGAAGCGGCCCGTGGTCGCCAGCACGAAGCCGCCCGGACCAGCCCGGAACCCCAGCGCTGCCAGCGCTGCTGCCATCGCCGGGTCGCGGTCGACATTGATCGCGAATTGCGCGCGGTAGGCACCGCTGCCGTCGAACGACAGCGTCAATCGCTCCATTCCCGACTGGCTGGCCAGCGCCGCCTGCGCGCGACCGCTCGCACAGCGCAGCGGCCCCGACAGCCCGCGCGATAGGTCGAGCCCCGCGATCGGCGCACTGACCGCCAGCTGGATGCGTCCGCTGGCGCTGACGCATTTTCCGGCGGCATCGAAGCGCAACGTCGCGCCCTCGAACCGGATCGTGTCGACCGGGATCATCCCCAGTCCGCCCGACATCGTCGTCGTGCCGTTGACGTCGGACACCCCGCGCGGATTACTGCCGTGCAGCCGTCCCGCCAGCGCGCCGAGTCGCGCGTCGGCGCGCGAAAAAGCAAGTTCGGTATTGCCGCCGAGCAGCGCCAGCGGCGACAGGCTGGCGCGCACGGTGCCGAGCGGCAGCGCGCCCAGCCGCGCCTCGACCAGCTCGCCCGACCACACCGACCCGCGCACCTCGCGCGCCGTAACCCCCGCCTCGGTCGCACCGGACCACGCCAACGCGAGCCGCATCGGGAACGTCGCGATGATCAGGATCAGCGCCAGCAGCAGCGCGGCGATGCCCCAGCGTTGCCGCATGCTCATTGACCGCCCTTTCGCAGTTCGGCGGTCAGCCCGACGGTACCGTCGGCGGCGGGGGTGATCGTCACCTGATCGATGACAAAGCCCTGCCCCTCCAGCGACGCCAGCCAGTCGGTGAGCACCGGCGCGCGCGCGGTCGCAATCGCGATCGTCGCCTGCCCCGCGCCACGCGCTTCATTGCGGTCGAGCGTCAGCCCGATCTCGCTGGCCGACTGCGCCAGATATTGATCGATCGCCACCGCATCGACGGCGGTCGCGACCGACTTCGCCGGGCGCTGCGCCAGCAACTGCACCTTCGCCGCCACCCGGCCCTCGCGCTCGATCGCGGCGCGATGCTGGCTCTCCAGATCGACAATGGCGGCATAGGCCGGGCGGCCAAGCCCCCACAGGACAACCCCGAACGCGAGCACACCCGCGATGCCAACCAGCCAGCGTTCGCGTTGCGACAGACCCAACCACCAGTTTTTCAGTCGCTCGGTCATGGTACCGCCCGGATCGTGATATTGGCCATCTGCTGGCCGTCGCTGCCCGCCATCGGCTGCGCGGTGACCCGGTAGCCGCGCGCCTGGAGCGCCAACAGGACCGCGTTGATGTCCTCGACCCGCGGCGCCGCGAGGGTGGTGGTCAACGTGCCGTCGGTGCGGTGCGACAGCGTCTTGAGCGCCACCCCTGGCGCATCGCGCATCGCGTCGTACAGCGCCGACGCCGGCACCGAAAACGCCAGCGGGCCACCGCCCGCAGCCGCGAGGCGGCGATCAAGCTCAGCCTCGGCCGTGGTGGCGTCGGCGGCGGTCACCCCGGCCTTTTTCCCCATCGCCACGACGGCATCGTCGGCGCGACCGGTGTCGGACGACAGGCGCAGCGCGTGAACGATCGGGATCAGCAAGCTGACGACGACCAACGCGACAGCTAGCCGCTTGACGAGCCGTAGCAGCGCCGGATCGAGCGACCAGCTGCGCTTCGGCTTCCACCCGCCGCTGAGCAGGTCGAGCGGCGGCGTCGCCAGCGTCAGCAGCAACGCCTCGCGCATCCGCTCGGCATCGAGCGGCGCAATGGCACGCCCGCCCGCGATCAGCGGGTCGAGTTCGGGGTCGGAAACATAAGCATGATCGGCCGCGCGAACGATCTGTTCGCCGCCGACCTCGGCGGTCCACAGGCTGTCCGGTTCGGGCGGCGGCATCGCGGCGGCAGCGGGGATGATTGCGGCGGGTATCAGGTCGCGTGCCTTCAGCCAGTCGGTCCACGCGGTCATCGCCGCATGCGTCGTGATGGCGACCGGCACCGCCTGCCCCGCTTCGATCGGCTGACCCGCGACGATGTGCAGCAACGCGCCATCGCCCAGACTGTCCTTCAAGGTATCGAGCCTTGCCGCCGACGCCGCCTGCGCGGGCGCGGCGTCGGGATAGTGCCGCCAGCGCAGCGGCACATCGGCGGCGGGGGCGAGTGCAATCAACCGATCGTCGGCGCGGTCGTCTTGCGGCTTTTCCCACGCGTCGACCCAGCCGTCGTCCTGCCCGCTATCGACGATCACGCCATCATCGACACGCAGCCATGCCGGATCGGGAGCGTCCCCATCGCCGAGCAACGCCACGGGCGGCAGCCACAGAACCAGAGTGCGGCTCATATCAGTCGCTCTCACCCCAATCGCGGCGGACGATGACCGGCGGCGCCTGTCCAGCGGACGGCGCACCGCCGTTGGCGTCGATGAGCGAAACTGCCGTCAAAAACCCGTCCCCCATCGTCACATTCGTCGTCAGCGTCAGCCAGCGGCTGGTCACCCCCGCCTGCTCGGCCACGTCGGTTGGTGGGTCGAACCGCTCAAGCGCCGCCACCTCCCAGAATCGCACGCTGCTGCCATAGCCGCCCGCAGGCCGCGCGGCCAGCGCCGCCCGCGCATCGGCGAGCGTCATTTCGCCGGGCAGCAGCATCGCGACGAGCGGCGCCTGCTCGGGTGCGAGCGTGTTGACATTGAGCCGCACCGGATCGGTCACCGGCAGCACGCAGACCCAGGGTTTCAGGCGCGCATAGATTTTGGGGGTGACCCCGCGCACGGCGCGCAGCTCGCTGACATCGGCCATTTTGCGGTTGGCGGCCAGATAGGCGCCGGGCAGCGAGCGATAGACATTGTCCTCGGCACCCAGCGGGCCGTCGTTGCTGTCGCTGTCGATCCAGTCGGCGGTGGCGCCCGCAATCGCCTGCGCCTCGCCCGCATCAATCCCGAGAAGGACCATCAGCTCGCCGAACTGGCGCATCGATCCCGATCGCTGGCTGAACTTGCCGGGGACGGTTTCGGCGACCAGACTGTTGAGGTTGAAACAATTGTTCGCGTCGGACAGCTGGGCGCCCCCCTCCCCCCCCGGCAGGGGCAATTTGAAATCACGCCCCAGCCAGCCACCTGCCAGCGTCAGCTTAGCGGGATCGCGTCCGACCAGATCGGCAACGCGGCGCAGCGCAATCTGTTCGGCGGCAAAACTGTCGGCGCGCCCCTGATCGACGGTCGCGGCGCTGCCCGCGATCCGTGTCGCCAGCGTCAACCGGTCGAGCGCGGTGGCGGCGATCACCGCCATCACCGCGACGAGCAGCAACACGGTCAGCAGCGCGGCGCCGCGTTCGGTTTGTGTGTCGCGCTTCATGGCGCTGGAACCTCCTGCGCCGGTGGCGGCGGCAAGGTCGGCGCGGTCAGGAACAGCATCGTCAGCGGCTCACGCCCGCTGCGCGACACCCGCACTTCGACCGCGAGCGGCAGGCGGTCGCCGGGTTCGGAGCTCCAGTTTTCGTCCCAATTGCCGCGTTCATCGCGGTAGCGCACCGCGACCGCGGCAACATCGCTGAGCAGCCGGTCGCCCGCGTTCAACGCGGTGCCATCGAGCATCGGCTGCGTGGCGCGCCGCCACTCGCCGCCGACCAGCGCATAAGCGACGCGCTCGACCGCCGGCCGCGGCGACCCGTCGAGCGCCGCCGCGCCGCCGTGGACAAAGGCAAAGCCAGTGGGTGATCCCACAAAGGCAGGAACGGCCTCGCCAGCGGGGCCGCGCGTCGAACGCTGAACCGCTTGCGCCAGATCATTGGCCATTACTGCGCGCAGCCGGTTGACCCCGCCCATCGCCTTCAACCGCGTTTGTACGGCGTCCTGCGTGTCGACGCTGCTCCGCAGCAGCCCGACTCCGATCGCCGCAATCGCGGCGAACAGCGACAGCGCGACGAGCATTTCGATGAGGGTGAAGCCGCTTTGGCCCCCGAAATCTCGGGCCCCTCCTTTTTCCGTTTGTGCTGAGCTCGTCGAAGCGCCGTTCTTTTTCCTCGACGTCGCAAAGAAAGAACGGCCCTTCGACAAGCTCAGGGCGAACGGGAATAGGGGGCCGGGGTCAATTTTCATCGCGACGGCCGAATAATCGTCAGCGCCGCCTGCCCGCGCCCGCTTTCGGGGCGCACGATCAGGTCGATGCGCAGCAAGCTGTCGTCGGCGGTTCGCGCTACCCGCTGTTCGATCCGCCAGTTCCGCCCCGCATTGGCGACGCCGATCGCACTGTTACCGATCGTCGGCGGCGCCGGATCGGTCCACAGTTCGACGGCGCGATTCTGCGCGACGATTCCCGCAACGGTGCTTTCATCGAGATCGCCCGCGGTGCGCACGGCAAAGGCGTCGAGGCGGACGAGCGTCAGCGCCGCAATGCTGATGACGCTGAGCGCCACCAGCATTTCGAGCAGCGTGAAGCCTTGTTCACGCTCACTCCCCACGGCTGACCTCCCCGGTCGCCGACACGCGAACGATCTCGCGCGCATCGCCGCCGCTTAGCACCACCGTCTGCGGGGTCGAGCTGGTGCCGATGCGGTCGAACAGGATGCGCGCGGCGCCCTGGCCATTACCCGCCGCAAACCGGACGTCGGAGGGCCAATTGCGCTGGGCGAAGGCGCGACCCGGAAGCGGCTGCCATTCGCCTGCGATCCGCCGTTCAAAACCATAGCCCGACGGCGCGAAATTGACCGCCACGCTGCGCCCCTCGATCACCGCCACGTCGCGCGCGCCCGCGAGCCGCGCCGCGAGCCGGTCGGCTTCACTGCGCACACTGCGTTCTTCGCCGGGAATGGTCAGCACGACGGCCGTCGCGGCGAGTGCCATGATGGCGAGCACCACCATCAGTTCGACCAGCGTGAAGCCGCCGCTGCCGAGCCGCCGGTCATCCGATATTGTCAACGCCGCCCTGTTCACTGTGAACCGTAGCCCTGAGCTTGTCGAACGAGATCTTGCCGTCGGGCTTCGGG
>JAFAGN010000105.1 GCA_023422695.1 Pseudomonadota bacterium
GTCGAAGGGCGCTTCTCGGTTAGGCGCCCTTCGACAGGCTCAGGGCTACGGCTGCGCATTCCATTCGATCAACGATCATCTGTTTTCATGCTGTAGCGACGCGGGCACGCGCCGCACGGGTTGACCCCAAGCGCCCCATCCCCCTACGCATAAACCATGCCGCACGACACGACCCTGATCGGAACCATCGTTGCCGGGCTCGGCGTCGCGTTCCTGATGGGGGCGCTGGCGCAGCGGCTGCGCATTTCGCCGATTGCGGGCTATCTGCTCGCGGGTATCCTGGTCGGCCCGTTCACGCCGGGGTTCGTGGCCGACACCGGGCTGGCGATGCAGCTGGCAGAAATCGGCGTCATCCTGCTGATGTTCGGGGTCGGGCTGCATTTTTCGCTGAAAGACCTGCTGGCGGTGCGCAAGATCGCGGTGTCGGGGGCGATTGCGCAAATTGCGGTGGCGTGGGCGCTGGGGATCATGCTTGGGCTGTGGCTCGGCTGGTCGATCGCGGGCAGCGCGGTGTTCGGGCTGGCGCTGTCGGTGGCCTCGACCGTCGTGCTGCTGCGCGCGCTCCAGGCGCGCGACATGGTCGAGACCGAAAAGGGACGGATCGCGGTCGGCTGGCTGATCGTCGAGGATCTGGTGATGGTGCTCGCGCTCGTGCTGCTGCCCGCGATGTTCGGCGATCGCGGCGACGAGGTGGGCAGCGCCGGGTTGGTCCAATCGGCGGCGCTCGTGCTGCTCAAGGTCGTCGGCTTTGTCGCCTTCATGTTTGTCGTCGCGCGGCGGATCCTGCCGTGGGTGCTGCACTGGGTCGCGCACACCGGATCGCGCGAGCTGTTCCGGCTCGCGGTGCTGGCGATCGCGCTGGGGGTGGCGTTCGGCGCCGCGGTGATTTTCGACGTGTCGTTCGCGCTCGGTGCGTTCTTCGCCGGGATGATCCTCGGCGAAACGCAGCTAAGCCGCCGCGCCGCCGAGGAGACGCTGCCGCTGCGCGATGCCTTTGCGGTGCTGTTTTTCGTGTCGGTGGGCATGTTGTTCGATCCCAATGTGCTGGTCGAACAGCCGGGGCCGGTGCTGGCGACCGTCGCGATCATCGTCGTCGGCAAATCGCTCGCCGCCTTCGCCCTCGTCCGCGCCTTTGGTCACACGAACCAGACGGCGCTGACGGTCTCGGTGAGTCTGGCGCAGATCGGCGAATTTTCGTTCATCCTGGCGGGCTTGGGCGTCGGGCTGGAGGTCTTGCCCGAAACCGGACGCGACCTGATCCTGGCGGGCGCGTTGCTGTCGATCCTGGTCAATCCGATCCTGTTCACGCTGGCGGTCAAGCGTATCCGCACCGATGCTGCGCCCGAACAGGCCGCGGCGGGCGAGGCCGAAACGCCCGCCCCGTGCAATGCCGGGGTGGTGCTGATCGGCTATGGCCGCGTCGGCAGCCATATCGGCGGGCTGATTTGCGGGCGCGGCGAAGGGCTGACGGTGATCGAGGACCAGAAGGATATGGCGGCCGCCGCGCGCGCGGCCGGGGCGACGGTGATTATTGGCGACGCGACCAAGGAAAGCGTGTTGCGGCAGGCGGGACTCGACGAGGCCTCGACCTTGCTGATCGCGATCCCCGAGGGGGTCGAGGCGGGCGCGATCGTGCGGCGGGCACGGGCGATCAATCCCAAGCTGGTCATTGTGGCGCGGGCGCATTCGGACGAAGAAGTCGCCGATCTGGTGCGCCGCGGCGCCGACCATGTCGTGATGGCCGAACGCGAAACCGCGGCGCGGATGGCGGAGCGGGCGATGCTGGTGCGGGCTTGAATTCGTCATTGCGAGCGCAGCGAAGCAATCCAGAGTGCGCGTAAACCGCTCTGGATTGCTTCGCTTCGCTCGCAATGACGATATTGGTTGAGGGTAGGGCTTCCCTCTCATCACCTTCACCCCTATCGCCACCAACAATGTCCGCCGACGCGCTTCTCCCCCTGCTGAAATCCACCTTCGGTTTCGACGCCTTTCGCGGGCGGCAAGCCGACGTCGTCACCCGCGTCATGGCGGGCGAGCGGACGCTGGCGGTGATGCCGACGGGGGCGGGCAAGTCGCTGACGTACCAGCTGCCCGCGGTCGCGCTGACCGGCTGCGTCGTTGTCGTGTCGCCGCTAATCGCGCTGATGCACGACCAGCTGCGCGGCGCGCGCGCGGCGGGGATTCGCGCCGCCAGCCTGACCAGCGTCGACGCCGATGGCGCCGAGGTACGGCAGCGCTACCGCGACGGCGAACTCGACCTGCTCTATGTCGCGCCCGAGCGCGCAACCGGCGAGGGGTTTCGCGCGCTGCTCGAAGCCAGGACCCCGGCGTTGTTCGCGATCGACGAAGCGCATTGCGTGTCCGAATGGGGGCATGACTTCCGCCCCGATTACCGCCTGCTGCGCCCGTTACTCGATGCGTTTCCGGCGGTGCCGCGGCTGGCGCTGACCGCCACCGCCGACAAGCATACGCGCGAAGATATTCTCATACAGCTCGGGATCCCCGACGATGGGCTGATCCTGGCGGGTTTCGACCGCCCGAACATCCGCTATGCGATCCGCCCGCGGGTTGGTGCGGCGCGCCAGCTGGTCGATTTCATCGCCGCCAACCCCGGACCCGGCATCGTCTATTGCCCGACGCGCAGCGGCACCGAGCGGCTGGCCGACCAATTGGCGAAGGCGACGGGGCGCAGCGTCGCGGCCTATCACGCCGGGCTCGACGCCGAGCTACGCGCGCGGGTCCAGCATGATTTCGTCGCGTCGGAGGACGGCATCGTCACCGCGACGGTCGCCTTTGGCATGGGAATCGACAAACCCGACGTGCGCTTCGTCGCGCATGCCGCGCTGCCCAAATCGATCGAAAGCTATTATCAGGAAACCGGTCGCGCCGGCCGCGACGGTGACCCCGCCGAGGCGATGATGCTGTGGGGCGCCGATGATTTCGCCAAAGCGCGGATGCGGCTGAGCGAGCTGCCCGAGGCGCGGGTGCCGGGCGAGCGGGTGCGGCTGAACGCGCTCGCCGCGCTCGTCGAAACGGTCGAATGCCGCCGCGCGCAGCTGCTGCGCCATTTCGGCGAAAGCCCGCCCGCGCGCTGCGGCAATTGCGACAATTGCCTCGACCCCGCCGCCCAGGTCGATGCGACGGTGCTGGCGCAAAAGCTGCTGTCGGCGGTCTATCGCACCGGACAAAGCTATGGCGCCGGACATATCGAGGCGGTGCTGACCGGGCGCAGCGACGAGCGGATCGCCCAGCGCGGCCATGACAAATTGTCGGTGTTCGGGATCGTCGCGAGCGACGAGGCGCGGCTGATCAAGCCGCTGGTTCGCACGTTGGTGGCGCGCGAGGCGCTCGAGACGACCGAGCATGGCGGGCTGATGCTCGGTCCCAGCGCGCGCATGATGATGAAGGGCGAGGCGCCGGTGCTGATCGCCGAGCCGCCGGTGAAGCGCACACGGCGCGAGGCGCGCGGCGGAGTCGGAGCGGGCGCCGCAAACCCGATCGGCGATCCGCTGTTCGACGCGCTGCGCGCCACGCGGCGCGAGCTCGCCGCCGAAGCCAATGTGCCGCCCTATGTGATCTTTCACGACGCAGTGCTGCGCGCGATGGCGACCGAGAAGCCCGCGACGCTGGATGCGATGGGGACGATCCCCGGGGTCGGCGCCAAAAAGCTTGAGGCATGGGGCGATGCGTTTCTGGCGGTGATCCGCCACTTCTGACGCGATTGTCGGCTGCGCGACTGATCGATTTCGCAAATGGCTAGTCAAATTCGGAACGCGGCGCGACCGCCGCCGCCGCCGCCGTCATCTCGCCTTTCATCGGGGCCGCTCTCCCTTTGCGGCGCCGGTCAATGAAAGGATCATGACCATGCGCTCTCCCCTCCTTCGTGCGCTCGCCGCGGCCTGGCTTGTCGCCCTGCCGATGACCGCGCACGCGTCTGACGCCCCCACCACCGTCCGCGTCGATGTGCGCTCGCTCGATCTGGGTGCGCCCGCCGATGTGGCGACGGCGCAGCGCCGGATCGCGCGCGCCGCAAAGGCGGCGTGCCGGAATGATGTCGAACATCTGACCATCAAGGCGCGCCGGTCGGCGCGCGCATGCCGCGACACGATGCGCGGGCTGGCGCTGCAAAAGCTGCGCGCCCGCCAGCAGCAGCAACTCGCCGCGCAATGAACGACGCGGCGCGGTGCCGAGTGCGTCGCCGACAATGGCGCCCCGGCGCCGCATGCAGTAGCAGGGCGCGATGACGGCGCTGCTGATCCTCGACCCGATGATTCGTGGCGGCGCCATCGCGCTGTTCCTGCTGTGGATCGCGATCCTGTGGCGCGACCATCGCGCGGCGTTGGCCGCGCGCGTGGCGATCGCGATGCATGTGGCGATCATCGCCTATCTGCTCGCCGCCAACCTGCGCCCCGACGGGCCGGTGCAGGCCGCCTATATCCTGTGCGATTCCTTGTCGGTGATGGTGCCGCCGCTGTTCTGGCTGTTCGTGCGGCTGTGGTTCGACGACCAGCAGCGGATCGGCCTGCGCAGCTGGTCGATCATCGCCGCATTCGCGGTGTTGCCGCTGATCCAGATCGCGCTGGTCGTCGACACGGGCCGGTTCAATATGGAAATCTGGGTGTTGCAGCGGATCGGGATGTTCGGATTTGCGCTGGCGGGCATGTGGGTGGCATGGCGTGGGCGCGCGAACGACCTGATTGAGGCACGGCGCGGCTTTCGGGCCGCGCTGGTCTGCGCGATCGGCGGCTTCATCCTGCTCGCAACCTTTGTCGAGATGTTCCACAATCGCGACACCAGCGCCGACTTGGGGCGATCCTTGACGTTGGTCGCGATCCTGATCGCCACCTTCATCGTGTCGGTCGGCCTGTATCGTTTTCGCTCCCCCGACCTGTTTGCAGCGCCGGGGCTGGTGCCCAAGCGCGCCGGGCCGTCCGCTGCACCGTCGCCGCTGGCGCAGCGGCTGCACGCGCTGATGGCCGAAGAGCGCGCGTATCGTGCCGAGGGCTTTTCGATCGCGATGCTCGCCGCGCGGCTGGGTGAACCCGAATATCGCGTCCGCCGCGCTATCAACGGCGAAATGGGCTTTCGCAATTTCACCGCTTTCCTGAACGGTTTCCGTCTCGACGAGATTCGCGCGGCGCTGGCCGACCCGGCGCAGCGCGACGTGCCGATCCTGACCATCGCGCTCGACGCGGGGTTCGGCTCGCTTGGCCCGTTCAACCGGGCGTTCCGCGATGCGGAGGGGGTAACGCCGACCGAATATCGCGCCCGCGCCGCGGCGACGCGACAGGGCGATTCCGGAATCGGCTAGCCGATTTCTATCATCGCGGAGCGGCGGGGCCGCTGGCGTGCTGCACAGACGGCAACTGCCATCGCCAGGACTGCCCCGATGTTCGAATCCATTCCGCCGCTCCACATCCTGTTCACCCAGGGGCCGATCGTCTTTGCCTTTGATTTCGGGCGCTATCTGGTTGCGGCGGCGGTGCTCGCCATCATCGTCCGGGGACTGCGCCGCACCGCCTTGCGAACCCGCAAGATTCAGCCGCGCGAGGCGACATTGGCCGACCGGCGCCGCGAATTTGCCCAGTCGGTTCAGACGGTGGGTGTCTATACCGCGGCGTCGGCGTTCATCATCTGGGGCGTTGATACCGGGGTGCTGCACCGGTTCGAGGGCAGCTATGGCTGGGCCGGCGACGTCGCGCTGCTCGCCGCGCTGATCGTGGCGCACGACGCCTATTTCTATTGGGTCCACCGCGCGATGCATCATCCGCGGCTGTTCAAGCTCTTTCACCGCGCGCATCACCGCTCGATCACCCCGACGCCGTGGGCCGCGTACAGCTTTGCCATTCCCGAAGCGCTGGTGATGATCGCGTTCGTGCCGATCTGGCTGGCGTTTGTCCCCACGCCGGTGTGGGTGATGCTGACCTGGGTGTCGTTCCAGATTATCCGCAATGCGATGGGTCATGCCGGGTTCGAACTGCACCCGCGCTGGTGGCTGTCGAGCCCGCTGACGCGCTGGATCAACACCACGACGCATCATGATCTGCACCACAGCGGCGGCTTCAATCGCAATTACGGGCTCTATTTCACCTGGTGGGACAAATGCATGGGGACCGAACATCCCGATTATGCGGCACGGTTTCATGCGGTCGTCGGCCCGCCGGCGGCGCCCGAGGACAAGGCCGCACGGGCAACCGCATAGCTTTCAAGCTTGTCAGTCAAACCGCCTGCTCTATACATCGCGGCATGAGCGATTTTCGACCCCTGTCCGCCGACTATAGCGTCGCCCCGCAGATTTCCGTGGACGATGTCGCCGCGGCAAAGGCCGTGGGCTTCGCGATGATCGTCAACAACCGCCCCGATGGCGAGGAACCCGCGGCGCCGCAGGGCGGCGACATCGCGGCGGCGGCGGCGGCCGAGGGACTGGCTTATACGGCGATCCCGGTGGGCCATGCCGGGTTCAGCCATCCGCAGCTCGATGCGCTCGACGCCGTGCTGGCGGGGGCGACCGGGCCGGTGCTGGCCTATTGCCGGTCGGGAACGCGTTCGACGCATTTATGGGCGCTGGCGCGCGCGCGCGCGGGCGAAGATGTCGATGCGATTTGCGCGGCGGCGGCGGGGGCGGGTTACGACCTGACGGGCCTCCGCCCGATGCTGGACGCGCTGGCGGGCGAGCGGTGACGCTGACCGACCTGATCCAGCTGGGCGCGTCGGTGGCCGCGGTGCTGTTCGTCGTGTGGCTGGTCAAGACAATGGGGCTCGGCGCCGATCCGCGCATCGCGGACGAGGCGCATGCGATCCGCCTGGCCGAAGAGGCCGAGGCGGGATTTGGCGGGGTCGAGGTGGCGCGCGACCGCGCAGGCTTCGCCGCGATCGTCCGCAACCGTGAGGGTCGTCAGATGCTGGTCCGAGCGCATGGCAATCATTTTGCGGCGCGGCCGATCGACGCCAAGGTGATCGGGCGGCTCGACAAGGATTTCCTGACCCTGACGATGCCCGAGCGGACCTTTGGCGCGGTGACGCTGCATCTGGGCAAGGACGCCGGAATGTGGGCGTCGCGGATGCGAGAGATCGGGCGTGGATAAGCTGCCCGACCCCGTCGCCTATGCGATTCCGGCGTTCATCCTGCTGCTGATCGCCGAAATGATCGTCGCCTTGCGCGCCGACAAAAGCCGCTACGAAGCACGCGATACACTGAATTCACTGATGCTCGGCACGGGGAGCCAGGTTGCGAGCGCGCTCGTCGGCGGCGTGGTGGTCGGGATCGCGGTGTGGCTGTACCAATATCGGCTGTTCGACATCGGGATCGAGTTTTCGAGCTGGTGGTGGGCGTGGATCCTCTGCTTCTTCCTCGACGACCTTGCCTATTATGTCTTTCACCGCAGCGCGCACCGCGTCCGCTGGTTCTGGGCGAGCCATGTCATTCATCACTCCAGCCAGCATTATAATCTGTCGACGGCGCTGCGGCAGACCTGGACGGGCTTTATCAGCATCGCCTTCATCTTCCGCCTGCCGCTGTTCCTGATCGGCTTTCCGCCCGCGATGGTGTTCTTCTGCGCCGGGCTCAATCTGATCTACCAGTTCTGGATCCATACCGAAGCGATCAAGCGGCTGCCCAAATGGTTCGAGGCGGTGATGAACACCCCGTCGCACCACCGCGTCCACCATGGGGTCAACCCGCGGTATCTGGACGCGAATTATGCGGGCGTCTTCATCATCTGGGACAAAATGTTCGGCAGCTTTGTACCCGAACGCGATGACGAGCCGGTGCGCTATGGCATCGTCAAGCAGCTCGGCAGCTTCAACATCCTCTGGGCCGCGGTGCACGAATGGGTCGGGATCGCCAAGGACGTCTGGGCCGCGCCGTGGCGGCACAAGCTGTCCTATATGTGGCGCGAACCCGGCTGGAGCCACGACGGCAGCCGCGCGACAAGCGCGATGATCAAGGAACGCTGGGCAGCGGGACGGACGAGCGAGGACGCGGCGGAGTAACTAACGGCCCTGGTGTAGAGGCCACACCGACCGTGCCAGATTTGGGTTCACGCGGAGACGCGGAGGCGCGGAGAGACTTTCCACTCCGTTCGTGCTGAGCTTGTCGAAGCACCGGTCTTTTATTCGACGCTGAAAGAAAGAACGGCCCTTCGACAAGCTCAGGGCGAACGGTTTTTTGCATCTCTCCGCGTCTCCGCGTCTCCGCGTGAACAAAATCACTGCGCTCTGTGCGCCTCTGCGCAAATTCTCTTTCCGCCTTGCCACACCCGCTAATGACATTCATGTAAGTCCCGATTGACCACCGAACCGGTGGCGAGGGGAGCGGCAAGCATGGATCAGTTCGACATCATCGTCATCGGCGGCGGCAGCGCGGGGAGCGCGGCGGCGGGACGGCTCGCCGAGGACGGGTTGCGGACGGTATGCTTGGTCGAGGCGGGCGGGACCAACGACGATGTGCGGGTAAAGACCCCGGGGTTCATGCCCTTCATCCCCGAAAAATCGAACTATCGCTATGACACGGTGCCGCAAAAGGGGCTGAACGGGCGCACCGGATACCAGCCGCGCGGGCGCGGTCTCGGTGGATCGAGCGCGATCAACGCGATGGTCTATATCCGCGGCCACGCCTTCGATTACGACCAGTGGGCGGCGCTCGGTGCGACCGGGTGGAGCTATGCCGACGTGCTGCCGTATTTCAAGCGCAGCGAGGGCAATGAGCGCGGCGGCGATGAATTTCACGGTGGCGGCGGGCCACTCAGCGTGATGGATCAGCGATGGCCCAATGTGACGAGTCGTCGTTTCATCGAAAGCGCCGCATCGCTGCAATTGCCGCGCACCAGCGATTTCAATGGACCGAACAATGAAGGGTTCGGCCTGTATCAGGTGACGCAGAAAGCAGGCGAGCGCTGGTCGGCGGCGCGCGCCTATGTCGAACCGCTGCGCGGGCGCGCCAATCTGGATATCCGCACCGGGGCGCTGGTCGAGAAGATCATCGTCGAGGATGGCCGCGCGACCGGGGTAATGATCCGCCGCGGCGGGCGACAGGAAGTGCTGCGCGCGCGCGGCGGCGTGATCCTATCGGCGGGGGCGTTCGGCAGCCCGCAGATCCTGATGCTGTCGGGAATCGGCCCTGCGCCGCATCTGGCGGACAAGGGGATTGCGGTGACGCTCGACCGCGCCGGGGTCGGCGACAATCTGCAGGACCATATCGATTATGTGTCGAGCTGGGAAACGCGCTCGACCGATCCGCTGGGCAGCAGCCTGGGCGGAACCTGGCGGATGGTGAAGGCGATCGTCGAACACCGGCTGAAACGCACGGGCATCATGACGACCTGCTTTGCCGAGGCGGGGGGCTTCTGGAAATCGCGGCCCGACCTGCCCGCGCCCGACATCCAATATCATTTCGTCCCCGCGATGCTGGAAGATCATGGGCGGACGAAGGTCAAGGGCCACGGCTTTTCGTGCCATGCCTGCGTGCTGCGGCCCGAAAGCCGCGGCACGGTGCGGCTGGTATCGGGCGATGCCGCAGCGGCGCCCGCGATCGACCCCGGTTTCCTGACCGACGAGCGCGACATGGCAACGCTCAGGGGCGGCGTGCGGATGATGCACCGCATCGTCGCGGCGCCGCCGCTCGCCGATTATGCCGGTGCCGACCGGCATCCGGTCGATCTGAACGACGATGCCGCGCTCGACGCGCTGATCCGCAGTCGCGCCGACACCGTCTATCATCCGGTGGGAACGTGCCGGATGGGCAGCGACGCCGATGCGGTGGTCGATCCGACGCTGAAGCTGAACGGCGTGGGTGGCCTGTGGGTCGCCGACGCGAGCATCATGCCGCGGCTGGTGTCGGGCAATACCAATGCGCCGAGCATCATGATCGGCGAACGCGCGGCAGATTTTGTGAAGGCGGCTTTGGCATAACTTCGCCCTCCCCTGAAGGGGAGGGCAGCGAGACTTACGAACTTGTTCGTTAGTCGCAGCGGGTGGGGTCCATCGGCCTAGCGCTAGGCGGATGGGGGGC
>JAFAGN010000182.1 GCA_023422695.1 Pseudomonadota bacterium
GCGCCGGTGGTCCGCGCGCGGGTGGTCGCGGCGGGCGCGGCGGCGGTGGGCCCGGTGCGATGTTCGGCGGCGGTCCACAGGGTGGTCGCTGGTCGGTGTCGCTGTATCATACCTACAAGCTTACCGACACGATCCTGATCCGCCCGGGGGTTCCCGAACTCGACCTGCTGGACGGGTCGGCGACGGGCAGCGGCGGTGGCAGCAACCGCCACCTGCTCGAACTCGACGGCGGCCTGTTCTACAAGGGGATGGGCTTCCGCCTGAGCGGCAAATATGACAGCGGCAGCACGGTTACGGGCGGCACCGCAGGCGATCTGAACTTCGGCGATCTCGCGACCTTCAACCTGCGCTTTTTTGCCGACCTCAATCAGGTGCCCAAGCTGACCGAGAAATTGCCATTCCTGAAGGGATCGCGTTTGCGCCTGTCGGTCGACAATCTGTTCGACGCCCAGCGCAGGATCACCGATGCCAATGGCGTGGTGCCGCTGAACTATCAGCCGGGCTATATCGACCCCTTGGGTCGCTATATCGAGCTGGAGTGGCGCAAGACGTTTTGACGCCGCGTCGGTTCAACTAACCGTTCGTCCTGAGGAGCCATTGAGCTTGTCGAAATGGCGTCTCGAAGGACCCAGCACAGCGCATGGTCCTTCGAGACGGGTCTTCGACTTCGCTCAGCCCCTCCTCAGGACGAACGGTGGTTGATGTTCTTAGGCGGCGTAGGCAGCCGCGCCAGCCGGTTGTTCGCCTTGCACCTCGTCGGGAACAAAAGACAACGCCTTGGCAAATTGCGTGGTGCAGCTCGCCCAGCTGTAGCGCGCGCCGAGCGCTGCGGCATCGGCGCGGTTGCATGCCAGCGCCGCGTCGATCGCGCTGCCCAGATCCTCGTCGAGCGCCCCCGCGCCATCGCGGATGATGTCGCCGGGACCGAGAACGGGAAAGGCCGCGACCGGGGTGCCGCAGCTGAGCGCCTCGATGACGACTAGGCCGAAGGTGTCGGTGCGGCTGGGGAAGACGAAGACGTCGGCTCCGGCATAGGCCGCCGCGAGCGCTTCGCCGCCGAGCTTGCCAAGGAAAAGGGCGTCCGGGTGCTGCGCCTTAAGCGTCGCCAGCGCCGGGCCATCGCCGACGATCAGCTTGGTACCGGGGCGGTCGATGTCCAGAAACGCGCCGATATTCTTTTCGACCGCGACGCGGCCGACATAGAGCTGGATCGGTCGCGGCAGGTCGGCATAGGCGGGATGGGGAGCGCGGTCGGGGCGAAACAGATCATGGTCGACCCCGCGTTCCCACATCATCGTCTGGCCCAGCCCCTGCTCGGCGAGCTCGCGCGCCAGGCTGCGCGTGGCGACCATGATGTGCCGCGCGGGGCGGTGGAACCAGCGGATGAAGCGCCAGACGAAAGCGGGTGATAGCGGCAGCCGCGCGGCGACATATTCGGGAAACCGGGTGTGATAGGCGGTGGTGAAAGGAAAGCCGTTTTTCAGGCACCAGCGCCGCGCAGCAAGGCCCAATGGACCCTCGGTCGAGATATGGATCGCTTGCGGTGCAAAGGCGCGGATATGGCGGCCGACCTTGCGCCACCCCGCGAGGGCAAGGCGGATTTCGGGGTAGGAGGGGCAGGGGACCGACCGGAACAGGTCGGGCGAAACGACGCCGACCTCATGCCCCGCCTTGCGCAGTTCGGCGATCGTCGCCTGTAGCGTGCGGACAACACCGTTAACCTGCGGCTCCCATGCGTCGCTGACGATCAAAATCCTCATGCGGCGCGCGCCGGGGCGGGGAGTTCGAGGACCGTCGGCACGGCGCGTGCCGCGACTTCCTCGGCCCAGTGCAATATCTCCATCCGTCCGTCATGATGCTCGACCAGCGCGGTGCAGCCTTCGACCCAGTCGCCATCGTTGTAATATTCGGTGCCCTCGATCTCGCGCATCTCGGCGCTGTGAATATGACCGCACACCACGCCGTCGACCCCGCGCGAGCGCGCGGCATGCGCGACGACTTCCTCGTAGCGCCCGATAAACTGGACGGCGTTTTTGACCTTGTGCTTGGCGACCATCGACAGCGACCAATAGGGCAGGCTGAACGCGCTGCGGATGCGGTTGACCACCACATTGCACTTCATCAGCGCGGTGTAGGCAGCGTCGCCGACGAAGGCGAGCCAGCGGTGCGCCAGCATCACTGCATCGAATTCGTCGCCGTGGACGACGAGCAGCTTGCGGCCGTCGGCGGTCTCGTGGATCGCTTCGCGGCGGATTTCGACCCCGCCGAAATCGAAGCCGTCGAAGGGCTTGACCATCTCGTCATGATTTCCGGGGACATAGACGACGCGGGTGCCGCGCTTGGCGCGCTTGAGCACGCGCCAGACGACGTCATTATGCTCGGGCGGCCAGAAATGGCGCTTTTTCAGCCGCCAGCCGTCGATGATGTCGCCGACCAGATACAGCGTCTCGCAATCGACATGGTCGAAGAAATCGATCAGCATCGCGGCGTTGCACCCGCGGGTGCCAAGGTGGATGTCGCTGACCCACACGCTGCGGTAGTTGCGACGCTCACCGATCAACCGTTCGGGCACATGCGGGTCGGTGGTGAACGGATCGGGGAAACGCGCGGGAATGGGCAGGGTCGAAATCGAGGCCATGTCATGCTCCGTGGGCAGCCTTAGCTGCCACCGGCATAGACAGGAGAATTGTGACACTGTGCGATTCAAAGCCGCGTCGGTTTGGGGGCAGTTTGGGGGCGGTTTTGTGACGGTGGCACCTCATCCGTCATTGCGAGGAGCGAAGCGACGCGGCAACCCAGAGTAGCGTAAACCGCTCTGGATTGCTTCGCTTTGCTCGCAATGACAAGGTGTATGGCGCTAAGTCCGCCGGATCACCAGATTGCGGATCTCGCTCATATCCTCGATGGCGAACCGGACCCCTTCACGCCCCAGCCCGCTGTCCTTCACCCCGCCATAGGGCATGTTGTCGACGCGATAGCTCGACACGTCGTTAACGACGATGCCGCCGACATCGAGATGATCCCAAGCGTCCATCACCTTCTGGATGTCGCTGGTGAACAGCCCCGCCTGCAAGCCGAACTTGCTGTCGTTGACCTCGGCCAACGCCTCGTCCCACGTCGTAAATTTCGACAGCACGACGACCGGGCCGAACGCTTCCTCGACGACGACGTCGGCATCGGCGGGAACATTCTCGAGCAGCGCCGCCTCCAGCATATTGCCTTCGCATCCGCCGCCAGCGAGCAGCGTCGCGCCCGCCGCCACCGCATCGTCGATCCAGCCTTTAAGCCGCTGCGCTTCCTTGACCGAAATCATCGGCCCGATGAAGGTGTCGCGATGTTTGGGATCGCCCGATTTCAATGTCTTGACCTTCGCGGTGAGCATGTCGCGGAACTTGTCGTAAATGTCCGCATGGATGATGACGCGCTGGACGTGGATGCAGCTCTGCCCCGATTGGTAATAGCCGCCAAAGATGATCCGCGCGAGCGCATGGTCGAGGTCGGCGTGCTTGTCGACGACCACCGCGGCGTTGCCGCCGAGTTCGAGCACGACCTTTTTCTTGCCTGCCTTGGCCTTCAGATCCCAGCCGACGCCGGGCGAGCCAGTGAAGCTCAGCAGCTTGAGCCGCTCGTCGGTGGTGAACAGGTCGGCGCCGGCGCGGCTCGCGGGCAGGATGCTGAACGCACCCTCGGGCAGGATGTCGCATTCGGCGAGCACCTCACCCATGATGATCGCGCCGAGCGGGGTCAGCGACGCCGGTTTCATCACGAACGGACAACCGATCGCGATCGCGGGTGCAATCTTGTGCGCGGCGAGGTTGAGCGGGAAGTTGAACGGCGAAATAAAGCTGCACGGCCCGATCGGCACGCGCTTCCACATCCCCATATAGCCTTTGGCGCGCGCCGAAATGTCGAGCGGCTGGACCTCGCCATAGTTGCGCGTCGCTTCCTCGGCGGCGATGCGGAAGGTGTCGATCAGGCGGGTGACCTCGCCCTCGCTGTCGGCAATCGGCTTGCCCGCCTCGACGCACAGCGCATAGGCGAGCTCGTCGAACCGCTCCTGAAACCGCGCAACGCAATGGCTGAGGACGTCACGCTTTTCGAAACTCGCGAGCCGCGCCATCGGCTCGGCGGCGCGCACCGCGCCCGCGATCGCCTCGTCGATGACATCGGGGGTGGCCAGCGCAGTGCGGAACGCGACCTCGCCGGTGAACTTGTCGATCACTTCCAGGTCGGTGTTCGGCTGCACGGCCTTGTTGTTGAGATACAGCGGGTAAACGTCTTTGAGTTTCATTCAGCTTCTCCCCCCTCCCCCGTGCGGGGGGGGGCGGGGGGGGGGCCGCCGCGGGGGGGGCTGCCCCCCCCCCGGCGCCAA
>JAFAGN010000107.1 GCA_023422695.1 Pseudomonadota bacterium
AACCGGCGGTCCCCGTTCGCCGCGACGAACCGCGGCCCGCATCGCCGCTGGTCAATCGCGCCGCGGGCGAACGCCGCGCGGTGGTCGGGATGGCACTCGACATTCGCAGCATCCGCTTTGCGCCCGATCATGTCGTCGTCGCCTTCTCGCTCCATCTGATCAACCAGGGCATATTGCCCGCGACCGGGCTGATGGTCCGCATCGCGCTCAATCAAGGGTCGGCGATGCCCGAACCCGTGCTCGCGCGATTCTTTGACGGCGCGGGGGGCAGCGTGCTGCGCGACGACATGACGCTGGATGCCGGGGCGGGCGAGGAATTGTCGACCGAAGTGATGCTGCCGCGCGCCGCGATCGAGCCGTTGATGATCGGCGGTAAGCCGATGCTGGTGCCGGTGATCGCGTTCGACGTCACCTATCATTGGGATGGCGAGGGCGAGGCATTCGGCCAGAATGCCGGGAGTTTCGTGCTGGGCCGCGAACAAGGCACCGGCGCCAACGACAAGCTGGCGCCGCTGCCGCTCGACCGCCCGTCCTATCAGGTCGATGCGCCGGGCGCGCGCGCGACCGCGATCAAGCGCGCGCAATAGCGGCGCCTCCGCCGCTTTTGCGGTGCGAATATTGTTGCAGCGCAGCATTGGCTGAGGCAGAGCGCCACCGTGCTTGAAAAAGGGCACGGCGGGGCATAGGCTTGCCTTCCCCGGAAAGAACGGCGCAGGATGACCGGCGAAGGAACGGGTAAAGTTCCGATCGGTCGCAACAGGAGCATGACATGGACGCCTTGGTCTCAACCGACTGGCTGGAACGCGAACTGGGGGCGTCGGACCTGCGGGTCGTGGACGCGACGAAATTCATGGATGACGCAGGCCGCGACGCACGCGGCGAATATGAAGCGGGCCATATCCCGGGCGCGGTGTTCATGGACCTGGCCGAACTGACCGATGCGTCGAACGCCGTCGACAATATGGCGCCGCCTGCCGAAAAATTCGCCAGCCGGATGCAGTCGCTGGGTCTGGGCGATGGCAGCCGCATCGTGCTGTACGACGACAGCCCGCTGAAAAGCGCGGCACGCGCCTGGTGGCTGCTCAAATTGTTCGGCGCGCACGACGTGGCGCTGCTCGACGGCGGCCTCGCCAAATGGAAGGCCGAGGGCCGCGCGCTCGAAATGGGCAAGCAGACGCTGCGCCACCGCCACTTCACCGTGTGGCGCGATGCGAAAGCGGTGCGGACCAAGGACCAGATGCTGGCGAACGTCGACAGCGGCGCCGAACAGGTCGTCGATGCGCGTCCCGCGGCGCGCTTTACCGGCGAAGAACGCGATCCGCGTCCGGGCGTGGCGCCGGGCCATATCCCGGGTTCGCGCAGCCTGCCGCACAGCACGTTGTTCAACGCCGACGGCACGTGGAAGCGCGGCGACGAGCTGAAGGCCGCGTTCGACGCCGCCGGGGTCGACCTCGACAAGCCGCTGGTCACGACCTGCGGCAGCGGGATGACCGCGACCGTGGTGGCGTTCGGCGCGCATCTGCTCGGCAAGGACGATGTCGCGGTCTATGACGGCAGCTGGACCGAATGGGGCGCCGACCCGGCGACGCCGAAGGCGACCGGCGCAGTTTGATCTTCTGGGCGGCCCGGTGCGCTGGGCCGCGCGCGAAGCGCGATTTTGATCTCACGCAAAGGCGCGAAGGCGCAAAGAAGGCTAGTGTGTTTCTTTGCGCTTTCGCGCCTTTGCGTGAGGCATTTTTATGTCTTACTGCGCGGACCTGTTGGCTCCGCCACTGGATTTTGGTCCATGCTCCGCTAACAAGGCGTGATGAGCAAAAGCGACGATGAGAGCCTCCGCCCGGCGACCAAGCTGGTGCAGGGCGGGCGGCGGCCCGAGTGGACGGGCGACCCGCGGCTGGGCGGCGGGGTCGTCAATCCGCCGGTGTGGCGCGCCTCGACGATCCTCTACGACAATATGGCCGACCTTGAGGCGCGGGGCCATGCCACCCATGACAAGCTCTATTATGGCCGCCGCGGCACGCCGACGGTGTGGGCGCTAGCCGACGCGCTGACCGAAATGGAACCGGGGGCGGCGGGGACGCTGCTGTACCCGTCGGGGGTCGCAGCCAATTCGGCGGGGCTGCTCGCGTTGCTGGCGCCCGGCGACCATCTGTTGATGGTTGATAGCGCCTATGAGCCGACGCGCGCCTTTTGCGATGGTTTGCTCGCGCGCTATGGCGTCGCGACAATCTATTACGATCCGCTGGTCGGCGTCGGGATCGCCGACTTGATGACCGCGCAAACGAAGCTGATCTTCCTCGAATCGCCAGGCAGCCTGACCTTCGAGGTGCAGGACATCCCCGCAATCACCGCGGTGGCGCGCGAGCGCGGCGTGCTGACGATGCTCGACAACACCTGGGCGACGCCCTTGCTGTTTCCGGCGCTGGCGCATGGCGTCGATGTGGCGATGATGAGCCTGACCAAATATGTCGGCGGCCACAGCGACGCGATGATGGGATCGCTGACCGCGACCAAAGCGGTGTGGCCGCGGCTGCGCAGCGCGGCGTATCAGCTCGGGCAGGCGGTGTCGCCCGACGATTGCGCGCTGATGCTGCGCGGCCTCAGGACGCTCGACGTGCGGATGACGCGGCAGGGCGACAATGGGCTGGCGGTCGCAAACTGGCTGGCCGCGCATGCTGGGGTTGGCCGCGTGCTGCACCCGGCGCTGCCCGGCGATCCCGGCCATGCGATCTGGGCGCGCGATTTTTCAGGGACCAGCGGGTTGTTCGGCTTTACCCTGAAGGGCGCCGACGCCGCGGGCCGCGCGCGCTTTATCGATGCGCTGGCGTTGTTCGGCATCGGGTTCAGTTGGGGCGGTTTTGAAAGTCTGGTCGTCCCCGGCAACCCGATTCGCACCGCGACCGAATGGGCCGACCCCGATCCGCTGGTGCGGCTGTCGATCGGGCTCGAGGATCCCGCCGACCTGATCGCCGATCTCGAACGCGGGTTCGCGGCACTATGAGCGCCGCCGCGAATCTGCGCGAGGGGTTCGACGGGATGGTCGTCGCGATGAAGGCGATCGGGCTCGACGTCGGTGCTTACCGCCTGTCGCTGTATAGCCTGTTCTCGACGGTCGTTGTCGCGGTCCTGCTGTATCTGGCGGTGAAGATCGCGCTGCGTGCGACCAAATGGCTGCTCCGCCGCAACACCCATATCGACCAGACGCAGCGATTGCTGACCGAAAAGCTGATCGCGATCGCGCTGTTCGTCTTTGCGATGCTGTTCGGCATCGACCTTCTCGGCATTGACCTGACCGCGCTGGCGGTGTTTTCGGGCGCCGCGGGCCTCGCGATCGGCTTCGGCCTGCAGAAAACCGTCGGCAACCTGATCGCCGGGATCATCCTGTTGATGGACCGGTCGATCAAGCCCGGTGACGTGCTCGTTGTCGGCGACGGCAGCAGCATGGGCGGATCGACGCTGCCCGGCGGGATGCCCAATGTGGGCCGCGTCGCCAAGATCGGGGTGCGCGCGGTCAATGTCGTGACCCGCGACGGCAAAAAGCATCTGATCCCGAACGAATTGCTGATGACGCAGGCGGTCGAAAACTGGAGCTATGCCAGCCCCGAGGTGCGGGTGCGGATGCGCATTCCGGTGCCGTATGACGCCGATCTGCGGCTGGCGCAGCGGCTGATCGTCGAGACGGCGAAGGCGAACCCGCGCATATTGGATGAACCCGAACCGGCCGTGTGGATCACCGGCTTTGGCGAGCGCGCGGTCGAGCATGAACTGCGCATCTGGATTTCCGACCCCGAAGCGGGGCTGGGCAATATCCAGGGCGAAGTGTTTCTGGGGATCTGGGACCGGTTCCAGGAGGCGGGGATCCGGATACCCTATCCGCGGACCGACGTGCGGGTGTTGGGGGCGGTTGATGAAGCCGCGTCGCCACCGACTTAAACCGTAGCCCTGAGCCTGTCGAAGGGCACCTCACCGAGAAGCGCCCTTCGAC
>JAFAGN010000114.1 GCA_023422695.1 Pseudomonadota bacterium
CCGCAGGCGCTGCGGTGGGCGCGGCAGCAGCAGCGGGTGCGGCGACGGGCGCGGGCGCATAGGCGACGGGCGCGGCCGCGGCGGTCAGCGTGCGCGCGACACGGACCTTGCGTTCGCCGTCCTCAACCTCAATTTCCGAAAGCTGCGTGTCGTCGAGCAGCTCGGCGAGTGCGCGCACGAAGGCCGGATCGATGTTGATGCCATTGTCTTTATGGTCACCCATGAGAATTTTTCCTGTTGTTGCGGCGCCGTCATTTGGGCGCCTGACCCCGTTTTTTGATGCGCCCTATTGTCAGAGTCGCGCGGCGGCGTCCAGCGCCAGCGTATAGCTGTTCGCGCCGTGCCCTGCAAAATGCGCGACGGCCGCCATGCCGACATAGCTCACATGGCGGAACGTCTCGCGCTGCATCGGGTCCGACAGATGAACTTCGATCACCGGCACCTTGATCGACTTGATCGCGTCGTGGAGCGCGATCGAGGTGTGCGTATAGCCGCCGGCGTTCAGCAGCACCGCCTTGGCGCCCGCGACATAGGCTTCGTGCAGCCAGTCGATCAGCACGCCTTCGTGGTTGGTCTGGCGGCATTCGAGCCGGAGCCCGAGCGTTTCGGCCTGCGCCTCGAGCCGCGCGTGAATGTCGTTGAGCGTGTCATGCCCGTAAATCTCCGGCTCGCGCGTGCCGAGCAGGTTGAGGTTGGGGCCGGAGAGGACATAGACGGTCGGCTTGTCGGTCAATGCGCGGGCTTTCGGTTGCTACGTTGCTCGCTCCCCCTATATGGGCTGCTCGGCAAAAGGCAAAGCGAGGCGGCTAAGCGGTGATTTCTGTGATCCTCAACGGCGAACAGCGGCAGGTGCGCGAAGGCAGCGTTGCCGATCTCGTTGCGTCGCTGGGGCTGGACGTCAAAAAGGTCGCGGTCGAGCGCAATCGCGCCATCGTGCCGCGCTCGACGCTGGCCGACGTGGCGCTCGCCGAGGGTGATGCGCTGGAAATAGTCCATTTTGTGGGAGGCGGTTGTTGACCGACACTTGGAGCGTTGCCGGGCGGACTTTCGCGTCGCGGCTGATTGTCGGGACCGGCAAATATAAGGATTTCGAACAGAACGCCGCGGCGGTCGCGGCGTCGGGGGCGGAAATCGTCACCGTCGCGGTGCGCCGGGTCAATGTGTCGGACCCGACCGCGCCGATGCTGACCGACTTTATCGATCCGAAAAAGATCACCTACCTGCCTAACACCGCGGGCTGCTTCAACGCCGACGACGCGATCCGCACCTTGCGGCTGGCGCGCGAGGCCGGGGGCTGGGATCTGGTGAAGCTGGAAGTGCTGGGCGAAGCGAAGACGCTCTACCCCAATATGCGCGAGACGCTGGAGGCGACCGAGGTGCTGGCGAAAGAGGGCTTTCTGCCGATGGTCTATTGCGTCGACGATCCGATCGCAGCGAAGCAACTCGAGGATGCGGGCGCGGTCGCGGTGATGCCGCTTGGCGCGCCGATCGGGTCGGGGCTGGGCATCCAGAACCGCGTCACGATCCGCCTGATCGTCGAGGGCGCCTCGGTGCCCGTGCTGGTCGATGCGGGGGTTGGCACCGCGAGCGATGCGGCGGTGGCGATGGAACTTGGCTGCGACGGCGTGCTGATGAACACCGCGATCGCTGAGGCCAAAGACCCGATCCGCATGGCGCGCGCGATGAAGCTGGCGGTCGAGGCGGGGCGCGATGCCTATTTGTCGGGGCGCATGGGGCTGCGCAAATATGCCGATCCGTCGAGCCCGCTGGCGGGGCTGATCTGAGGAGCCTGACGTGAAAATCCTGCCCCTGCTCGTCGCCGCGCTGCTCGTCCCCGTTTCGGCAAGCGCGCAGCCGGTATTCGATAGCCATGTCCATTTGTGGAACGGGGAGACGTCGATCGCCGAATATGAGGCGCAGGTGAAGGGCGCCGGGCTGACGATCAGCGGTTTTGGCGGGATGTGGTTCGGCGGCCCCGACAATCAGGCGCTGGCGGGCAACCCGGCCAGCATCCGCGCCCACAACGACGCGTTGCTGGCGCTTGCCAAGAAGCATCCGGCGATGGTGCCTATCGTCACCGTCCATCCATATGACGATGCGGCGGCGCGCGACGAGTTGCAGCGGGTCGCGGCGCTGGGCGTGAAGATGCTCAAGATCCATCCGCACACCCAGCGTTTCGATCCCGCCGATCCGCGCGTGCTGGCGCTGGTCCGGCGCGCGGGTGAATTGGGCATCGTCGTGGTGATGGACAATGCGAACATCGTGCCGGGCGGCGACAGCGAAAAATTGTTCAACCTGGCGCTCGCGGCGCCGAAGACGAAGTTCATCTTTGCGCATATGGGCGGATTGAATTTCCGGTTCTGGAACATCCTGAAAATGGCGCGGACCGCCGAGGGGCTGTTCGGCGACAACATCTATTTCGACATTTCGGCGATGGTGACGCTGGCCGCCGACGCGCCGATCGAGGAAGAATTTATCTGGACGATGCGCAATGTCGGGATCGACCATGTGCTGATCGGATCGGACTATCCGCAATTTTCGCTGAAGCAGACGCTCGACGCGCTGGACAAGCTGGACATCACGCCCGCCGAAAAGGCGAAAATCCGCTACGAAAATTCGCGGGCGCTGTTGAGCCTGAAGCCATAGGGCGAAATCAGAACGGCGCGGGCGGGCGGTAGATCATCTCGATGCGCTCGATATTGCCGTAAAATCCCAGCACCACTTCGACATCCCACAACAGTCTGCCGGGGCCGTCGGGTAATATGGTGATGCGATGCGGTTGCCACAGCTTGTTGTCGGTCGCCTTGCGCTCGACGCTGAATGTCTTGCCAAGCGGTAGGCGAAGAAAGGCATCGCGCGGCGACACGCGCGTCATCGGGTAGGATGCGGGGGCGCCCGACAGCAGTTCGAAGGTCACTGGCTCCTTGTTCTTCAGCCTGGTTTGCGCGTCGGCGACCTTGGCGATCAGCGCCGCGGCTTCCTCGGCGTTCAGGCCGCGCAGTTGCGGCGCTGCGGCAGGTGTGGTCGGCGGCGGCTCGGCGGCGGCGGTGGGGGCGAGCAACATGGCGGTTGCGGCGAGCAGGACGGGGTGGCGACGGGTCATGCCGCTATTCAATCCTGTTTTCGCTGCACGTCAAACATCCTTTTTTCTGAACGCTTTGCCGGGCGCGCGGAACATTGGCGCAGGTGGCTCGTTGGTCCGGCAAGAGGCAGCGTCGCCTCGGCCATCAGCTAGGAGAAAATCCATGGGTGAACTTACTGAACAAGCCAAAGGTCTCGCCAACGAAGCCGCCGGCAACACCAAGCAGGCGATTGGCAAGGCGACCGACAACGAGCGTTTGCGCCAGGAAGGCGAAGCGCAGGAGCGCAAGGGCGAAGCCCAGAATCTGAAGGGTAAGGTCGAAGGCGCGCTCGGCAACAAGGTTTGACGAACTTGTCGTCTGATAAGAAAAAGGCTCCGGGAAACCGGAGCCTTTTTTGTTCCTCTCCGTCGCGAAGCGATGGGGAGGGGGACCGCTTGCGAAGCAAGGGGTGGAGGGGCAGCAAGGGTAGCGCCAAAGCCCCTCCGTCAGCGCTTCGCGCTGCCACCTCCCCATCGCTGCGCGACAGGGAGGATTTAGCTACTTGCCGCCCGAAGCCACCAGATCGACGTCGGTCATCCCGCCGTCGCGGCGCGCCATGATGACATAGGCGAGGTCGCCCTTGGTGCCGCCCAGCATATGTTCGTTGCCGTTGACGCGGTGGTCGCTGGTGTAACCGGCGCGGATCGCCATCGTGTGGTAATAGTCGAGCACCCCCTGAATCGACGCCGCGGTCTGGAAGTTGACGACGCGGATGTTGCACTTGCCGCCCGCGATGCCCGCGGCTTCGCGCAGCGTCGCGCGCGGATAGACCTTGAACGCGGCGGGCAGGCGATCGGCCCAGGCATTGCCATAGGTCAGCTTGGCGTCGCAGCCGCCCTTCGACTGGTCGCGGGCGAGTGCGCCGATCGTCACCGGGCGCTCTTTCGCCTCGCAACCGTCACAACCCGCTTCCATCGGAAGCGCCTTGGGCGCGGTGAGCAGCTTGCCGGCCTTGAGCGCGGCGGCGGCTTCGGCGACAGTCGCCGCCTTGCCGCCCGCAACGCCGGGAACTTGGCCGTCGACCGGCCGGTTGCCGGGGCCGACGGCATTCTGGTTTGCTTGACCGGCCAGCTTGGGATCGACCATGATCTTGTCTTCGAGCGCGCCCTTGACCGCCGGGTCGGCATTGGTCAGCCCGTCGTCGAGCGGGGCGAGTTCGGACTTGGCTTCGGGATTGTCCCGGCACCCGGCGAGCGGCGCCGCCGCTATCAGCAGGCCGGTTACCAGCCATTTTCCGCGCAAGATCATCGCTAACACTCCCTTAATCTTTGACCCGGATTGCCCGATCCTGGTTAAAAAGGCGCAAATAAAATGCGTTAACGGGTAAGACTTTGTTAGCTCAAAACTGTCTCGGAGCGAGACGGAATCGCATGCCTGGCACGATTCAACCGGGGATCGTCTTCCCGGCGACGTGAGACGGTGGCCTTAAGCGGCAAAGCCCGATGAACCCGGATTTGCGGGCGCGCAGCGGATCAGGCGCGATGTTTCAACCGCCGCCTGACGGTGGATCACGGCCTGTCGATAGACGGGGTCGGTGACCATCTCCATGAACGCCGCGCTGGTCGGATATTCGGCGATGAACATCGCGTCCCATCGCTCGGCGTCGGGGCCGATCACCATCGCGGCCATGGCGCCGCGCCACACGATCCGGCCGCCGACGCGCTGAAAGATCGGGCCGCTGTCGGTGCCATAATGCCCATAGGCCTCGGCGCCGCTCAGCCCTTGATCCGTGAGCGGATGGTCGGCGGGATATGTGGCCGCGGGCTTGAAGCGGACGAGGTTGAGCATGTGGATGACGGTGTCACGCGGCAGCGCCTTGAACGCGTCGAACTGCGCGCGTTCGGGATCGACATGCTGGTCGTTCACGGCTGGAACTCCTTGCGCTTAATCCGCCAGGCGTCGGCGCTCTGCACCCATGCATCGACGGGCGCGTCCTCAAAGGGCGCGGGCAAGCGGGTCGGGCCGCTGTTGGTCGCACCAAGGCGCGCCGCGAGCACTTGTGACCGTGTGTTGGCGGGGTCGATGCTGTGCATCAATTCGGGCCATTCCAGGAATTCGACCGCAAAGTCGCAGGCCGCGACCGATCCTTCGAATGCATAGCCCTTGCCCGCAAATTTGGCGCGCACGCCATAGCCGATTTCGGGGGCGGGCCATCCGTCGGGCTCCCACGGGCCAAGCCGCCCGACCCATTCGCCGCTTGCGCGCTCGATCACCGAAAACATCGAAAATCCGCGGATGTGCCAAGCACCCGCTAGCGTGCACCATTGCCTCCACGCCGATGCACGCGGGCAGGTGCCCCCGATGAAGCGCATCGTCTCTTCTTCGGCGCACATTTCGGCGAAGGCTTCGAAATCCTCGGTCGCGGGCGGGCGCAGGATGAGACGCTCGGTCACGAGCAGCGGGCCGTTGAGCATGGTCGATCCTCTCCCGTTGATCAGGGAAGGTGCTTTTGGGCCAAGTTGGTCGGCGGGACAAGCGCCAGCTGCCCACCGGACACGATGTTGAGGGCGCCAACGACCAGGTTGGCGCCCTCTCCATCACGTGTGCGGGCGGAGGGGTCTCGGACCCACACCCGTAACGGGGTCTCTATCGCTTAGCGGCAGCGATATTTGTCGCGGTCGATCTCGCGTCCGATCAGGGCGCCACCGGCGGCGCCGATCACGGTGCCGAGCAGCTTGTCGCCGCGACCGGCGATTTCATTACCGGCGAGACCGCCGACGGCGCCGCCGATGAGCAGACCGGTCGTGCCATTGTCGCGCTTGCAGCGATAACGACCGTCGCGGTCGCGCCACACGCGGGTGTTGGCGTGGACGCGCTGGTCATTGTACCGGCGCTTGTCGCGCTTGTGAAAGCTGCTCGACTGGTCGAGCTGGTGAAAGCCTTCCGCCTTCGCGGGGGCGCTGATCCCGGCATAGGCCGGAGCGGTCAGGGCAACGCTGGCGGCGGCGATGGCGCCGAACAGGCCTTTGTTGAAACTACGCATCTTATAATCCTTTCCTGGCGTCGCGCCCTTTGCCGCTGGACGGCTTTAGGCGCTTCGAGGAGAAAACGACCCGCGCCCCAATCGCGTTGCATGAACGCGGGGCAACAAGACGAAACGAGTGCTCTCGTCGACGAACCGAAAGTCCCTTGCCGCCGCGCGAAGGGCATGCGACAATCCGGAGATGCTCAACATTGCCTCGCTCGTCATCGGCGCCATTGCCCTGGTTCTGGCCGTTTTTGCCTTCATCCCGCTGCTCGGCTGGGCGAACTGGGTGATCGTTCCCTTTGCCGTCGTCGGGCTGGCGCTCGGCGCGATGTCGAGCAGCACCAGCGGGCGCAATCTGAACATCGTCGTGATCGTCATCGGCGTCATCCGCCTGATGCTGGGCGGCGGCATCATCTGATTTTTGGCCGAAAGGCGGGCTTTCTCCCATGACCCAGCCGACCGCCCATGCGGCGCCCCCTCAGCGCGGGCTGCCCTATGCACTCGGCGCCTATGCGATCTGGGGCTTTGTTCCGCTGTTCTTCAAACTGCTGGAGGACGTGCCGCCGGTCGAGGTACTGGCGCAGCGCATCATCTGGTCGCTGCCGCTGTGTTTCCTGATCATGGCGTTCCGCCGCCAGATCGGCGAATATCTGGCGGCGCTGAAGGATTGGCGGGTGCTGCGCCTGCTGCTCGCCAGTTCGCTGCTGATCGCGCTGAACTGGCTGGTTTATATCTATGCCGTGTTCAGCGATCATGTGCTGGCGGCGAGCCTGGGATATTATCTGAACCCGCTGGTCAACGTGCTGCTCGGCATGATTTTCCTCGGCGAACGCTTGTCGCGGCTGCAGGTGGTCGCAGTGGCGATCGCCGCGATCGGCGTCGCCATCCTGCTGGCGGGCGCGCTCGATACCTTGTGGATCAGCGTGACGCTGGCGCTCAGTTTCGGAACCTATGGATTGATCCGCAAGGTGGTGTCGGTGGGCTCGCTGCCTGGGCTGGCGATCGAGACGACCTTGCTGTTGCCGCTGTCGCTGGCGGCGGCGGGCTATTATATGTGGATCGGCGACGGGCGCGGCTTTGGGGCAGGGGCGGGGATCAGCTGGCTGCTCGCGGCGGCCGGGGTGGTGACCGCGATCCCGCTGCTGCTGTTCGCCACCGCGGCGCGGCGGATGAGCTATGCGGTGCTGGGCTTTGTCCAGTATCTGGCGCCCAGCATCGCGTTTCTGCTGGGACTGTTCGTGTTCGGCGAGCCGCTGAAACCCGCGCAGCTGTTCTGCTTCCTGCTGATCTGGGCCAGCATCGCGGTGTTCAGCTTCGATCTATGGCGCAAGGCCCGCGCGGAGCGGATGATCGAGATCGCCTAGGCGGTGTTTTTCGGGCGGGTCCGGATTTTTTGTTTCGCACGAAGACACAAAGGCACGAAGATGGCGGCGTCGTAACGCAACCATCGGCGCTCGATTGCGCGTAGCGCCGAAAATTGGATCGCCTGCGGCGACAGGCGACGCTCATAAAATCGAGCGACCTCTTAGTGCCTTTGTGTCTTCGTGCGAAACAAATCAGGCCAGCTTCCAGCCGAGCGTTTCGCCCGCGTGGAATGGGACGACCTCGCCGATGCGGTCGGGTACGACCGTTTCTCCCCGTTCAAGCGTCACGGTGCGGTCATTGAGCGGCAGGCCGTAGAAGCGCGGGCCATGTTCGCTCGCGAATCCTTCGAATTTGTCGAGCGCGCCATCCTCGTCGAACGCCGTGATATAGCTTTCGAGCGCATAGGGCGCATTGAAGATCCCCGCGCAGCCGCACGATGCCTCTTTGGTGTGAACGGCATGCGGGGCGCTGTCGGTGCCCAGGAAGAATTTGGGCGAGCCAGAGGTCGCGGCGGCGCGCACTGCCAGCCGGTGATGCTCGCGCTTGGCGACGGGCAGGCAATAGGCGTGCGGGCGGATGCCTCCGACCAGCATCGCGTTGCGGTTGATGTGCAGGTGCTGCGGGGTGATCGTGGCGGCGACATTGGCGGGGGCATCGGCGACGAACTGCGCCGCTTCCGCGGTCGTGATATGTTCGAACACGATCTTGAGGTCGGGCATGGCGCGGACAAGCGGTTCGAGCGTCCGTTCGATGAACACCGCCTCGCGGTCGAAGATGTCGACGTCGTGGTCGGTGACCTCGCCGTGGATCAGCAGCGGCATGCCGATGGCCTGCATCCGTTCGAGCACGCCCATGATGTTGGCGACGTCGGTGACGCCATGCGCGCTGCCGGTGGTGGCGTGGGCGGGATAGAGTTTGGCGGCGGTGAATACGCCCTCGGCATGGCCGCGCGCGATCTCGTCGGGGTCAGTGGCGTCGGTGAGGTAGGCGACAATCAGCGGGGTGAAGCCGAGTCCGGCGGGGACCGCGGCGTTGATGCGGTCGCGGTAAGCGCGGCCTTCCTCGGCGGTCGTCACCGGAGGCGACAGGTTGGGCATGACGATCGCGCGGGCAAATTGCCGCGCGGTGTAGCGCGCGACATGGGTCAGCATCGCGCCGTCGCGCAGATGGACGTGCCAGTCGTCGGGGCGGCGGATCGTCAGGCGGTCGGTCATGCGGCTCTCGCAGATGAAATGGGTGCTTGGTTTTGGCTGCCGCGTCCCTAGATTATCGCCATGGCCAATACCACCCTGATCAACCGCGCGCTCATCCGTCTGTCGGGGGACGATGTGCGCGGCTTTCTGCAAGGGCTGGTCACCAACGACACCGCGGGAGACCTGCCGGTGTGGGCCGCTTTGCTGAGCGCACAGGGCAAGGCGCTGTTCGATTTTCTGCTGTGGGCGAACGGTGACGACGTGCTGGTCGATTGCGAGCGCGACGCGGCGGGCGATCTGGCGAAGCGGCTGACGCTATACCGGCTGCGCCGCGCGATCACGATCGAGCGCGAGCCCGATCTTTGCGTTCATTGGGTTGCGGAGGGCGATGTCGGCGTCGCGGACCCGCGCCTTCCCGAGCTCGGGCGGCGCTGGCTGGCGCCTGCCGATGGCGATGGGGGCGCCGATGACGCGTGGCGCGCGCACCGGATGGCGCTCGGCGTCACCGAGGGGCGCGCCGAACTCGGCGACGGCACCACCTTGTGGCTCGAATGCAACGCCGCCGAACTGAACGGGGTCAGCTTTACCAAGGGCTGCTACGTCGGCCAGGAGAATACGGCGCGAATGAACTGGCGGCAAAAGGTCAACCGGCGGTTGATCGTGGTGCCGATCGTGGATGCCGACGAAAAGCGGCAGGTGATTGCCTATCCCGAACTCGGCTGGTCGGTCGAGCATCGCCGGGTCGAGAATATCGATGCCGCCGCCGCGCCGCTCTGGATGCGCGGTGGACTGGTGCAGGCTGACGCCTGACACAGGCGGCGATTCCTGCTAAGATCGCCTGATGCGCAGGTTCCTGATTTCGTCGGCGCTGGTCGCCGCATTCACCGCTCCCGCTGTGGCCGCAAAGAGCGGCGCGCCCGCGCCGCTGCTGACCGCCGAATATGACGCGCCGGTTCCGCTCGCGCGGCTCGTTCCGCTTGCCGCCGATTCGGCGTGGACGCCGCGCTTTGCTGCGGCTGCCGACGAACTGGCAGCAGCGCTGCGCTCGGGCGATCCGGCGCGCTGGGTGCCGCTGCTGGGCGGGCAATGGCTGGCGCCCACCGACCGCGCGCGCGTCGCCGCACTGCTTGGCGATGGTCGCGGCCCGTTTCATCATGCCTTGTTGTCAAAAGGATTGTCGCATCGCGCCGTCCTGGGCTGGAGCGCGCCGTCGTCACTCAGCATCGACGAACGCGCCGCGATCGAGGCGGGGCAGGAGGCCGAGGCGCTGGTTTGCTGGGCGGCGGGCGGCGACGGCAGCGGGCCGTGGCCGGCAACCACGGCGGAGGCCGACAACCGCATGGGCCGACCCTATGCCTGCGCGCGGATCGCATACAGCATTCGCGGTGGCACCCCGACGTGGCGGGCGTTTATCGAACAGCCTTTGGGCTGAACTGTGCCGACCTTGGCGTCGCACGCGCGCGCTTAACCAATCTCCAACCCAATTTTGCGACAAGCGGCGCCATGTTCGGGCGCTTTCTTGGCTTGGCCGCGGTGATCGCGGTGGTGTCGATCGGTATGGCGGGGGTCGCCAGCCGCGCGCCGGGCAGCGATGCGCGCGCCGCCACCGAGGACGACGACGGCGGCAACTGGACGACCGAGCGCCGCCGCGGCGGCTGGGATTCGTCGGATAGCAAGCCGCGCTCGTCGGGGGGCGAGGTGCGGTTGGGCCGCTCGGGCGATTCGCATTTCTATGCCGACGCCAATATCGACGGCACCAACATCCGGATGATGGTCGATAGCGGGGCGTCGATCATCGCACTGACCCGCCGCGATGCCGAAGCGATCGGGATCGATGTCGACCGACTGCCGGTCAGCGGCACCGCGCGCACCGCGGGCGGCGACGTCCCGATGCGCACCGTGCTGCTCGACAGCGTCGAGGTCGACGGGCTGGAGGTGCGCCAGGTACAGGCGGCGGTGATCGACGCCGACATGGGCGTCTCGCTGCTCGGACAAAGCTATTTGTCGAAACTGGATGCGGTGAATGTCGAAGGCGACACGATGACGCTGCGCTGAGGCGCGGCGCTATTTCGCCTTTTTGTCGATCAGCACCGCCTGTTGCCAGCGGCTTGGCGCCTTGTCGGTGCGGTGGATGCAGCCGGCCCAGCAGCATGGTCGCTTCTTGCCCTCGTGCAACTCCTCGATCGTTCGTTCGATCCGGCGGGTGCGCGTCTTGGCCTGTTTGGCGTCGTCGACCCAGCAGATGAACTCGTTGCGGCCGAGCGGGGTCAGGCTTTGCCACAGTGCCAGCGCGGCGGTATCGCCGGTCAAGGCTGCCTGCATATCGTCGCCCGCGACATGGACGGTGCCGTGAAGTAAGGCGTCGGTCATCGTGCAAGGGAATAGGCCGGGCGCGTCGCCCGGTCAAACCCGGCGCCGATGATCGGGCGCGGCGGTGGCTTGCCATTTGCACCGCTTTTCCCCACATCACCGGCATGAACGCTCCCCAACCTCCGATGCGCGCGGCGATCGTGCCGGTCACTGCCTTTCAGCAGAACTGCACCCTGCTGTGGTGCACCGAAACCAACAAGGCGGCCTTTGTCGATCCCGGCGGCGACCTGCCCAAACTGAAGGAAGCGGTGCGGCAGACGGGGGTCGAGGTCGAAAAGATCCTGGTGACGCACGGCCATATGGATCATTGCGGGCAGGCGGGGATGCTGGCGAAAGAGCTCGGCGTGCCGATTGAGGGGCCGCATGAGGACGACCGTTTCTGGATCGCGCAATTTGCCGAGGACGGCGCGCGCTTCGGGATGGTGGGCGAGACGTTCGAACCCGATCGCTGGCTGGTCGATGGCGACACGGTGACGGTCGGCAATCTGACGATCGACGTGATCCACTGCCCGGGCCACACGCCCGGCCATGTCGTGTTCCATCACGCGCCGTCGAAGCTGGCGATCGTCGGCGACGTGATCTTTCAGGGGTCGATCGGGCGCACCGACTTTCCGCGCGGCAATCATCAGCAATTGCTGGATTCGATTACGCAGAAATTGTGGCCGCTCGGCGGCGACACGACCTTCTTGCCGGGGCATGGCGCGCACAGCAATTTCGCGCATGAGCGGCGGACGAATCCGTTTGTCGGCGATATGGCGCTGGGGACAGCTAACTAAACCCCTTCGTCATTGCGAGCGTAGCGAAGCAATCCAGAGCGGCTTGTCACGCCCTGGATTGCTTCGCTACGCTCGCAATGACGGAGCTTTTACTTCGGCGTCACCACCATCGTTTCCTCGATCTCGGTCGTCGTGACGCTGGTCGGGGTCAGATAGACGATCGCCAGCGCGCCGAGCGCCAGACCAAGCTGGGTCAGCATCGTGATGATCGTGCCGGCCATGCGCCCCCACATCATGCCGTCCATGCCGACCGCGTGCAGGATGCGCCCGACCAGATACAGTGCTCCGACGCCCCACAGCCACATCGACGATCCCAGACCCAACTCAACCAGAGCGAGCAGGATCAGGACAAAGGCGGTGTTTTCGACAAAATTGCTGTGCGCGCGCATCCGCCGCGTCACCAGTTCATTGCCGCCGTCGCCGATAAACACCTTCTCTTTGGTCCGCACGCGCCCGACGCGCACGCTGAGCCACAGGTTGAGCAGCGCCGCTCCGGCGGCAATCGTCAGGCTGATCGGCAAGATTATCATATGCGTCCCCCTATTCGGCCACGGCTGTCATCGCCCGGCGCGTGCCGATGTGTGGCATCGCGCCGGGCGATCGGCAAGGGCGACGCTTTTGCTTGGCTATTGTCATCCACAGGGCTTGCCTTTGCGGGCAAAAACGCTATAGCCCCGCCCGATCCGGCACCCGACACCTTCTGGCGTTGAGGCACCCTTCGGCGGACGATTTCCCTGTCACTACCTGGCAAGGATAAAGTATCGCACGGCGGGCGGGCCAGCCATTTCCGGCAACGGGGATGACAAATCCGGGTAGCCGATTCGTGACACACTATTGAGAATGCAGGATATAAAATGGCCGTTCCCAAGCGAAAAACCTCGCCCTCGAAGCGCGGCATGCGTCGCAGCCACGACAGCCTGAAGGTCGAAGCCTTTCAGGAATGCCCGAACTGCGGCGAGCTGAAGCGCCCGCACAACCTGTGCAATGCCTGCGGCCACTATAACGGCCGCGAAGTGGTGTCGGTCGGCGCCTGACCCCTAGCCGGAGCGCAAATTGATGGCACTGACACCGCGAATCGCGATTGATGCGATGGGCGGTGACGTCGGCGTGCGCATGATGCTCGCCGGCGCCGCGATGGCACGCCACAAGCACGACGGACTGCGCTTCATCCTCGTCGGGGATGAGGTGCAGATCAAGGCGGCGCTCGAAAATCATCCGAATCTGCGCGCGGCGTCGGACATCATCCACACCGATGGCGTGGTGACGGGCGAGGACAAGCCAAGCCAGGCGCTGCGCAAGGCGAAAAGCACCTCGATGGGGCTGGCGATCGACGCGGTGAAGCGCGGCGATGCGGGCGGTGCCGTGTCGGCGGGCAACACCGGCGCGCTGATGGCGATGGCCAAGCTGGCGCTGCGCACGATGCCCGGGATCGACCGGCCCGCGCTGGCGGCGCTGCTGCCGACGCTGGGCGACAATGACGTCGTCATGCTCGACCTCGGCGCCAACACCGAATGCGACGCCACCAACCTCACGCAATTTGCGGTGATGGGCGCGGCTTATGCGCGCACCGCGATGGGGCTGGAGCGTCCGCGCGTCGCGCTGCTCAATATCGGCACCGAAGAACTGAAGGGTACCGACGAGATTCGCGACGCCGCGGCGCTGCTGCGCGCCGCCAAAGGGCTGCCGATGGAGTTTGCCGGTTTCATCGAAGGCGACAAATTGTCGCGCGGCGACGTCGATGTGATCGTCCACGACGGCTTTTCGGGCAATATCGCGTTGAAGACGATCGAGGGGACGGCGCGTTTCGTCACCGATCTGCTGCGCCGTGCCTTCACCAGCTCGACCCGCTCGAAGATCGGTTTCCTGATCTCGCGCCCCGCGACCGAGCTGCTGCGCCATCATCTCGACCCCAATAATCACAATGGCGCGGTGTTCCTGGGCCTGAACGGCGTTGTCCTGAAAAGCCATGGCAGCGCCGATGCCAAGGGGGTCGCGAACTGCGTCCACCTGTGCGCCGAGCTGATCGAGAAGGACATTACGCGGCAAGTGACCGACGATCTGGCAAATTTCCGCCGCGGCGACGCGGCATGACCTTGCGCGCGATTCTGGCCGGAACGGGCTCGGCGCTGCCGCGCACCCGGGTGTCGAACGCCGAGCTGGCGGAACGTGTAGATACCAGCGACGAATGGATCGTCGAGCGCACCGGCATCCGTTTTCGCCACATCGCCGAACCCGACGAGACGACGGCGACGCTGGGCGCCGACGCCGCCAGGCAGGCGCTGGCGGCGGCCGGACTGGAACCGTCGGACATCGGGCTGATCATCGTGGCGACCGCGACCCCCGACAATACGTTTCCGGCCAGCGCGACCAAGGTGCAGGCGATCCTTGGCGCGCCCGACTGCATCGCGTTCGACGTCGCCGCGGTGTGCTCGGGCTTTCTCTATGCGGTGTCGGTCGCCGATTCGATGCTGCGCACCGGTGCCGCAAAGCACGCGCTGGTCATCGGATCGGAAACCTTCAGCCGCATCCTCGACTGGGAAGACCGCACGACCTGCGTCCTGTTCGGCGATGGCGCGGGGGCGATCGTCCTGTCGGCGAAGGACGTCGACGATGATCAGGGTATCTTGGCGACGCGGCTCCACGCCGAGGGCAAATATTGCGATATGCTCTACGTCGATGGCGGGCCGTCGACGACGGGTACCGTCGGTCATGTCCGGATGCAGGGGCGCGAGGTGTTCCGTCATGCGGTGACCAACCTCGCGTCGGTGCTGGGCGAAGTGATGGACGATGTTGGCCTGTCGCCCGACCAGATCGACTGGATCGTGCCGCACCAGGCGAACAAGCGGATCATCGACGCGACCGCCAAAAAGCTGGGCCTGCCCGCCGAGCGCGTCGTGCTGACCGTTGATCAGCATGCCAATACGTCGGCCGCATCGGTGCCGCTGGCGCTCGACCTCGCGGTGCGCGACGGACGGATCAAGCGCGGCGATCTGGTCGTGCTGGAAGCGATGGGCGGCGGTTTTACCTGGGGCGCCGCGGTGCTGCGGGTGTAATATCGCTCCGGCGCATGAACTTCTCGCTCCATCCGTTTCAGTTTGGCGGATTAATTCGCTTTTGTTACATAGGGGCACGGGACTCGTGATGGTGGGGGCTGTCCGGGACCGGTTCGAACATTTTCGCTTCACGAGGGGGAAGGGACCGTCATGACCGCAGGAACGCTTACGCGAGCCGATATTGCGACGCGCATCAACCAGCAGATCGGGTTGTCGCGCAACGAATCGGCGACGATCGTCGAATCGATTCTGGACCATATGTCCGACGCGCTGGCGGGCGGGCAGAATGTCAAAATCTCGGGCTTTGGCACCTTTGTCCTGCGTGACAAGGCGCAGCGCATCGGCCGCAATCCCAAGACCGGGATCGAAGTGCCGATCCTGCCGCGCCGCGTGATGACTTTTCGCGCCAGCCAGACGATGCGAGCGCGTGTTGCCGGTTAGGGTGCCGGGCATCGACCATGGCTGCGTTTGACATGGCCGGGGACGGCGGCAAGGCGCCCGCAGCGATGCTGTCGATCGGCGAGCTGGCGGAGCGGATCGGCGTGCCGACGCATGTCCTGCGCTATTGGGAAACCCGCTTTCCGCAACTGAAGCCGCTGCAACGGTCGGGCCGCCGCCGCTATTACCGCGCCGAGGACGTTGCGCTGGCCGAGCGGATTCATCATTTGCTGCATGTGCAGGGGTTCACGGTCGAGGGCGCGCGCAAGGCGTTGTCGGAGACGGCGGCGAAGGGGGCCGAAGCGCCCGCAATTGAGACCCGCGCTCAGCCTGCTACCGGGAATGGCGCGATGGGACAGGCGCATGGTGTACCGGTCGCGGCGCTCGTAGCGCTGCGAAAACGATTGGCGGCAGCGCTGGATTAGACCGGCTGGCCTAGCGATTGGCAGGGTTTAGGATCTCGATTTTGGCGTCGCAAGCGGGCAGTCGGCTATTGGAAGCAACAGAGGAAGAAAGCCGAAGTGGCTGCCCTTAGGTGCTAGCGCATTGCCCACATATAGGGGATTCGTCCTTTGTCGGGTAGCGTCATGATATAGGCAGTTTCTAGGGCCATGCCGAAGCTCCGCGCTGATATCAGACCACCGCTATCAAATTTCTCGCCTACATAATGAATTATGCGCCCGTCATCCGCTGCTAGCCGCAGTTCGGGAGTTCGTTTTTGCCTGAAAATATTGAAGTCTTTGTCCGCCTTCTCATTTCTTACGCCATATGGAGCTGCACAACGTGCAATTTCTCTAAGAATATACCGCTCGATTTGCTGCCCCGTCACAGACTGAAGCACGATACAATTTCTGTCGTACGTGAATCGAAACAGCGGTTCCGTGCTAAGACGTTGATGCTCTCGATCACGCAGTGCTCGAAACAAAGGTAAGTCGAAGAGCATCAAGCCGTGGCGCTGAAACTCTGAAAGCTCGGACCACTGTTTGGTATTGGCGACGCGAAAAATTGCTTCATGCGACATCGGGAGCCGGTCAATGACCCTATGCATGACCAATAGCGAGCAGAACAATATGCAGAACAAACCCCAAGCAACGGGAGCGGTCTCGGATACTAGTTTCTGCACAAGCACCCACAGCCCTATTGCGACGGTAAGCAGGCGGATAATTGAGAGGGTGACCTGATAACCTGACACAGTGCTCGCTTTATCAGTGACGGCGGATGGCAATCACACTGGCATAGCAAATTCGATTTCGGCCTCAGGCCTTATGTTTGAAACGCGAACCTAATCATGATCCATCGCGGGCGCCAGCGTCGGGTCGAGGTCGCGCGGGCGGATGAAGGCGGCGAAGCGCGCCATGCCGGTGTCGAGGGCGTGCCAGTCGGCGATGTCGAGTTCGAGGCGTGCCAGCGCCGATGTCGGCAGCTTTTCCTCGACTTCGGCGCGTAATTCGTTGCCGCCTGATTCCGGGACCAGCATCAGGATCAGATCCTCCAGCCCCGGATTATGCCCCGAAATCAGCAAATGGTCGGCATCGCGGCCGGTGTCGCGGATGACGTCGATCAAGGTCGCCGCCGAGGCGAGATAGATGCGGCGGTCCCAATGTGGCTCAAGCGTATCGAGATCGGCGGCAGGCTGGAAAATGTCGAGCGTTTCGGTCACACGCACCGCGGGCGAGGCGATGATGCGGTCGATCGGCAGCTTTTGACGCTTCAGCCATTGCCCGATGATTTCGGCGCCGCGCGCCCCGCGTTTGTTGATCGGGCGATCGAAATCGCGCTCGACCTGCACGTCCCAACCCGATTTGGCGTGGCGCAGGATCGTCAAAGTCTTCAAAATCTTCCCCCGCGCATCCGCGCTTATGCCCTCGTTCGCCAGCCTTGTGCCGCAAACTTATGACGGTGAAAAGGCTGGAAAGGCGGTTTTTCTGCGCTCGACGTTCGCCGCCGCGACATGATTGACCGCTTCGTCCAATGGCAGGCGGCGGATCGGGGTGCCTTCGGGAAAGGCGCTGAGCAGTCTGGACGGGAAGCTGGGCGAGAGCATCACGAACTGGCCAAAATCGTCGGCGCGGCGGATCAGGCGGCCGAACGCCTGCCCGATGCGGCCGCGAATAACCATATCGTCGTAGGCGCTGCCGCCCTGCGCCGCGCGCCGCGCCGCGTGCAGGATCGTCGGGCGCGGCCACGGCACCCCCTCCATGATCACCTGCCGCAGCGATTCGCCCGGCACGTCGACCCCGTCGCGCAAGGCATCGGTGCCGAGCAGCGAGGCGTGGGGGTCGGCGCGAAAGATGTCGACGAGGGTGCCGGTGTCGAGCGGATCGACATGCTGCGCATAGAGCGGCAGCCCGGCGCGCGCGAGGCGGTCGGCGATGCGCGCGTGGACGATGCGCAGCCGTCGGATCGCGCTGAACAGCCCGAGCGCGCCGCCGCCCGATGCCTCGATCAACCGGCTGTACGCCCCGGCGAGCGCGGGCAGGTCGCCGCGCGCGATGTCGGTGACGATGATCACCTCCGACTGGCGGGCATAGTCGAAGGGGCTGGGAACCGCGAAGTGCTGGACGCCGCCGTCCATGTGGCGCGCGCCGGTGCGGATGTCGGCTTCGGTCCAGCCCTGTGCGCCATGCCCGCTGCGCAGCGTCGCCGAGGTCACCAGCACGCCCTGCGCGGGCCGATAGACGATTTCGGCGATCGGGCGCGCGGGGTCGAGCCAGTGGCGATGCAGCCCGGTGTCGAATTCGCGGCCGTCGTAGCGATCGATCGCGAGCCAATCGACGAAATCGGGATTGGCCGGACCTCCGACGCGCCCGAGCAGCGACAGCCAGCCGCCAAGCGTGTCGATACGGGTACCGAGGCTGTGCCGCGCCCCGTCCACGCGCGCCCGCGCCTGGCCATCGAGCCAGTCGGGCGGGTCGTCGACCAGCGCGTCGAGCCGCTTGCCGAGCGCGAGCAGCGGGCGCAGCAGCGCCTCGATCGCGTCGCTGGCGTTGGCGGCGGCAGCGACCAGCGCCGCTTCGGGATCGGCGAGTTCGGTCTCCAGGCCATAGCCCGCATCGGCGGTGCGGGTGTCGACCGCGCGCGCATAGACTTGCCCGCGCACCGCGGCGAGCAGCCGTTCGATGGCGCCCCACGGGTCGTTTTCGGACAGGCGACCGAGCCAGCCGTCGCCGGGCAGTTCGGCGGCGGCGGCGATCGCCGCCTGGATCGCCTGCTCGCCTGCCTCGTCATAGCTGGCCACATCGGCGAGCCTTGCCGCGAGTCCGCGTCGCCGCCCGCGCGACTTGCCCTCTGGCCCCAGCACCCAGCGCCGGATTTCGACCGCCTCCTGCCCGGTCAGCGCAGCGGCGAACATCGAATCGGCGGCGTCCCACAGATGATGACCCTCGTCGAAGATCAGCCGCGTTGCGGGCGCCCCGCCGTCCCGCGGGCGCGCCGCCTGCACCATCGTCAGCGCATGGTTGGCGATGACGATGTCGGCCTGCGTCGCGGCGCGCGCCGAGCGTTCGATGAAGCATTTGCGGAAATGCGGACAGCCCGCGTAAATGCACTCGCCGCGCCGATCGGTCAGCGCGGTGGTGCCGTTGCGGCGGAACAGCGCGGGCAGCCAGCCGGGCAGGTCGCCGCCGACCATATCACCGTCGCGCGTATAGGCCGCCCAGCGTGCGACCAGCTGCGCGAGGATCGCGGCGCGGCCCGAAAAGCCGCCTTGCAGCGCATCCTCCAGATTGAGCAGGCAGAGGTAATTTTCGCGGCCCTTGCGGACGACCACCTTTTCGCGGTGGGTCGCGGCGTCGGGATACAGCCGCTCGGTCTCGCGCGACAACTGGCGTTGCAGCGCCTTGGTGAAGGTCGAGATGCAGACGCTGCCCGCCGACTGGTCGATCCACTGCTTGGCGGGGGCGAGGTAGCCCAATGTCTTGCCGATCCCGGTTCCGGCTTCGGCGACCAGCATTTGCGGCGCGTCCTTGCGTTCGCGCGGTTCGAAGATCGCGGCGGCGGCGCGTGCATAATCCTGCTGCCCCGGGCGGCGTTCGGCGCCATCGCCGGTCAGGCGGTCGAGCCGCGCGGTGACGTCGTCGGGGTTGATGCGGACCTGTCGCGGCGCGGGACGCGGCGGCGCCTCCTCCCATTCGGGCAGGCGCGCGAACAGCCAGCGTTCGTTGCCTTCCGGTACCGTCAGCCGCGGTTGGACCAGCGGCGACCACGGCCAGCGCTGGCGGGCGAGCGCTTGCAGGCCGTGCCAGGCGCCCTCGCGTTCGGGCCATGCCGGATCGTCGATCCCCGCGAGCATCGCCGCGGTCGCCTGCGGCAGAAAGGCCGCGATGTCCGCCTCGGCTTTCGGCGGGGCGAGGCCAATCGCCGCGGCGATGCCTGCCGGGGTCGGCACTGCAAAGCGCGCCGGATAGAGGAAAGCGAAGAGTTCGAGCAGGTCGAGCCCCGATAGCTCGGGGTAGCCAAGCCGGTCGCCGGTCAGCGTCGCATTGAGCAGCAGGTGCGGGGTCGCGGCCACCGCCGCAATGGCTTCGCCGCGCCCCACCCGCTGCACGCGGCCGTGCGCATCGGCGATCCAGATGCCGACATGGCTGGCGTGGATCGCGGGGAGGGGGAGCGGAGCGACGGGCATGGAGCGAAGGTAGGGACAAAAGGCGAACGCGGCAAGCTTCTCAAAGCGATCGGCGGCTTTCCGCTTGCGATGCCGAACCGCTTCGGCGAGGCTTGCGATGGTAACGCAAAGAGGGACAGGCTGGATGAACGACGAACAGGCGATCGGGGCGGTCATCGACGAGATGTATGCGATGATCTCCGGACCCAAGGGGCCGCGCGACTGGTCGCGGCAGGCCAATTGTTTCCACCCCGAAGCGCGGCAGATCCGGACGTCGGTCGATGCTGATGGGCGGGCGACGTTTCGCAGCATGGGGCTGGACGATTACGCGCGCGACACCACGCCCTTCTTTGCCGAGAACGACTTTTTCGAGATCGAGATCGGACGGCGGATCGACGTGCTCGGCAATATGGCTCATGCGTGGAGCGCCTATGAAGCGCGCGCCGCGCTGGACGACGCGCTGCCCGAGCGACGCGGCATCAATTCGATTCAGTTGTTCAAGGACCCCGATCGCGGTTGGCGGATCATGGCGATGATCTGGGACAATGAGCGCGAAGGCGTAGCGATCGCGCCCTTCTGACGTTCAGCTCAAGCCGCGGCGTCCGAACACCGGCGCGCGGTTGCTCAGGAAGATCTGGGCGGGATTGATAGCGGCAGTATTTCTTGCGCGATTCAATGCATTATAGAGCGGTCCGTGGGTAAGCTCGTAAGGAAAGCGAACCCCCATGCGATCGACTTCGGACCACATCACCACGGCATAAGTCACCTGACCGCCATAATGGATTTCGCAGCGCGAGCGCGCCGGCATGCTGGCACCGTCGATCCGCGCGCCGCCTTCGGACAGATCGCTGATCTGGCCCTCGACAAAGTTGAGCACGCCGTTGACCGTGACGTCGAGCGCGACGGGGGTGCGGGTCTGGCGGCGCGATTGCGGGATGCGGGGTGTGTCCATAGCGCGATGCTAAGGCGAACATGGTAAATTTTCCGATAACGATGCGGTTGAGGCGTCGCTTGGGATGCGGCGCCTTGGGGCTATGTCGACGGCCGACCATCGGCCACCGGCCAGCCGATGCTGCGGACCGCCATCAGGAACGTGCGGCTCACCGGAACGGTAAGGCCATTTGCCAGCGTCAGACGCAGTTTCGCGCCGTCGCGCCGCTGCCCGGTGACGGCATCGCGGGCGACCCACCAACTGCGGTGCACCTGCAGCCCGTCGGTGTCCGGCAAAGCGTCGATGGCATCGCTTATCCGCATATGGATCAGCGCTGCGCCAACGCTGGTGTATATCCTCAGATAATGGTCGACCGCCTCGACTGCGAGCAGGTCTTTGCCCAGGTGCGCGGGGACATGCTGCATGAAACGGACGGCGGCAGTGTGTTCATGGGAGGGCCGGATATCGGATGCAGTCGGAGCGGGAGCGGCGCTGAGATTAGTCTCCACCTCGGCCGCGGCGCGATCGCCCACGGTCCAGCTGCCGTTCGAAATGCCATGTTGAACAAATGCCAGCGCGACCTGTACGCTCAGGACCGCGCCAAACAGCGCCGGCATATCTTGTACCGTGACCACGCGGCCCACCTGCACCTGCGACAGCGCCCATGCGGTGGCGAAGCTGACCGGAAGCGCCGAGCCCGCCGCCACCACGATGATCCGAACGAGGGGATGGAGCTGTGCGACCGCCGCGATTTTGTCTGCTGCGAGGCTTGCGGTGAGGGTAGAAAAATAGCCGAACAGGATCAGTCCGATCCAGAATCCATAGCGTGTGACCTGATCAAGCGCCGGGTAGGAGCCAAAGGGGCCGAGCACGGCGAAAAGCATCCCCAATGCCAGCGCGGCGACAAGATGGCGTCCGATCGCGGATTCGCCGGGGAAAGGCTTCGCCAATGGCATGGCGTCGCACTAGCGAAAAACCGCGGTCGTTTCACGCAAAACCGGTTGTCGGCGGTGGGAGGATACGAGACCTGACCCTCTCCATCCCTTCAATTGCGAGTGTGAACATGACGATTGCCAAATATATTCTGCTGACGTCCGCCCTGGTGCTGGTCGCCCCGGCCGACATATCCGCCCAGACGACGGCGGTCGTGGTGCCCGCACCCGTCGACCTGTCCGGCAACTGGACGTTCGATGTGCCGTCGGCGCGCGGGGTAACGCATGGTGCGATGACCGTCTTTCGCGTCGGCGCTGGCTATATGGGGACGCTCACCACCGACCAGGGCAACCATGTCCTCCCGGTGCAATCGCTCAGCGTGGCCGGAAAAACGGTGAGCATGACCGTCGCTTCGCCGCAGGGCAATGTGGTTTTCATCGGCGTGCTGGGGCCGGACGGCAAAGCGTTCAGCGGCGAGGTGACGTATCATGATGGCAGCAAATTTCCGATGTCCGGACGCTACACCGGACGATAGCGCCCAGCAGACGTAATTTGCGGCAAGGAAGCAATCCGGTGCGGCGGGCGACGCACCGGATTGCCGACGCGCGGCGTTTGGCGATGCCCCGGTACATGGCGGCGGGTGGTGCGCGGGCGTGAAATATGCAGAAAGGCGCCGTCCCCTCTCCAAGGTCAGGATTCGCCGATGAAAGCCGTTGTCTGTCCCCGCTACGGCGGGCCCGAGGTGCTGGAATTTCGCGACGTGCCGATGCCCGAACCCGCTGTGGACGAGGTGCGCGTGAAGGTGCTGGCGACGACGGTGTCATCGGGCGACAGCCGGATGCGCGCGGCGCGCTTTCCGGCGGGGATGGGCTTGCTGGCGCGGCCGTTTCTCGGTTGGCGCGGGCCGCGGCAACCGATTTTGGGGACCGAGATCGCCGGGATCGTCGAGGCCGTGGGGGCAGGCGTGACCCGGTACCGCGCGGGCGATGCGGTGATGGCGTTTCCGGGCGGGAAAATGGGATGCCATGCCGAATATCGCTGCGTTGCCGAAGCTGGGCCAATCGCGCCGAAGCCCGAAGGCCTCAGCTTTGCGCAGGCAGCGACGCTGAGTTTCGGGGGCAGCACGGCGCTGCATTTTCTGGAGGTCGCGAAGGTGGCGCCCGGCGAGCGAATCCTGGTCGTCGGGGCATCTGGCGCCGTCGGAACGGCGCTGGTGCAACTGGCGCGTCTGCGGAGCGCACATATCACCGCGGTGTGTAGCGCCCGCAATGCCGATCTGGTGCGCGATCTGGGCGCGGACGCGATCATCGACTACGCCACGACCGATTTTCGCCGCGCGCCGCGCGCTTACGATGTCATCTTCGAAACCGCAGGCAGCATGACGACGGGTGAAGCCCTGCCTTTGCTACGCCCCATGGGCCGGTTCGTGGCGATCGCGGCGGGGCTGCCCGATATGCTGGCGACGATCGGGGCGCCGGGGCGTGGCGGGCGCCGCGTGATTGCCGGACCGGCAAACGAAAAGCCCGAGCATATCGGGCAGTTGGCTGAACTGGCGGCGCGCGGTGCGTTGCGCCCAGTGGTCGACGGCACCTATGCATTCGACGACATCGCTGCCGCGCATGCCTATGTCGATACCGGGCGCAAGCGCGGATCGGTGGCGATCCTGCTCGACCCGGCAGCGCGCGCGTAGCGCCCGGCGCGGCGTATCGCGCGCTTGCAAAAGCGCGCAAAAGCGGGAAAGGGCGAAGCCCCTGCCACCCCAAGTATCGGAAGATTGTCGTGACCGATTTTCGTGCTGCCGCCCTCACGTCCAAGGCCTGGCCTTTCGAGGAAGCGCGCAAGCTGGTCAAACGCTATCCCGATGGCAAGCCGGATGGCGCGCCGGTGTTGTTCGAAACCGGCTATGGCCCGTCGGGGTTGCCGCATATCGGCACGTTCAACGAGGTGTTGCGCACCACGATGGTGCGGCGCGCTTATGAGCAAATGACCGGCGCGGCGACGCGGCTGGTGGCGTTCAGCGACGATATGGACGGGCTGCGCAAGGTTCCGGACAATGTGCCGAACGGCGACATGCTGCGCGACCATCTGGGCAAGCCGCTGACCGCGATCCCCGATCCGTTCGGAAAATTCGAAAGTTTTGCACATCATAACAATGCGATGCTGCGCGAGTTTCTGGATCGGTTTGGCTTCGAATATGAATTCGTCAGTTCGACCGAGCGGTACAAGTCGGGCGCGTTCGACGACGCGCTGAAGAATGTCCTGCGCCACAATCAGGACATTCTGGACATCATGTTGCCGACGCTGCGCGCCGAGCGCGCCGCGACCTATTCGCCGATCCTCCCGGTCAGTCCGACCTCGGGGGTGGTGCTGCAGGTGCCGGTGACCGTCGTCGATGCCGATGCCGGGTTGGTCTCGTTCGAGGACGAGGGCCAGACGATCACGCACAGCGTGCTGGGCGGCGGTGCCAAGCTGCAGTGGAAGGTCGACTGGGCGATGCGCTGGGTTGCGCTCGGCGTCGATTACGAAATGTACGGCAAGGATCTGACCGACAGCGGCGTCCAGTCGGGCAAGATCGCCAAGGCGCTGGGCGGGCGCAAGCCCGAGGGGCTGATTTACGAGATGTTCCTCGACGAAAAGGGCGAGAAGATCTCGAAGTCGAAGGGCAATGGTCTCAGCCTCGAGCAATGGCTCGATTACGGCAGCGAAGAGAGCCTGGCGTTCTTCGCCTATCGCGAGCCCAAGGCGGCGAAGCAACTGCACATCGGCGTAATCCCCAAGGCGGTCGACGAATATCTGCAGATGCGCGGCAATTATCCCGCGCAGGATGCCGACAAGAAGCTGGGCAATCCGGTGCATCACGTCCATGTCGCGCGCGGGCAGGATGTTCCGACGGCTGAACTGCCGGTGACCTTCGGGCTGCTGCTCAATCTGGTCGGGGTGATGGGCGCCGACGCGTCGAAGGACCAGATCTGGCGCTATCTCGGCCAATATGTCGACGGCGCCGACGCCGCGACCTATCCCGAGCTCGACCGGCTGATCGACAATGCGATGGCGTACAACCGCGACTATGTCGCGCCGACGTTGAAGCGCCGCAAGCCGGTGGACGGCGAGGGCGCGGCGCTGGCCGAACTTGATGCCAAGCTGGCGGCGCTGCCCGCCGACGCGAGCGCCGACGATATCCAGAACATCGTGTATGAGATTGGCAAGAACGAGGCCTATGGCTTTGAAAATCTGCGCGATTGGTTCAAGGCGCTGTACGAGACGCTGCTCGGTTCGAGCGCCGGACCGCGGATGGGCAGCTTTATCGCGCTGTTCGGGATCGACAACACGCGGCGACTGATCGCCGAGGCTTTGGCATGATCGAAATCTTCACCACCGGCGGGACGATCGACAAGGTCTATTTCGACGCGCTCAGCGAGTTCCAGATCGGACCCGCGGCGATCCCCGACATGCTGCGCGAGAATAATGTCCATGTGCCGCACCGGGTGACCCAGTTGATGCGCAAGGACAGCCTGGAACTGGACGACGCCGACCGCGCCGCGATCCGCGCGGCGGTCGAGGGCAGCGATGCGGCGCATATATTGGTCACCCACGGCACCGACACGATGGTCGTGACCGGGCGGGTGCTGGCGGGAATTGCGGGCAAGACGATCGTGATGACGGGCGCGATGCAGCCGGCGTCGGTGCGCGCGAGCGATGCCGAATTCAACGTCGGTTTCGCGCTGGCGGCGGCGCAGATTTTGCCGCCGGGGGTCTATATCGCGATGAACGGGATGATCTTTGACCCTGCAACGACCGAGAAGGACCGGGCCGGGGCGCGGTTCGTCGCGCAGTAAAGGGCGGAGTTTCTATTTAGAGCCGTAGCCCTGAGCCTGTCGAAGGGCGCCTATCCGAGAAGCGCCCTTCGAC
>JAFAGN010000119.1 GCA_023422695.1 Pseudomonadota bacterium
CCCCCCCGCCCCCGCGCCGCCCCCCCCCCCCCCCCCCCCACGAACGGAATGGGGAGTTGTTACAACCCCAGTCCCGCAAAGCTCGTCTGGTCGAACTTCAGCTTGAACGTCACATACGCCCCCGACCGCGAATAGCGCGCGTCCTCAAAATCGCGGTCGTGGAAGCCGGCAAAATTATAGCCAAAGGTTACGTTGGCATTCTTCATCGGCGCCAGCGTAACCGTCGGACCACCGGCCCAGTTAACAGTGTCAGCATCGGTGCCGACCCGCACCGTACCCGACGCGCCAACATCGACATGCTCACCCAGGTTGAAGCGGAAATCGGCGCCGATCAGGTTCGACCAGCCCTTGACATCATCCGCGCCGAAGCGGTCAAAATTGTAGCGTGTCCCCCAGAAAAAGCCGAATTCGCCGCGTTCATACCAGCTGCGGCCTGCGTCACGGCGGTTTTCGCGGTCGCCAAGCGGCGTCCAGTTGACCGACAGGCTGTTGAGCAGGCGGCGGTTGGTCGCATCGCCGTCGATCGTCAACGCGCCGCCCCCGATCGGCCCCGGCTGACCAGCAATCGCATCGCGCACCTTGTCCGACCGAAACTCGCTTTTGTTGAGCCACGAAACGCTGGAATCGGCGGGGCGGTGCGCCCAGCTCATTTCGAAATTGATCACCTCGGTCGTCGGCGTGGTACCGCTGCCACTCGCCTTGGCATAGGTGAAGAGGGCGCCAAGCGCGCGGCCTTCACCGAGTTGGCGCAAGCCACCGAGCGTCAGCCCGTACCGATTGGCGATCTCGCCATCGCGATATTCGGCGCGGCCCGTCAGCGTCCAACGGTCGGCGCGATAGGTGGCGCCGGTGCTGATCGCGAGGAAGTCCTCGGTCAAAGTGCCATTGTCGCCCAGGAAACCGCCCGAAGCGACAGGCTGGTTAACATTGATAACATCGCCTGCGCGGATGCCGCCAAGGGTACGATTGCCGTCGACCGAAACATCGACCGACCAGCGCTCGCCGAGTTTCAGCGACTGTGACAGCCCGTAAGCTGCAAAGCTGCGCGGGCCATATTCGCCGATGTGCTGCTGGTTCGCGGTGGCGAGCAGGCGGGCGCCGGACCATGGCGTCAGATCGAAGCCGAGCCGCGCGGTGCGTGCCTTGATCGTATCGCCGTCGGCGATTTCGTAGCTGCCGACCAGATTGACGTCGCGATTGATCGCGAAGCGCGCGCCGAGCCGGTGGCGGGTCGGGAAATCGATGCTGGCATCCTTGCCGCCCAGCGCAAATTCGGTCTGCGCGTCGAGTTCGAGGCGCTTTTCGAACAGTCGCTGGGTCGCACCGAACTGCACGATGTTCGAGCGATTGCGCGTGCCATCCGACAGTCGGTCATCGGCGTGGGTCAGCCCGGCGCGCGCCACGGTGGTGCCATTGTCATATTCAGCCAGCGCGCGGGCCGCGCGGCGGCGGGCGCCGGTGTCGAGATAATCTTCCTGCCACGCGCTGCCACTGAGCGACAGCGTGCGGGTGGCGCGCAGGCGGGCATCAACGCCGAATTTGCGCGTCCCGTTCTCGCCGCGATTGAGCTGCCCGGCGCCGAAACCGCTTTCGCGTTCGCGGACATAGGCCAGGAAATCGGCATTGCTGCTATGATGCTCGGCCTCGATCAGCCACGCCTTGGCGGTCCCCGACGCTGCCACGGCGCTGCCGTTCTGGGCCTTGGCGTCGCTGACTGCCAATTCGGCGCGGACTTCGGTGTCGATATTCGGACGATAGCGCGCATCGATACCGCCAAGGTTGGTCTTGGCGTTGCCGTCCTCGTCATGGATAAAGGTTGCGCCGACGCGCAGTTTCTCGTCATTCGACTGATAACTCACGCGTCCACCGGCGTTCAGCACGCGTTGACCCACGCCATCGACCTCATATTCGGCGACGATGAACTGCGGATCGAGGTCGGACGAACGGCTGAGCACCGGACTACGGAAACGGATGGTGCCCGACAGATAGTCGATGTCGTAGTCGACGTGGCGCGTCATGCTGACGCTGTTAACAATGCGTTCGCTGCGCAGGCGGTCGCGCGTTTCGATGACGATGCGTTCGCTGTTGGGCAAGATGTCGCGCGCGCCGAGCTGATAGGGGCCGGTCAGGCCATTGCCCTGGATCTCGTCGCGGCGGAAGCGATAGGGGGTGTCCGCCACAAACGCGGTCGCGGCGATATTGCGGCCGCGATATTCGGCCTTCCCGCCATTGAGCGCGCGCTGGTAGCGGGCGAGCTCGGGTTCCGAAATCCCCGTCTCGATATCGCCGAACATCGCATAGAATTGCGGACGTTCGAGGCGCAGGTACAGCTTGCGCACCGAGGCGGCATCGTAGCGCGTCTCGTTGCGGTCGGCGTAGATGGTGTAATAGGCGCGCGGATCGATCACGCCGCCAAAGCGGGCGTCGTCCTGATCCTTGTCGCTGTCATAGGCCAGCGTCATCAGCCATTTGCCGAGCACCCGGCCCTTGGCATAGAGCGCGAGGCGCGCATCGGCGTTGAGATCGTCAAGCGTCTCGGCAACGGGTTCCATCCGGTCGTCGAGCGTGTTGTAGCCGAGCGTCCCCGCGGCAAAGCCGACGACGGTCCACGGCCGATCGCCGGGATCGAGCCAGGTTTCGATCGTCTGCTTGCGCGTCACCTTGTCGTCGCGGAAAATGAAATCCATCGCCAGCGTCCCCGACGCGGTGGTCGGTTCGAGCTCGATATAGGCGATACCGTCATCGCCATCGATCTTCCACACGGGCTGCGCGCGTTCGAGCCCGGCAAGCTGGCGCGCTTGCTGCGCGTCGGCCTCGACCGCCGGATAATAGGGGGCAGGGACGCTGAAATCGCCGGTGAGACCGCTGCGGATCGGCTTGCCGTCGCGATCGGTCAGGCGCACCGCGATCACCGGGCGGGTCACCCCGTCGGCGATCAGCACCGACCGCTCGCGGATCAGCGCGGCGCGCATCGGTGTGATCGAATAGTGAACATTGCGCTCCAGCGCGGCGATGATAACGCCGTTCACATCCTTTACCTCGGCAACGAGGCGGTTTTCGCCTTCGCGAATTTCGAGTCCGCGCCACAGACTGACCGCAACGCTGCCGTCTGCCGACTTGCTGGTCCCTTCAAAGGTCAGCGGGTCGGCGGCCTTGCCATTGACGCGCAGCGTAACGGTCTGACCCGGCGCGTGCTTGATTGCAGTGCGGATCGCCTTCGAGCGCGGGTTGTGGTCGGTGGCGGGGAACAGCCAGTCAATGCCCGGCGCCTGTCCCGCAAGCCAGTCGCGACCGGCGCCCGCCGCATCGGGGTCGCTGAGCACGGTCGGCGCTGCGATAGCGGCGATTTTGGGCGCTGCGCGCGGTGCGTTGGCAATCGCGCGGAAGTCGGCGCGTTTCAGCGCGCCGCCGCGGCCCTCGACAAAGCGCGAGATCGCGCTGCCGGCGCTTTGCGTCGAACGCGCGCAGTCGATCGGCGCGCGGTCGAGCGGCAGGGTCGACGGGTCGATCTGGACGACGTGCAGACCCGGGCGCACACCTTCGAAGTGGTAGCGGCCGTCCTCGTCGGTGACGGTGTAGCTGCCATCCTGCAGCATCACGCGCACCCCGGCGATGCCGTCGGCCTTGCGCGGATCGACCGTGCAGCCGCCCTCGGTGATCCGCCCGATGATCGTCATTCGGTCGCCCAGCTGGTCGCGTTTGATCGCAATCGTGGCTTCGGCAATGTTGCTCGCTGCGCCGCGGTTGTCGACCGCCGAAGCGCGATTGAGCGCGTTTCCGGGCTGCGCCGACACGATCACTTCGGCCAGATAGGTCAGCAGGGCGGTGCGTGACGCGGCGATGCTCGGTACCAGGACGCTGAATTCGCGGCCGTTGGCGGCAACATTGGCGGTAACGCGCACCCCGTCGATCCGCACGGTGTCAGCGCGCAGGCGCATCCCGGCGGGCAGGACGTCGTTGATCGTCACCGCCCCGGTGTTACGGCGCGCGTCGCGGTTGGCGACCTCGATGCGGTACTGGATCACGTCGCCCGGCACGGCGACCTGTGTCGAGGTCGTCTTGCGCAGGATCAGCGGCAGGCCGGGCTGATCAACCGGAATATCGACGCGGACCGGGGCGGGGCTGTTCAGCGTGAAGGGGCGGCCATAGCTGGCGCCGCTGATCGCGAACGGCAAGCCGTCGTCAGGGCGACGGAATGCGGCCAGATCGGCGGGATTGGCCGCCGACGGCGCGGTAAAGGGCGCGGGCGGCTGCGCGATCAGGCGATAGGTCCCCGGCGCCACGAACGGGAAACGATAGTCGCCGGGCGGGAAATTATAGGTGGTGCCGCCCGAATCGGTGACGCTCTGTCCCGAGATGACGCTGGAGGGGTAGGCGGAGACGCCGTCGTCGCCGAACACCTGTGCAGGCTGGCCGGTGACGGCATCGACCAGCGTTACGCGGCTGCCGGGAACCGGTGCGCCGTCGCCGCTGTCGAATACGATGCCGAACGGATCGACGAGGAAATTGATCGTCGCCAGTGCGACCAGGCTGGCGTTCGCCTGGTCGGTAACGCGCAGCGACAGCGCCGCGCCGGGATTGACCGACAGGCGGCAATCGCCCTGCGCGACGGCGGGCGGAACCCCGATGGTGTTGATAAAGCCGACGAATTCACCGCTGTTGTTGGCGGTTTCGGTCAGCGTGATCTGTTCGCGATCGCCATTTTCGAGTTCGAGGACGACGGCGAGCGTGTCGCGCGCCTGCGGATCGACATTGGCCGATGCGAGCGTGACCCCGACGACGAGGACTTCGCCGGCGCGGAAATTGTCGGTACTTTGCAGCGAGGCGGGGGCGGTCGAAATCCCCTCATAAACGCCGCTGAGCGGGATCGTGCTGCTAGTGCTGGACAAGCTGCTGGCGCTGGCGCTGCTGCTGACGCTCAGGCTGCTCGCGATCGGCCCGCTGGCGCGGCTGCACTGCGTCGGCGCCAGCGGCACTGATTTGTTGCCGCCGCCATTGGTCAGGCGATAGGTGGTGATCGTCGGGCGTTCGGGCGGGCGCGGAGCGACGGTGACGTCGACACGGTTCGACAGCACCTGACCGGGCTGTCCGTCATGCGTCCACTGCGCCGAGGCCGTGTTGGTAATCACCTGCGCGCGCGCCGACGGCGCCGCGGGCAGCAGAGCTGCCGCAATCAGTGCGCTTGCAAGGCCAAAATATCTGGTGCCGAGTGCCATGATAGCCCCGAAAGAAGCAGCGGAAGGCGGTTTTTGGGCCGCTCCCGCTGCTCCATCGGTACTCCGATCAGTTGACCGTCGCGCGGAAGACGAGCGTGCGCGTGGCGCCCGCTGCGATCGTGGCAATGGTCCCCGACACGTTCGGGGCCGTGTAGCTGCCCCCTGCAGCGCCATCGGCGTTGCAGGTCGCGCCGGTCACCGTGCCGTTCAGCAGGATTGTCCCGGTGCTGTACGTCAGCTGGCCGGGAACGGCGTCGTTGATAACCACCGACGTCGCCGCCACGCTGCCGCTGTTGGCGACGGCGATGCAATATTCCACGACGGCGCCGGGAATCAGCTTCGGATTCGTCGTGTTGTTGAACGGATCCGAGATAACGCGACTGGTCTTGGTGACCGCCAATGTCGCCGTCTGCACGGTGTAATCGTCATTGTCGCTATGCGAGCCGTCGCGCGCGATATCTCCGGTCACGCCCGCGATGTCAGCAAAGACGGTGTCCTTGCCCGCCGTGTTGGCGCCTGCCGTTTCGGTGATTGCTGCCCCTTGGGTAGCGGCCAGCCCGCCTTCGCGGGCGGTAGCACGCAAGGTGACTCCAGCGACGGAGTTGTTGGCGAGTCCCGTCGGGATATCGGCGACGACGAACAAGTTGATAGCCGTATCGACCACCAGTTCGTCGACGAACCCGGTTAGGAGCGTATCACCAACGTCCCAGCTGCCGACGGTACCGGTTACCGTATTATCGCGGTAAATCCGCACGTTGGTGGCATCGAAGGTATCTGTGCCGCCATGCGAAGCGGTACCGCCGACGATCTGCGAAGCAACGAGCGCGAAGTCGAGCGTTTCGTTCGAACTGTTGGTCAGTCGGAAGTGCGTGACGGCATTTGTCTGCCCCGGCACGACGTTGGTCGTCACCGTTCCCACTTCTTCGACAAGCAGGTTGATCTTGCGGTCGACGGTGAAATTGTTCGATGCCGACTGTTGTCCCTGCGCGACGCCACCGACCTGATAGTCGACGGTGGCGGTATTCGTGATCGTGGTACCCGCGGTCGTCCCGGCAGCAAGTGCCGGGGTGGCGGCGAGACTTGAAATCGCCGCCAGACCGATGATGCCCACGGTGTTCAGCTTGCTGGTCATAGCTGAGCTCCTTGGCTTTGATCGATTGCCGTTTCCCCACCGCTGGCAATCATTAAGCGGCTGTAATAATTACATTATCTCACGACTCCTCGAAACATCAGCTTGCCGCTGCCGCCGACCGGAATGGGCTTCGGAAAAGCCCAGCGGATGTGCGTGACATCATCCGGCTGCGCGGCGCGGCGGGTGCCGTCGGCCATTGCGACGGTCAGTTGATCGAGCTGTCCCCAACCGCGCCCACCGTCGATCGAAACGAGCGGTCGCGTGTCTCCGGCGTCGGCGAAACGCACCGCTGCGGGCAGGGGATTGGTGATGACGAACTTGTCGGCGGGCTGAGCGCCCGCGTTACGATAGTTGAGCACAAAGACGAGCCGATCGCCGGGAACGACGACCTTGGGTTCTTCGAGCAAAATCCTCTGTTTGCCCTGGGCATCGGTGGTCACGCGTTCGACGAAAACGTCGTTGGCGAGGGCCACCTGGTTCGCAGCGAACGCCTGTCCCGGCAAAAGCGCCGCGAAAAGCAGGAAAAGGGCGGTGCGCATACGCGGCTCCATCAATCGATCGTGGTACGGAAGGTGACGGTGCGGGTCTGGCCGCCGGCCACGGTGCCGAGCGCGACATTGATCCGCGTGCCGTTGTAATCGCCCGCGTCGGCGTCGACCGCGTCGGACTGTGCGACGCCGCCGAGCGTGATCGAGCCCGCGATGTAGCTCGTGTCGGCGGGGATATTATCGGTGATCGCCAGGCCACTGACCGATCCGCTGCCCGCCACGGTCGCAACGATCGTGTACGTGATCGTGGCGCCCGGAATTGGGTCGGCAGTTCCGAGCGAATTGGTCACGACCGCCGATTTGACGAGGGTAACGGTGGCTGCCGACACGATGAAGGCGCCCGCATCGGTGCCATCGGCACCGGTCGAGCCGACGACGGCATCGCCGCCGCCTTCGCCCTGACCCGCAAAGCTGTCGCCCGGATCGCCCGTGCCGGTCACGGCGGCGGCAACCAGGCTGACGATGCCGCGATTTCCGTCAACGACACCGCCCGGTGTCGTCGCGATGACGAACACGGTGACGCTTTCGTCGGGATCGAGCTGCGGATCGTTGGCGCCGGGCGTGTAGAGGGTGTCGGTGCCCGCATCGAACACACCGTCGCCATTATCGATATAGATCTGGGTGACGACGGGGTCGTAATTGTCGCCGCCAGCATTGGCGATCGTGCTCAGCACGAAATTTTCGACGCCATTGCCGTTATTCGTCACCGAAAAGGTCAGCACCTGTCCGGTTGCGCCGGGGGTGGTGGGAACATCGGCGGGATTGCTCGAATCGACGGTCACGTCGAGCAGTTCATCGACCAGCAGGTCGACCTGGTTCGAATTGATCGTGGTCGAGCCGCCGCCCGTGTCAAAACTGGCCGAGGCCGTATTGCTGATGGTCGAGCCGGCGCGCGTGCCAGCGGCCTGGGCCTGCATTGGCAGCGCGACCGCCGCCAATATGGCGAGAAGTGAACAAGAGGGTAGAAGCCGATGCTTCGCGCCCCCCACAGGCGCTTTCATCATCACTTTGACTCCGAATAGGTTGGTCCTTGGAGCCGTCAGTCGACGAAAAAGGGTAATTTCTGGTTAAAAAGCAGCGAGAAACGCGTGTTCTGACCCAGATGGGGACAGCTGGATCGCTCGGTTCGTCGCAAAACGGGGCGACTGGCGCAAAAGGCAAAGGCCGCGTAAGAAGAGGCGGTTAACGCAAGGAGAGACGGGGTGGCGGACGATCGGGGGAGCAGAGACGCGCGCCCGCGCTCCAACCCGCTGCGCCAGATCGAGATCGACGATTTTCGGCGCGATCGCCTGCTTGCGGCGCTGACCCTGATCTTTGGCGCCAGCTTTTGCCTGGGCTTGCCCTTTGCTTTGCAGGCGGGCGCTGAATTCTTCCTGCCGCTGACCGCTGCAATCGTGATCGCGATCGCGCTCGTGCCGCTGCTCGAATGGCTGGAGCGGCGCGGCGTGCCGTCGGGGCTGGCCGCGTTCCTCGCGCTGACGATGTTCCTGATGCTGATCAACGCCGCGCTCGCGATCATCGTCGTTCCGGCAACCGACTGGTTCGCGCGGCTTCCCGATTCGATCCCGCGCATTCAGAGCAACTTGGCGCCGTTGATCGATTTTTATTCGACCTTTCAGGCTTTTGTTGACCGTACCTTGATGTCGGTTGCAAGTGGGAGTCAGGCGACGGCGCAGGCGGTCGCGGCGACCGCCCCGACATCGGTCGTCGACTATTTCATCACATCGGCGCCGGCGGCGGCGATCCAGCTGTTCTTTGCGGTGCTCGTGATCTTTTTCTTCCTCGCCGGATGGACGCGGCTGCGCAAAGGCACGATCCGGCGACGCGGCAGCTTCGACGGGGCGATGCAGACCGCGCGGGTAATCCAGAATGTCGTCGATGCGACGGCGGATTATCTGGCCACCATCACCATGATCAACGCGATTCTTGGCCTTTCGGTCGGATTATTGCTGTGGGCGCTCGGGATGCCGTCGCCCTTCATGTGGGGCGGGATCGTCAGCATTTGTAACTTCGTGCCCTATCTGGGGCCGATCGTCGCGGCGGCGCTGCTCGGAATCGGCGGGTTGATGACCTTCGATGCGGTCGGCTTGGCGCTGCTGCCCGCCATCATTTTTGTCGGCGTCCATCTGGTCGAGGCGAATCTGATCACCCCGCTGGTGCTCGGCAAGCGGTTGACGATCAATCCGCTGTTGATCCTGGTGTCGCTGAGCTTTTGGGGATGGGTATGGGGAACGCCCGGCGCGTTGCTGGCGGTGCCCTTGCTGTTGATCCTGCAGACCGTCCTCGCGTCGACGGGAACCCCGGATCTGGCGGGTTTCCTGTTCGAACATGGCACGCTGACTACCACCGACGAGGTACGCGATCGATTAAATCGCACCCATGAAGAAAGCGACGGTTGACAGGCCGAAGCGCGCCGCATATTGGCGCTGCTCCCAAGCACACGCGGGTGTAGCTCAGTTGGTTAGAGTGCCGGCCTGTCACGCCGGAGGTCGCGGGTTCGAGCCCCGTCACTCGCGCCATTCCTTCCTTTTTCGGATGGGATGGCCACCGCGTCTTGGGATTGCCGATACTGGAAATTGGGAACCTGACGCCGCTTGCTAGCGGCGCCAGGTTCCCAATTCCATCCAGCGCAGCAGCGGCTTCAACGGCATGATCCAGACGATCCCCGCGATCAGGTAAAACACCGCCTGCACCAGCACCGGCCAGGTGCCGACCCATGGCGACAGGCTGACGATAATCGCCGTCCATGCCGCGATCAGCAGCAGGATCAACAGCATCCCTGCCGGCTTGCGCCAGCTTGGCTGGGGATTGTCTTGGGCAGGGTCTTGGCCATTGGGGCTCACAGGCGATCTCCGCAAAGGATGAATTCTTGTTCGGTCAGCACGGCGTCGAGCGTCACGTCGGTCGATTCGCGCGGTGCCGCGTCGATTTCCTGCACCGACCAGCCGACCCCGATCCGCAGCGCTGCCGGATGAGCGGCAAAATAGCGGTCATAATGCCCGCCGCCTTGGCCGATTCGGCCGCCGCACCGATCGAATCCGACGAGCGGGCAAAAGATGATGTCGGGATTCGCCGCCGGGGCATCGTCGCGGGGTTGCCGGGTGTTCCATGGCCCTTTTTCCAGCGGCTCGCCGGTCCGCCAGCGCTTGAAGTCCATCGTTTCGACCCGCGCGAGGTGATGGGGCAGGGCAAGCGCGCCCGCGGCGGCGAGGTCGGCGAACATCGGCAGGATGTCGGGCTCATCGCCCCAGGCGACATAGGCGCCGATAACGGCGCGACTAGCCAGCAGTTCGACCAGCGGCGCGGGTAGTGCGCGAAACGCCGCCAACTGTGCCATACCGTCGAGATTCGCAGCGAAATGCTTGCGACGAAAGCGGAGCTTTTCGCGGACAAGCTGTTTTTGCTGGACCAGATCGGCGGACAAGTGGGTCATCGCCTCCTGTGCGGGTTTTGGCCCGGGCGCTGGGGTCGGTTGGCGGGCCCGCCGAGGTCGTTTGCTGGAAGATCCTCTGACGCCAGTAACGTCAGGTGGGGACCATGTACGTCGGACCAGGGTCCGGGCAGGGACAGCCCCCTAGGATGATGTATCGCCTCAGGGATTTTCGCAAAAGCTCGTGCCGGGCAGTACCCGCCGCCCCTTATGTAGGGGCGCGGGTGGGCGCGCTCAAGGGATTTGCTCGACTTTCGTTGCCAGCGCCTCGATCCGGTCAGCGATCTGAAGCAGCGCGCGGTCGTTGGCCGGTTTCCCCATCGGCGCCGTGGTAGGTGCCGATCGGGCTGCTTCGAGTTCCTTCAGCGCCGCTTGCTCGCGTGCGACCGCTGCGCGCAGCTCGTCGTGCGCTGCGGCCTCGCGGCTTTCGGCCAGCGCCACCGCGGCGCGCAGCGAATCGGACTGGGGCTCGGCCTTGTCGGCTTTGCCCTTGGCTTCCTGAGCATCGTCGGCGAGCATCAGCGCCGCGAACAGCAGCTGGCGAACCTCGGTCCCGCCCGGAATCCCGCGCGCTTTTTCGTCGACGACGGCAGCGAGTTGGATGAGCTGCGCCTCTTCGCCGTCGGCGCAATGGACGTCATAGGGGCGTCCGGCGATCATCAGTTTGACATCAGCCACGGTCCGCCTCCGCAATCAGTCGGTCGAGTTCACCGATCACCGCGGCGACTTCGGCCTTGAGCGCCGATTGGTCGGTCGCAGGAGCCGCTAAACTTGATGGGGGCAGCTTTGGCTGGTTGGCCAACGCCTTTTCAATGCGGCTGAGCGCGCGTTCGATACGGCCGATGGCCAGGCTGGATTCGTCGAGGTCGAGTTCCATGACCGATGGTTAGCAGTGCGGGGAAGGGGGTGCAATTGCGCAGTCGGTCCAAAATGCGCCGATTTTCCGCTCGCGGCGGTTGACTCCTGACCCCGGCGCCGCAAAGGGCTGTGCGCATTCAGTCGGGCCGTAGCGTCCGGCGCCTGCCCAGCCATTTCCGGGGGATCAATGACACTGCCCGAACGTCAGCTCGCCAATGCCATCCGCGCGCTTGCGATGGATGCCGTCCAGGCCGCAAACAGCGGTCATCCGGGGATGCCGATGGGCATGGCCGACGTCGCGACGGTGCTCTATTCGGACTATCTGAAGTTCGATCCCACCGACCCGAAATGGGCCGATCGCGACCGATTCGTGCTGTCGGCGGGCCATGGTTCGATGCTTGCCTATGCGACCCTGCACCTCGCGGGCTATGCGCGCCCGACGCTCGATGACATCCGCAATTTTCGCCAGCTCAACAGCCCGTGCGCCGGGCATCCCGAAAATTTCGAGCTGGAAGGCGTCGAAACGACGACCGGACCGCTGGGGCAGGGGCTGGCGACGGCGGTCGGCATGGCAATTGCCGAGCGGCATCTGAATGCGCTCTATGGCGACGATCTGGTCGATCACTGCACTTGGGTCATCGCGGGTGACGGCTGCCTGATGGAGGGCATCAACCACGAAGCCATTGGTTTGGCGGGGCATTTGCAGCTGGGCCGGATGACCGTGCTGTGGGACGACAACAAGATCACCATCGACGGATCGACCGACCTGTCGACGAGCGAGGATATCGCGGCGCGCTATGCGGCGACCGGCTGGCATGTCGAAAGCTGCGACGGGCATGACCCCGCCGACATCCGCCGCGCGATCGACGCCGCGCTCGCCGATCCGCGGCCGTCGCTGATCGCGTGCCGCACGATTATCGGCTTTGGTGCGCCCAACAAGCAGGGAACGTCGGCGACACACGGTGCACCGCTCGGTGCCGACGAAATCGCCGCGGCACGGACGGAACTTGGCTGGACGGCCGAGCCGTTCGTTATCCCGGCCGATATTGCGGCGGCGTGGGCAGCGTTCGGACAAAAGGGCAAAGCGCTTCATTCCGAATGGAATGATCGCCTCGCAACGAGCGATAAGAAAAAGGAATTTGAGGATCGACTAAACGGCAAATTCGTTGCCGGTGCGGCGTTCAAGGCCTATCTGGACGGGCTCGCCGCCGAACCTCCGAAGGTCGCGACGCGCAAGGCTTCGGAGAATACGCTGGGCGCGCTGACCGCAGATATCGCGGCGCTGGTTGGCGGCAGCGCCGACTTGACCGGTTCGAACAACACCAAAACATCATCGACCAAGCCGCTGACGAAAGAGGATTATTCGGGCCGCTACATCTATTATGGCATCCGCGAATTCGGCATGGCCGCGGCGATGAACGGCATGGCCTTGCACGGCGGTGTCGTTCCTTACGGCGGCACCTTCCTGGTCTTCGCCGATTATTGCCGCGCCGCAATCCGCCTGTCGGCGTTGCAGCAGCAGCGGGTGGTCTATGTGATGACCCACGACAGCATCGGGCTGGGCGAAGACGGCCCGACGCACCAGCCGATCGAGCATCTACAGTCGCTGCGCGCGATGCCGAACCTGCTCGTGATGCGCCCCGCTGATGCGGTCGAAACCGCCGAATGCTGGGCGCTGGCGCTGGCGCAGGAAAATCGCCCGTCGCTGCTCGCGCTGACGCGTCAGAACCTCCCGCCGCTGCGTCATGACGTCACGGAAAATCTTTGTGCGAAAGGCGGTTACCGCCTTCGCGAGGCATCCGCAAAGCGTAAGGTCGTGCTGGTCGCGACGGGTTCGGAGGTCTCGCTCGCGCTCGATATTGCCCACAAGCTCGAGGCCGCGGGTCATGGCGCTGATGTTATATCCATGGTGTCGACCGAATTGTTCGACGAACAGGATGCGGCGTATCAGGCCGACATCCTGCCCGGTGACGTCCTGACCGTCTCGATTGAGGCGGGGACGACCTTCGGCTGGGAGCGCTATACCGGCCGCGATGGCTTGCGCTTCGGCATCGACAGCTTTGGCGCATCGGCGCCGATCGACGACCTCTACGCGCATTTCGGCCTGACCGTCGATGCGATCACCCCCAAGATTTTGGCAAAGCTCGGCAACTAAGGACCGGCTGGCTCCACGCAGAAAGGAATTTTCGAGATGGCAGTGAAAGTTGCAATCAACGGTTTCGGACGCATCGGCCGCAATGTAGCGCGCGCCATCCTCGAGCGGACCGACCATGACCTGGAACTGGTGTCGATCAACGACCTCGCCGACGCCAAGGCGAACGCTCGCCTGTTCCAGCGCGATTCGGTCCACGGGCCGTTCAACGGCACCGTCGAAGTCGACGGCAGCGACCTGATCGTCAACGGCAAGCGCATCCAGGTGACCGCCGAGCGCGATCCCGCCAAGCTGCCCCATGCCGCCAACGGCGTCGACATCGCGCTGGAATGCACGGGCTTCTTCACCGACCGCAAGGGCGGTCAGGCGCATCTCGACGCCGGTGCCAAGCGCGTTCTGATCTCGGCCCCCGCCAAGGAAGTCGACCTGACCGTCGTCTATGGCGTGAACCACGACAAGATCGGCGCCGAGCATGTGATCGTCTCGAACGCGTCCTGCACCACCAACTGTCTCGCGCCGATGGCCAAGGTGCTGCACGAAAAGATCGGCATCGAGCGCGGGTTGATGACCACGATCCACGCTTATACCAACGACCAGAAGATCCTCGACCAGATCCACTCCGATCCGCGCCGCGCCCGCGCCGCCGCGATGTCGATGATCCCGACCTCGACGGGTGCCGCCGTCGCCGTCGGCCTCGTCCTGCCCGAACTCAAGGGCAAGCTCGACGGCTCGTCGATCCGTGTCCCGACCCCCAACGTCTCGGTCGTCGACCTGACCTTCACCCCCAGCCGCGACACGACCGCCGAAGAGGTCAACAAGCTGCTGAAGGAAGCCGCCGAGGGCGAGCTCAAGGGCGTGCTTGCCTTCACCGACGAGCCGCTCGTCTCGATCGATTTCAACCACGACGCCGCCAGCTCGACGATCGACAGCCTCGAAACCGCCGTCATCGACGGCAAGCTGGTCCGCGTGCTCAGCTGGTACGACAATGAATGGGGCTTCTCGAACCGCATGATCGACACCGCGGGCGTGATCGCCAAGTTCCTCTGAACCAAAGGAAAGCTACGATGGCCGCGTTCAAGACCCTCGACGACATCGGCGACGTCACCGGCAAGAAAGTGCTGGTGCGCGTCGACCTCAATGTCCCGATGATCGACGGCGCGGTCGGCGACAAGACGCGGATCGAGGCGGCGATGCCGACGATCCGCGAATTGTCCGACAAGGGCGCGATCGTCCTGCTGCTGGCGCATTTCGGACGTCCGAAGGGCGCGAAGAACCCGACCCAGTCGCTCAGCCTCGTCATGGGCGGGGTCGAGGATGTGCTGGGCCATTCGGTGATGTATATTCCCGAAGCGATCGGTGAGGGTGCCAAGGCCGGGGTGGCGGTGCTCGCCGCGAGCGACGTCGCGGTGCTGGAAAACACGCGCTTCTATCCGGGTGAGGAAAAGAACGACCCGGCTTTTGCCGATGCCCTCGCCGAGATCGGCGACCTTTATGTCAACGATGCCTTTTCGGCGGCGCACCGCGCGCATGGGTCGACCGAAGGCATCGCGCGGCGCTTGCCCGCCTATGCGGGCCGCGCGATGGAAGCCGAATTGAAGGCGCTCGACGCAGCGCTCGGCAATCCGGTGCATCCGGTGGCTGCAGTTGTTGGTGGTGCCAAGGTTTCGAGCAAGATTGACGTGCTGCGCAACCTTGTCGGTCAGGTCGATCACCTGATCATCGGCGGCGGGATGGCGAATACCTTCCTCGCCGCGCGCGGGGTCGATGTCGGCAAGTCGCTGTGCGAGCATGAGCTGGTCGATACCGCCAACGCGATTTTCGACGCTGCCGATGCCGCGGGCTGCACGATCCATTTGCCCTATGATGTGGTCGTTGCGAAGCAATTCGCACCCAATCCGCCGACGCGGACCGTCAATGTGCACGAAGTCGCCGCCGACGAGATGATCCTCGATGTTGGCCCTGCGGCGACCGAAGCGCTGGCCGATGTACTGAAGAACTGCCGCACACTGGTGTGGAACGGCCCGATGGGCGCGTTTGAGACGCCGCCGTTCGATGCTGCCACCGTGGCTTTGGCCAAGACCGCTGCGGCGCTGACCCGCGAAGGATCGCTGATCTCGGTCGCGGGCGGCGGCGATACCGTCGCGGCGCTCAACCACGCCGGGGTCGCCAAGGACTTCACCTTTGTCTCGACCGCCGGCGGCGCCTTTCTGGAATGGATGGAAGGCAAGCCGCTGCCAGGCGTGGATGCGCTGAAAGCCTGAGTTTTTTGCGCATATTTGCATCCCGGTAGCGGGATCGCTATGCGCGCCGCCACATACGTATGCAAACCCACGGAGACGTTATGACCACCGCCAATGCCGCCATGCTGGAACAGATCAAATCGGGGCAGGGCTTTATCGCCGCGCTCGACCAGAGCGGCGGTTCGACGCCCAAGGCGCTGAAGGGCTATGGCATCGAGGCCGACGCCTTTTCCAACGATGAGGAAATGTTCGGCCTGATCCACGCGATGCGCAGCCGCATCGTGACGTCGCCCTGCTTCAACGGCGAGAAGGTGATCGGCGCGATCCTGTTCGAGCGGACGATGGATGGTGAGGCCGGCGGCAAGCCCGTCCCCGCGCTGCTGTGGGAACGCGGCGTGGTGCCGTTCCTGAAGGTCGACAAGGGACTGGAGGACGAAATGAACGGCGTTCAGTTGATGAAGGCCAACCCCGACCTTGATGCGCTGTGCGCGCGCGCCGTCGCCAAGGGCGTGTTCGGCACCAAGATGCGCAGCGTCGTCAACCTTGCCAATCCGGCAGGCGTCAAGGCGATCGTCGAACAGCAGTTTGCCGAAGCCAAGCGCATCGCGGCGCACGGACTGGTGCCGATCATCGAACCCGAAGTGAACATCAAGAGCGCCGAGCGCGATGGCGCCGATCGACTGCTGCTCAATGAAACGCTGGCTGCTCTGGACGCGTGGGACGGCGCGCCGGTGATGCTCAAGCTGTCGTTGCCGACCGAGGCGGGGTTGTTCCAGCCGCTGGTCGATCATCCGAAAGTGCTGCGCGTCGTCGCGCTGTCAGGCGGCTTTGCGCGCCCCGAAGCTTGCGCCGAGCTGGCGAAAAATCCCGGCATCATCGCGAGCTTCAGCCGCGCGTTGCTGGAAGATCTGCGCCATCAGATGAGCGATGACGAATTCGACAAATCGCTCGGCGGCGCGATCGACGAAATTCACGCGGCCTCCGTGGCCTGAAGTGATGGGAGAGGGGTGGCAAGCCGTCGATGAGGATATCATCGGCAAGTTGCTTGCCACCACCCGCCCCAACAATGCCAAGTCTTGATCTGAGCGCTGAGCACCGAACCACGGCGTGATGCGACGGAGCGAAAAACGCGGGACGGGCTGTATTGGCGCGGGTGCGCTAAGCGTCGTTACCGATGCCGTAGCCCTGAGCTTGTCGAAGGGCGCCTATCCGAGAAGCGCCCTTCGAC
>JAFAGN010000128.1 GCA_023422695.1 Pseudomonadota bacterium
GTCGAAGGGCGCCTATCCTGAGAAGCGCCCTTCGACAGGCTCAGGGCTACGGTGATCAACATCCCCACTAAACGCGACGGCGTTAAGGCGTTACGACGCGAAAGCGCAGCGCCTGCACCGTCGCCGGGGTCGTTGGCGCGAGCAGCAGCGCCCCGTCGAGCTGACCCTTGCTGCAATTGAGGCGGAAGGTCGCCGACATCGCGCCGGTCGGGTTGAGCGGCTCGGCGGTCGGGCAATCGCCGACCTCGGCCTTCAGTCGCGCGAATTCGGCGGCCCAGTTCGCCGCCGACCGATCGAGCAGGAAATTCATCGCCAGCTTGCCGTCGAGCGGCGTCAGGTTGCCCGCCGCATAGGCGGCGCGCGCCGCTGCATAAGCGTCCGCCACCGCGGGCGTTGTCGAAATCGCGCGCCCGGCGAGCAGCCCCGCCTTGTCCATCGCCACCGCACTGTCCCATGCGGGCGCCGACGGTCCCGCATAGGTGCGGTTCGACAGCGCAAAGACGGCAACGCCATGATCGGGCATCAGCATCACATGGCTGCCATAGCCCGGATAACCGCCGCCGTGCGCCAGCGTCAGCCCCAGGTCGCAATCCTGCGCGACGCGCCACCCCATCGCATAGGCCGCGGCCTGTTTGCACGCCGTCGCGCCGCTGGCACCGATGCGGTTCGCGACCGTCACGAAGTTCAGCCCCTGCGCCATTTCGCGCACCGTCGCGCGCTGGACCGGGCCGGTGTCGGCATCGTCGCGCGCGGGCCAGGCGGACAGCAGAAAAGCGACCCATTTGGCATAATCATTAGCACTGACCTGCAACCCGCCCATCGCGTTGAAGGCGCCGTCGACCATCTCGGGCTCGGGCGACCAGGCGTCGTTTTCCCAGCGATAGCCGCGCGCATAGACCGCCTTGGGGGTCTTGGTGACGTCGAAACCGCTGCTGGTCATGCCGAGCGGGGTCAGGATCGTCTGCTGGACATAATCGGTGTACGCCATGCCCGACGCATTGGCGACGATCCGGCCGAGCAGCGCATAGCCATAGTTGGAATATTCATGAGCGGCTTGCGGAACGCGGCTGAACGGCACCCCGGCGGCGATCATTTTGGTGAAATCGCCCTGCGGCAGAATCTGTTGACGGTCGCCCCATGGATCGTCGGTGACCAGCCCACCGACATGGTGGAGCAGATCGCGGATGCGGATGCGCGGGCTGTCCTTCGTGGGATAGACCCAGCGCTTCATTTCGGGAACATGGTCTTCGGCGAGGTCGTCGAGGCGCAGCTTGCCATCGTCGCGCAGCTTGAGGATCGCGAGCGCGGTGAACGCCTTGGTCATCGATGCGATGCGAAAGCGGCTGTCGGCGGTGACGGCGCTCTTGTCGTCGAGATTCTGGACACCGACGCCCTTCACATAAGCGAGCTTGCCGTCCTGGACGACACCATAGACCATGCCGGGAACATGCGCGTCGGCCTGAAATTTGGCGAACAGCGCGTCGATTTCGGGGGTGATTTGCGTGAGGGTGTGAGGCGGCGCTTCCTGCGCCTGCGCGGTAGGCGCCGCGGCCAATCCTGCCGCCAAAAGAATACCCAATCTTGCGCGCATACATCCTCCGTTCGTGCTGAGCTTGTCGAAGCACAGTTCTTTCTTCCAACATAGAGAGGAAGAACGGCCCTTCGACAAGCTCAGGGCGAACGGATTAGGTTGAGCCGTCGCTTTATTCGACGAACGCCGCGTCGATCGTCACGCCGTCGTCGTTCCACGACGGCACCGCGCGCGCGGTCATCGGCACCATGAAGCGTTTGCCGTCGGGCTTGGCGATTTCCAGGATGTCGCCCGCGCCGAAATTGTCGATTGCGACGACTTCGCCGACCGCGGCGCCGTCAGTCGACACGCATGGCAGGCCAAGCAGGTCGTGGTGGTAATATTCGCCCTCGCCAAGCGGCGGCAACGCCGCGCGCGGAACGGTGAGCAGGGTGCCGCGCAAGGCCTCGGCGGCGCTTCGATCGGTAATTTCGGCAAAGGTCGCCACCGCGCCCTGATTGGCGGGGCGTACCGATTTCAGCGTCAGCTGGCGCCCGCCTGCGTCAAAAACGGAAAAGGCGCGGAGAGCCTCCGCGCCTTCGCCGAACAGTTTCAGCCGCACCTCGCCCCGCACCCCGTGGGCGCCAGCAATGGCGGCCAGGGTGACGGGGCGATCGGCGCGTGACAAGGCTTAGGCCTTGGCTTCTTCTTCGCCAGCCGGGGCTTCGTCCGCTTCGGCAGCGACCGGGCCGCCTTCGGCGACTTCTTCGGCGATCGCGGTCGCGTCGGCGGCGGTCGCGTCAGCCGGGGTTTCGTCGGCAACGGCTTCGGCGACGGCTTCCGCGGTCGCTTCGCTCTTCACCGAACCGGTTGCGTCCGATTCAGCAGCTTCGGGAGCGGCAGCTTCTTCAGCGGCGGGCGCTTCGGCAGCCGCTTCTTCAGCCGGAGCTTCGACTTCGGGTTCGGGGGCCGGAGCGGCGGCAGCAGCGGCTGCGGCTTCTTCGGCGTCAGCGATCTTCTGGGCCTTTTCCTCGGCGCGTTCCTTGGCCTTTTCGCCCGGGACAGCCTTGTTCGGGTTGTTGCGCGCAGCGCGTTCCTTGACGCCCGCGGCGTCGAGGAAGCGGGCGACGCGGTCGCTCGGCTGGGCACCGACGCTCAGCCAATGCTTGGCGCGGTCGGTGTCGAGCTTGACGCGCTCGGGATTGTCCTTGGCGAGCAGCGGGTTGTAGCTGCCGATGCGTTCGATGAAGCGGCCGTCGCGCGGGCTGCGCGAGTCCGCAACGACGATCTTGTAATAGGGACGCTTTTTCGAACCGCCGCGAGCGAGGCGAATGGAGGTTGCCATGATATTTTCCTTTTACCTGTAAACTGAAATTCGGGTTAATTACTTCTTTTTATTCATAAAATTTGCGAGCTCAGGCGGGATTGCACCGCCTCCGCCAAGACCGGGAAGACCGCCTGCGCCGCCCCCCATGCCGCCCATGCCGGGTATGCCGCCGCCCTTGCCAAACAGCGCGCCAAGGCCTTTCAGCCCGCCCATCTTGCGGATCTTTTTCATCGCACCGGCCATTTCCTGATGCATCTTCAGCACCTTGTTGACCTGCTGCACCGTCGTGCCCGATCCGTTGGCGATGCGGATCTTGCGCTTCGCGGTCAGGATTTCGGGCTTCGCGCGCTCCTTGGGGGTCATCGACCCCATGATCGCGTCGAAATGCACGAGCATCTTGTCGTCGGCGCCGCCCGCCGCCATTTGCGCCTGCGCTTTCTTGATCCCGGGGATCATTCCGGCGAGCGCGCCGAGGCCGCCCATGCGGCGCATCTGGTTCAATTGGGTGCGCAGGTCGTTGAGGTCGAACTGGCCCTTGGCCATCTTCGCCGCCATCGCCTCGGCCTCTTCGGCCTGGATCGTTTCAGCGGCGCGCTCGACGAGGCTGACGACGTCGCCCATGCCGAGGATGCGGCCCGCGATGCGCGAGGGCTGGAAGAGTTCGAGCCCGTCGAGCTTTTCGCCCGTGCCCGCGAACTTGATCGGCTTGCCGGTGACCGCGCGCATCGACAGCGCCGCACCGCCGCGCGCGTCGCCGTCCATGCGGGTGAGCACGACGCCGGTGAGCGGCACCTGATCGGTGAAGCGCTGCGCGACCTGTACCGCGTCCTGGCCGGTCAGGCTGTCGACGACGAGCAAAGTTTCGGCAGGGTTCGCCGTGCGCGACACCGCCTGCATCTCGTCCATCAGCTGCTGATCGACGTGGAGACGGCCCGCGGTGTCGAGCATCAGGACGTCATAGCCCTGCAGCTTCGCTGCCTGCATCGCACGCTGCGCGATCTCGACCGGCTGCTGCCCCGCGACGATCGGCAGGGTTGCGACGTCGATCTGGCTGCCGAGCACTGCGAGCTGTTCCTGCGCGGCGGGGCGATTGACGTCGAGCGACGCCATCAGCACCTTCTTGCGCTCCTTGTCCTTGAGGCGCTTCGCGATCTTCGCGGTGGTGGTGGTTTTACCCGACCCTTGCAGACCGACCATCATGATGACGGCGGGCGGGGTGACGGCAAGGTCGAGCTCGGCGGTTTCCGACCCGAGCATTTCGGTCAGCGCGTCGCTGACGATCTTGACCACCTGCTGCCCCGGGGTGACCGAGCGCAGGACGTTCTGGCCGATCGCGAGTTCGGTGACCTGATCGACGAAGCTGCGCACGACGGGGAGCGCGACGTCGGCTTCGAGCAGAGCGATTCGCACTTCGCGCATCGCCGCGCGCACGTCGGCCTCGGTCAGCGCGCCGCGGCCGCGGAGCTTTCCGAAAACATCACCCAGCCGATTGCTCAGACTATCGAACACCGCCACAAATCCTTCGTTTCGACGCCCGCAACGCAAAACACGCCGGTGAGCGAAACCTCGCCAACCAGCGGTTATCCGTGGACACAACTTCCGTCGCGGACATCGATGTGCCCGGTCGCAAGATGCGGCCGAACGGGGCGCCATTACACCGATCGCCGGGCAAAGGCAAGCAAGCGAAACCGGCGCGACTTAACCCAAATTTCACCGCTTTGCGTGCATTACAGCGCGGATGGTGGGGAAAAGCCAAATGATTGATATGCCGAAACAGCCGGACCGCAGCACCGGGGCCAAGCGCGACATCGTCGCGGGCGGCATCGTCGTCGCGGCCATCCTGTTGTTCGTCGGTACCGGCGGCACGGTGATGAAGGCGGTCGTCAACACGATGATCGGCATCGGTGGTGGCCCGGATCAGGCGCTCGCTGCCGCGATGGTGCTGAACGTCGCGCTGATCCTGTTCGGCTGGCGGCGCTACGAAGATCTGCATCGCGAGATCCGCGAGCGGACCGAGGCCGAACAGCGCGCGCGCTATCTGGCCGACACCGATCCGCTGACCGGCTTCCTCAACCGCCGTTCGCTGCTCGCGACGGGGCAGAAACAGATTGTCGAGGCGATTGCGGGCAAGCGCCACGTCGCGCTGTTCCTGCTCGATCTCGACCATTTCAAGACCGTAAACGACATCCACGGCCATGCCGCAGGCGACCGCGTGCTGCAAGTTGCCGCCGAACGCATTTCGGCGATCCTGCCCCCCAATGCGACCAAGGCGCGGCTGGGCGGCGACGAATTTGTCGCGATGCTGGTGTTCGAGCCTTCGGCGCGCACAACGATCGACGCGCTCGCCGCCGAACTGGTCGCCGCGCTCGAAACATCCGTCGCCCATGATGCACAGCAGATCCGCATCGGCGCGTCGCTGGGCATCGCGCTCGCCGACGACGCCAGCGTGACGATGGAAACGATGGTGCGTCAGGCGGACATCGCGATGTATCATTGCAAGGACGAAGGGCGGAACCGCTTCTGCTGGTTCGAACCCGGCATGGAAATGGCGGTGCAGGTCCGCAACCAGATCGAAACCGGCATCCGCGAGGGGATGCCGCGCGGCGAATTCGTGCCGCACTTCGAACCGCAGGTCGACATCGCCAGCGGGCGACTGGTCGGGTTCGAGATGCTGATGCGCTGGGAATCGCCCGAATATGGAATGATTCCGCCCGAACGCTTCATTCCGGTGGCGGAAGAGAGCGGGCTGATCGGCGAATTGTCGCTGCAAGTCATCCGCCATGCGATGGAAATCGCCAAGCGCTGGGATCCGTCGATCATGCTGGCGGTGAATATTTCGCCGCAGCAGCTGAAGGACCCGTGGTTCAGCCAGAAGCTGACCAAGCTGCTGGTCGAGGTGGGTTTCCCGGCGAGCCAGCTCGAGGTCGAAATCACCGAAAGCTCGCTGTTCGAAAATCTGCCGTTGGTCCGCTCGATCGTCACCAGCCTGAAGAATCAGGGCGTGTCGCTGAGCCTCGACGATTTCGGTACCGGTTACAGCTCGCTGTCGCATCTGCGCGCGCTGCCGTTCGACCGGATCAAGATCGACCGCAGCTTTGTGAACGCCATGCGCGGCAGCGCCGACGCGCAAGCCATCGTCGTCGCGATCGTGCGGCTGGGCGAAAGCCTGGCGATGCCGATCACCGCCGAGGGGGTCGAGGACGAGGCAACCGCGATCGAACTGACGCGGCTCGGCTGTGCCAAGGGTCAGGGCTGGTATTTCGGCCGCGCCGCGTCCGCCGCCGACACCGAACGGCTGCTTGCTGATCGCGGGTTGTTGCGTGCGCCCATGGTGCCGCCAAGCAACACCCCGACGCCCGAGGAAGAACCGCTGCGCAAAACGGCGTAACTTGATCGTCGCCCCCGCGTAGGCG
>JAFAGN010000088.1 GCA_023422695.1 Pseudomonadota bacterium
CCCTTCGACAAGCTCAGGGCTACGGCAATGGAGTCGACGACGACGTCATAGCGCCAACTGATCCAGCGCCCACCGCGCGGCATCCGCCACCATCGGCGTTTCATCCTCCACCAGCCGCTCGAGGACCGGCCGAAAGCCCGCATCGCCGCTATTGCCCGCCGCAATTGCGGCATTGCGGACCATTCGCCCGCGCCCGATGCGCTTGATCGGCGACCCCGCGAAAACCTGCCGGAACGCGGCATCGTCGAGCGCGAGCAAGTCGGCGAGCGATGGCGCGGCCAGCTCGGCGCGCGGCAGAAAGGCCCGGTGCGTATGCGCGGTGTCGGCAAACTTGTTCCACGGGCACACCGCCAGACAATCGTCACAGCCATAAACGCGGTTGCCGATGCCCCGGCGCAGGTCATGCGGGATCGGCCCGTCATGCTCGATCGTGAGGTACGAAATGCAGCGCCGCGCATCGACCCGGTAGGGCGCGGGAAACGCCTGCGTCGGGCAAGCGTCCTGACACGCCATGCAGCTGCCGCAGCGGTCGCGCCCTGCCCGACTGGGCGCGAGGTCCAACGTCGTATAGATGGCGCCGAGGAACAACCAGCTGCCATGGTCGCGGCTGACCAGATTGCTATGCTTGCCCTGCCAGCCAAGTCCGGCGGCGGCGGCCAGCGGCTTTTCCATCACCGGCGCGGTATCGACGAACACCTTGAGTTCGCTCCCGGGGACTTCGGCAACGAGCCAGCGCGCGACCGCCTTCAGCGCCTTTTTCACGACGTCATGATAGTCGCCGCCCTGCGCATAGACCGAAATCCGTCCGCGATCCGCATGATCGGCAAGCGCCAGCGGGTCGTGCGCGGGGGCATAGCTCATCCCCAGCGCGATCACCGACCGCACTTCCGGCCACAGCCCCTTGGGCGATCCGCGCTGCGCGGCGCGGCTTTCCATCCAGATCATGTCGCCGTGGCGCCCCTCGGCCAGCCATTGCTGCAACCGCGCCGCGGTTTGCGGCGCCGCATCGGCATCGGCGATGCCGAACGCGACGAAACCATGCGCGCGCGCCACCACCTCCAGGCGGTCTTCCAGCGACGACGGTCCAACAGGCAAGGCTTCGGCAACCATTGCCGCTCTATACGCGAGCCGCCTGTCCGTGCCATAGCTTGCGGATGATCAGATCAGGGACCGCAGTTTGAACGATTTCAGCGTCGAGGCGATCGGCCTCACCAAATATTTCGGCGATTTCAAGGCGGTCGACGATGTCAGCCTGCGCGTCCCGACAGGCAGCATCTATGGCGTGCTCGGCCCGAATGGCGCAGGCAAGACCACCAGCCTGCGCATGACGCTGGGGATCATCGACCCCGACGAGGGGGCGAGCCGCATCTTTGGCGAGCGGCCGCAGGTGGTGCGCCATCGCATCGGCTACCTCCCTGAGGAACGCGGCCTCTACCCCGGGATGAAGGCGCGCGAGGCAATCGCCTTCATGGGCGCCTTGCGCGGGCTGGACTGGTCCGAAGGCCGCCGCCGCGCCGCGACCTTCATGACCGAACTCGGGCTCGAACGCGTCATCGACGAAAAGATCCGCAAGATGTCCAAGGGCATGGCGCAGATGATCCAGCTGATCGGTTCGATCGTCCACGCCCCCGACCTCATCGTCCTCGACGAACCCTTTTCGGGGCTCGACCCGGTCAATCAGGAGCGGCTGGAAATGCTCGTCCGCCGCGAGCGTGACCGCGGCGCCACCGTGCTGTTTTCGACCCATGTCATGGCCCATGCCGAACGCCTCTGCGACCGGCTGGCGATCATCGCGCGTTCGCAGCGCCGGTTCGAAGGGACGGTCGACGACGCGCGCAGCCTGCTGCCGATGCAGGTGCGCTACACCCCGCGCGCCGACGCCGACCCGGAATCGATCGCCGCGCTCCTGCCGACGGGCGCGCAGCCGCGCGGCGACAGCTGGTTTTTCCCGATCGAGGATGCCGACGTCGAACCTTTGCTGGCGCGGATTACGGGCAGCGGCCTTGGCGTCGCCGGACTGTCGATCACACGCCCCGCGCTCCACGACGCGTTCGTCCATATCGTCCGCCAGGTCGATGCCAGCTTCGACGCCGACGCCGGAACCGACGCAGTCGAGGAGGCGCTGGCATGACCCCGTTCGTCAAAAACATGTTCGTCATCGCGCGCCGCGATTTTCTGGCGATCGTCGCCACCCCGACCTTCCTGCTGTTCCTGCTTGCCCCGCTGTTCATGGTCGGCATGGGGCTGGCCGGGGGTATGGGCGCCTCGCAGCTCGCCGACAGCGCCCGCGGCGCGGGACGCATCGTGGCGGTCGTCGACGCCGCCGACGTCGAGGCGCTGCGCGCTGCGGACGCCCGTTTGCGCGCCAGCGTCGCGCGCCGCGTGCCGGTGCTCGAGCTTCGCATCGCCAGCCCGGCTAACGCCGATCCGATCGCGATCGCGCGCGAAAAGGGCAGCGACACCTATGCCGTGCTGAGCGGCCCGCTCGCGACCCCGCGCATCGTCGAGCGCGAAGCCGACAGCAATGCCGGTCACTATCTTGCCCTGCTCGCCGACGATGTCCGGCGCGCCAAGGCCGCTGGGCCGATGCCTGCGGTGACCCCGAAATTCGAAGCGCTGGCGAGCGGCGGCACCAGCATCGCGCTCCAGCAATCTTTGGGCTTTGGTGCGGTCTTCATCATCTTCCTGCTCACTTTGCTGCTCGCGGGCCAGACCGTCAGCTCGCTCGCCGAGGAAAAGGGCAACAAGGTGATCGAAATCCTTGCCGCCGCCGTACCGCTCGAAAGCGTTTTCCTCGGCAAGCTGCTCGGTTTTCTGGGGGTTGCGGTGCTGTTCATCGCCTTCTGGCTGGTGATGGCGCTCGCCGGCGGACTGATCGCCGCGCTGCAGATCGATCCGGCGGCGCTGGCATCGGTGCAAAGCGCCAGCAAGGCGACCGCCGCGCTCACCGCCGCGCCCGCGACCGACTGGCCCTTCTTTCTCGGCATGGGCTTTGTCTATTTCATCCTGTCCTTCCTGCTCCTCGGCGCGGTCTTCCTCGGTGTCGGGGCGCAAGCGGCGACGGTGCGCGAAATCCAGATGCTCAGCCTGCCGATCACGATTTTTCAGGTCGGCATGTTCAGCCTGTCGACCGCCGCGGCCAGCGCGCCGGGCAGCAGTCTGTCGACGATCGCACAAATTTTCCCCTTCTCGTCGCCGCTCGCGATGGCGGCGCGCGCCGCAACCGACGACAGCAAGGCGGTCCACCTGCTCGCGCTCGGCTGGCAGACGATCTGGGTCGCACTCGTCATCTATATCTCGGTCCGCCTCTTCCGCGCCGGGGTGCTCAGCGGCGGCAGCAGCTGGACATTCTGGCGGAAGAAACGAAGCGCGGCAGCACTTGCCGCCAGCACCGCCGCGACGATCGGCAATCACCATTCATAACATCGTCATCCCGGCGAAAGCCGGGATCTCGCCGCTGCGGCGATACGATAGGGTGAGATCCCGGCCTTCGCCGGGATGACGAAAAAAGAGGTGGCAGGCACCCGCGGCGCTGAACGCCGAGCCCCTCATTGACAAAGCTGTAAATAGTGGCATTCTGCAACTGATCAGGCCGCGCCAGACGGCCCTTCAGAGGAGCTGCCCCATGGCCACCCAGATTCGCACCGCCCCCGAAATCGCCAACCCGCTCGACGTCAGCCGCGCCGAACTGTGGAGCGAGGATCGCTGGCAGGAACCCATGCGCCAGCTGCGCGCCGAATCGCCGATTTATCGCTGCGAGGATTCGAAATTCGGCCCCTATTGGTCGGTGACCACCTACAAACCGATCCAGCATATCGAGGCGCTGCCGAAGATTTTCTCCTCGTCGTGGGAATATGGCGGAATCACCGTCGCGGGTGACGGCGTCGAACATCTGAAAGAGGGCGAAATCCCGCTGCCGATGTTCATCGCGATGGATCCGCCGCAGCACACCGCGCAGCGCCGCACCGTCGCTCCCGCGTTCGGACCGTCCGAAATCGAGCGGATGCGCGCCGACACCGTCGCACGCACCGCAGCGCTGATCGATACGCTGCCGATCGGCGAGCCCTTCGACTGGGTCGAAAAACTGTCGATCGAACTCACGACCGACATGCTCGCCATCCTGTTCGATTTTCCGTGGGAGGAACGCCACCGGCTGACCGCCTGGTCCGATGCGCTGGGCGATATCGAATCGTTCGACACCACCGAACAGCGTCAGGCGCGCACCGCCAAGGCGTTTGAAATGGGCGCCGCGTTCAAGGAATTGTGGGACCGCAAGGCGCTGAACCCCGGCGAACACGACCTCATCTCGATCATGCTGCAATCCGACGCGATGAAGCATATGAGCGAGCATGAATTCATGGGCAATCTCATCCTGCTCATCGTCGGCGGCAACGACACGACGCGCAATTCGATGTCGGCCTATGCCTATGGCCTGCATTGCTTCCCCGAAGAACGCGCCAAGCTGGAGGCGAACCATGATCCCGAACTCGCGGTCAACGCGATGCACGAAATCATCCGCTGGCAGACCCCGCTCGCCCACATGCGCCGCACCGCGATGGAGGATACCGAGCTGTTCGGGCACCAGATCAAGAAGCGCGACAAGATCGCGCTCTGGTATGCGTCGGCCAACCGCGACGAAAGCGTCTTTCCCGACGGCGACCGGATCATCGTCGACCGCGAGAACGCGCGCCGCCACCTCGCCTTCGGTTATGGCATCCATCGCTGCGTCGGCGCGCGCGTCGCCGAATTGCAGCTGACGACGCTGATTTCGGAAATGCAGAAGCGCCGCCTGCGCGTCAATGTGCTCGCCGAGCCCGAGCGCGTACACGCCAGCTTCGTCCACGGCTATCGCCATATGCAGGTCGAGCTGGAGAAATATTGACGCGGCTTGAAACCTGGCGCCACAAGACCACGTATCTGACGTCAAGGCCCGGCAATCGGGTCAGGAGTCCGCCATGATCGACCGCCGTTATCTGCTCGCTGGCCTCGCCCTTGGCGGCGGGGTGATCGCCGCCCCGTTGCTGTTCGCCAAATCGTCGCGTCCGCAGGCCGCCGCTGGCTGGCGGCTCTCCGATGCCGAATGGAAAAAGCGCCTGTCGCCGCTGCAATATCGCGTGCTGCGCGAAGCGGCGACCGAGCGACCGTTCACCAGCCCGCTCGACAAGGAAAAGCGCGTCGGCACCTTTTTGTGCGCGGGCTGCGCACTGCCGCTCTATTCGAGCAAGACCAAGTTCGACAGCGGCACCGGCTGGCCGAGCTTCTGGGCGCCGCTCAGGGGCGGCATCGCCACATCGACCGACTATGACCTCGGCTATCCGCGCACCGAAGTGCATTGCAAACGCTGCGGCGGTCATCTCGGCCACGTCTTTAACGATGGGCCGAAACCTACGGGCAAACGCTATTGCATGAACGGCGCCGCGCTCGTCTTCCGCCCCACCTGACGTCGCGGCGTCAGCTGGTCACCGGCTTGACGCGCCACACCGACAGCCCGGCGCGCGATGCTATCGGCACCGCCTCCAGCCATTTCGGCGGTTTCCCGGCATAAAGTTGCGCCGCCAGCGCATCCTTGCGCGCATGACGATATTTGGTGAAATCATTGGCGGTCCGGCAAAACACGATCAGCGTCGCGCCCTGTTGGCGGACCAGCGCCTCGGCCTGCGCCGGGTCGCCGGCGAACACGCGGATGCTATCCGCCATCGCCTCCTTGTTGCGGTGATGCGGCGTCGCGACCAGGCTATGGCGCGTCCAGAACATCACCGGCGCGCCAAGATCGATCGGGGTCAGGATCGTCGTCGTCGGCTGGCGATCGAGCGCCGCAATCGCCGCAGGATCAAGGCAGGTCGTGTGATAGCGATTTGCCGCCGCGATCTGCTCGGCCGCAGCGGCATCCTTGGCCTTCAGTGACGGGACGAGCGCGGTGAGCACGATGAGCGCCGCGGTGCTGCCGATCAGGGGCAAGGTCAGCGCGGCCGCAACCGAACCCAGAACCCGCGGAATGATCGACGAAATCGCCCGAGCCCGCGTCCACAGCCGCAAGCCCAGCCAGGCACAGCCCGGTATCGCAAACAGATGCGCCGTCGCGACGCTCCGCAACACCAGCAAGGACAAGACTGCCGCGCCGAGCAGTGCAGCGATCACCGTCGCCCAGTTGCGCCGATCAGCGGCTTCGCCAGCCGCGCGCCACGCCAGCAGCGATCCGGCCAGGCCTATCAGCGACGGGACGAGCACATGGACCGCATCCTGCGCCGCCGATGCCCAAAGCGGCTGCCCTTCCAGCACATTTTTGTACCAATATTCGACCACGATCGGGTCGAGCGTCGCAAACGGCCCTTTCGCACACAAAGGCTCTGTCCACACCAGCGCCCCCGCCGCGGCCAGTCCGGCGGCACCCAGCAGACCAAGGCGCACCCAGATAGTTCCCGGGTTTGCCCGCGCCGCGGCAAAGCTTAGCGCTGCCGCTGCGACAAACGCCGCCATATAGGGCGCCGACAGCGAATCGCACCAGGTTCCGGTCAATCCCACCGGGCCGCGCGTGGCGAACTGGATCAGGATGGCACCGCCAGCCAGCGCGCCCATAAAGCCGCACAGACGGTCGCGATCGGCGATTCGGCCGTGCAACGCCCAGCGCAGCGCGGCAAGCCCTGCAAACAGCGCCACGATCGGCAATCCTTCGATCGATACCGCCAGCAACGCCGCCGCGAACACCCCGCCCCACAAACCGGCACGCCAATTGGCCGGTCGCAGCGCCTGCCCCATGATCAGCATCGCCAGCAAGATCTGCCAGCCATGATGGTCGACGCGCAGCGGGCGAAACTGGACCACGATGAAACCCGCCATGATCAGGAACAGCGGCGCGGCATAAGCGATCCGCCAGTCGGACAGATTGCGATAGCCGAGCGCGCAGGCGGCGCACAACGCCGCCCCCAGCATCGGTGGCCACAACGTCATCACGACGCGTTCGGCCATCGCCTGCCCAAGGAGCGGTTCGAGAATCAGGATACCAAGCGCGAGCGGAACATCGACAATCCGCGACCAGTGCATCAGCACCCCGCCGCCGGCCGGATTGACGCGATATTGCGTCAGATCCCACCAGCTTTGTCCCGCCAACAGATCGCGAACCTGCACCATGCGCATCGCGTCGTCGGTGTCGGACAGGTCGAGCGCGGCGATGGCCTGCCATTGCACCGCGATCGCGATCAGACTCATTGCGGTCCACAGGATCAGCGCGATCCGCACCGGGGTCAGCCAATGCGCGAACTTGGCCGCCCTATCCGCCGACGGCGCGGCGGTCGCCAATGCGCCGCTTGCGCCAGGCGACGCGGCATCCATCACGCCACCGCAGTCCGAAAGACGATATGGCGGCGCAGCAGATAGGTGGTCTGGAAACTGATGACGATCGCCGCCAGCTTGGCAAGGCGCGGGTCGAGCCCGAACGCGCTGCCGGTGCCGACGATCGCCGTCGTGACGGCAAGACCGATCAGCGCCGAACCGACGAACAGCATTTTCTGGCGGTGCCGCTCACCGGTGCCGCGCGCCGCGGCGCCGTCGGCAAACACCAGGCGGCTCGACACCAGCCAGTGGACCAATATCCCGGCGCAGTAACCCACCGCCGACGCCGCCATCGGCGACAATCCGGCATCGAGCAACAGCAGGAACAATCCGGCATCGCTGCCCAGCGCGAGCACGCTGGCGAGCAGATAGTTCAGCCAGCGGATCTCGCCGCGGCGAACGGCGGCAATCAGTTTCAGCGCGGGTTGCATGGCAAGGACCCCTCCGGCCAAGACGTCAGGCAGCCTTCGTCACGCGCGCGGGCACGTCGCGGACCGACGCCAGCGCTGCCTGTTCGCCCTCGGTGCCGCTTTCGTGATATTCGGCGTCCTCGTTGACGCCCCAGATGTCATAAACGCGCTCGCCCGCGACGATGTTGCGCACCGTCAGCATCGCGGTCATCATCGCATGATCCTGGTTGTTATAGCGGTGCATCCCGTTGCGCCCGACCATGTGCAGCGTGGGATAGCGCGCTTCCAGCTCGCTGCGCATCGTTTCGACATGCGCGGCATAATCATCGTCATAGACCGGATAGGCCTTTTCCTGCCGCACCACGGCGCCGCCAACGACATCCTTCGGATCGCACAGGCCGAGGATCGCCATTTCCTTCGTCGCCAGCGCGATCAAATCCGCGTCGCTCGACGCCCACAGCCCGTCGCCCTCGAAACAGAAATATTCGAGGCCGACGCACGCGATCGCCGGATCGGGCACCATTTCGGGCGACCAGCTGCGGAAATTCTGAACGCGGCCGACCTGCACCTTGCTGTCGTGGATATAGATCCAGTTGTCGGGGAACAGGTCTTCCGAGCGGATCTTGAGCGCGACGGTCAGAAAATCGCGATATTTGAGCGACGGCGCCGCACTCAGCGCGCAGGCGGGCAACGGATGGATACGCGCCGCCAGCTCGCGCATCGGCGCCGAGCTGATGACATGCGCCGCGTCGATCACGACATCGCCATCGGGACCATTGGCGGTCAACCGCCAGCGTCCGCTCACCTGATCCTGCGTCAGCTGCTTGAAGCTGTGCGCCATCAGCACATGGTTGCCGCCCGCGACCACCTTGTCACGCGCCGCGTCCCACATCATACCAGGGCCAAGCCGCGGATAACGAAAGGTTTCGAGCAAGGTCTTGGTCGCCATGCCGTCATTCGGGCGCTTGTTGAGCCCCAGGCTGCGCTTCAGCCCGTCGAGCACCGCAGCGCCAAGCGACAGACCCTTGATCCGCTGCGCCGCCCAGTCGGCCGACATCTCGTCGCACGGCATGCCCCACACCTTCTCGGTATAGGTCTTGAAAAAGATCGAATAGAGCTTCCGGCCGAACTGGTTGATCGTCCAATCCTCGAAACTGCGGACATTCTTGTTCGGCAGCAGCTTGGCCTGCGCATAGCTGATCATGCACAAGGTTGATCGCACGACGCCCAGATTCCACAGCGCCTCGAACGCGCGCAAGGGATAAGAATAGAATTTGCCTTCATAATAGATGCGGCTCATCCGCGGCCGCTGAATGAAATCGTCGGGCAGAATCTCGTTCCACAGGTCAACGACTTCCTGGCTTTTGGAAAAAAAGCGGTGCCCGCCGATGTCGAACCGAAAGCCTTCATGCTCGACCGTCCGGCTGATCCCGCCGACATAGACCGGATCCTTCTCGATCACCGTCACCTTGTAACCCTGTTGGGTCAGCTGATAGGCCGCGGTCAACCCGGCCGGCCCTGCGCCAATGATGGCGACGTCGGCGCTGGTCGGACGGCTTTTCGAAATACGGGCGTCGGTCACTGAATATTCCCCCACAGACAGATTGGGCTCTAACTGGCGCACCACGCGCTAAAAAATGGTTAATCAGGCGATAAGAAACGACTACTTCCTGTTCCCTCGATCGTCGCCGAGCGGCCAGGTGCAGGCAGTATGCGATAGACTTCGAACGAACCCGATGAGAGGCGGGGGTCGCGCCGCAACCATTCCACAGGCTCACGACTAGCAAGCTTTGCCGCCAATCCGCCGGGCGCCTTGGCAGCGAAGCGCTCCATTTCGTAAAACCGCGACATATAACTAGATATTGCGCGCTTTCGGCACGAACGATCGCTTCAGCTTCGGCGGGCTCGGCCAAAAAGGCCGATATGACGCGCCGCATTGCCATTTCGTTGCGATGATGACCGGTGGCCACAACACTGTGCGGGGTTCGCACAAGCAGCGCTGGGCCAATGTCGATCGGGGCAAAGAGATGCGCCAGTGGTTCCCTGGCCAATGCTGCGGCGCCGACCGCGCTAGGACAGTCACTCGCCTCGCTTCTCGTCGGCGGCGACTGGCCGATCAGCGGTCGCGCCAGCTGAACACCGATCGCCGCGAAGACCGCGGGCAGCGCCGCAAGCACCAGCAGTGCCGACCCGACGCGGCCCAGCGACGACGACCGGCCCCGACTCCAACGCCACAGCGCGAGTGCCATCGCAGCAAAACCGGGGAGCAAAAATGCGTGCGTCGTCGCTCCCATGCGGGTGACGAATGCCGACATCGCCGCGCTGCCGATGGCGATCGCCGCCAGTCGGGTCCAATTCTCGGCGAATGGCCCGTTCCGGCTCTGTCGCCACGCAAATGCCAGTGCTGCCAATCCAACCAGCGTCGGCACGAAATAGACGACACCATAGGTGTTCGCGTGCGACCAGATGGGCCGCCCCTCGGACACCCATTCGTACCAGTGATGGCGCACCAGTGGATCGAGCGCCCCAAAAGGACCGCCCAGACATTGTGGCCCCGACAGGACAAAGGCCAGCCCGCCAGCAATGGCAGCGATCACGAGCGCAAGGAAACGGCGCAAACGCGACCGCGACAATCCGTTCGGTCCTAGTAGCCACGCGGCAAGCACCAGCCCACATGCGGCGACGGCAGCTCCATAGGGTAAAGAAAAGGCGTCACAATAGACGGTGAAAGTCGATACCGCCCCGCGCATCGCGAGCAACCAGATCGCCGGAAAACCCAGCAAGCCCAGCACAAAGCCCAACAGGCGGCGACCCGTCTGCGGATCGCGAAGCCAGTCGACAGCGAACAGCCCGCCAAAAATTGCCAGATAGGGCAAGCCTTCCAGCGAAATCTCGACATGAATGGTGATGACGGCCGCCGCGACCAATCCATTCGCCAGACTGGCCGGTCGCAGCGCGATCGACACCATCGCGACCGATAGCAGCAGTTGCCAACCATGATGGTCGATCCGCATCGGTACGAAATATTGGAGAAAGGTGGCGCTGGTGAATGCAATCAACAGCCCGGAGGCAACCAGCAAGCGATCGCCGAGCGCCGAGAGAATCCGTCCGAACAGCAGGAACAGCGGCAGGATCAGCAATTGGGGATAGAGCGCGACCGCCCAACGCTCACCGGCGGCGTCGCCAAGCAATGGCTGCAATAGCAGAATCAGCCCGGCAAGCGGCGCATCGATAAAGCGCGACCAGTGCATCAGGCCGCCGCCGCCCTGCGGATCGACGCGATATTGCATGATGTCGAACCAAGGCTGCCCGGCGATCAAATCGCGGACCTGCGCGAGCCGCATCTCATCGTCCGCGTCGGGAAAACGCATGGCGGCAATGGCGTCGTGCTGCGCAACCAGATTGAACGCGACAAGCGCCAGCCACAGCATCGCCGCGAGTGCGGCAGGCCCAAGGGATCCAAAAACTTTGGCCGTCGTCGCGGTCTGCTGCATTACGCTGTCACCCCGTCCATTGGCAGCCGCCCGAATTCCCCACGCCTCGTCGCAGGCCAAGGGGCTGCGTCCCGCTGTGACCAAACATGGCTAAGGACCGGTTAATTTGGGATCGCGATTCCCTCCGAAACGAACTCACGCAGCTCGGGGCCGCGCGCGTCTTGCGATAAACTGGCCGCGCCAAGGAGGCGCAAGATATGGCAGGCGGACTGGCAATCGTTTTGAGCGGCGGGGGCGCCAAGGGGGCGTTCCAGGTCGGCGTCGTCCACGAGCTCGTCGTCAATCGCGGGGTTCGGCTCGATATCGTCGCCGGGGTGTCGACGGGCGCGATCCAGGCGCTGGGCGTCGCGCAGGACGATGTTCCGGGGTTGCTCGACGCCTGGCTCGCGATCCGCGGCAACGGTTCGATCTACAAATCGCGTCCGCTGGGCGTCGTCGGCGGATTGCTCGGCGAGGATGCGATCTATGACACCGCGCCGCTCAGGCGCCTGCTCAAAAATTTCGCCGACGATGCCAAGTTGCGCGCGAGCGGACGCAAATTGCTGCTCGGCGTCGTCAATCTTGGCACCGGCACCTATCGCAGCATCGACGAGACCGTCCCCGGCATCCACAATTGGGTTTATGCCAGCTGCGCCATGCCGCTGTTTTTCGATCCCTTGAAGACGCGTGCGAGCGACGGGACCGAGGAACAATGGGTCGATGGCGGCGTGCGCGATGTGACCCCGCTCAGCGCCGCGCTCGACATGAACCCGCGCGGCGTGATCGCGGTGCGCGCCTCACCCGCCCCGCGCCCCGGCCCGGTGCGCACCTTCCCCAATTTGATCAAGATCGGCCTGCGCGCCGTCGACATTCTCCAGTCCGAAGTATCGGCGAACGACGTGGCCAATGCCGCATTGATCAACGACCTGATCGCCGCGCGCGAAGCCCAACTGCGCGCGTTGCAAAGCGAAGGCATCGGCGGCGCGCAGGCCGCCCGCATTCTTCGCCCGCTCGACGTCCAAATCTCCCGCTACCGCTTCGCGCCGATCCGTATCATCGAACCCGAAGAAGAGGTCGCCGATACGCTCGAATTCGACCCCGCGAAAATCCGCGCCGCGATCGACGCCGGCCGCCGCGCCGTCGACCGTGAGTGGGATGCGTTGGAGCCGTTGTTGAGTTGAGGTGACGCGAATGGCGGCTAGCTACCGGTTGCGGACCCAAGGGATCCTCCCCCACGGGGGGAGGGGGACCACCCGAAGGGTGGGGGAGGGGCACAGGCAGTTTACGTGGCGCCGGAAAAAGCACTCCTTCAACGGCGGCCGATCGGCGGTGCACTGTCGTAGCGGCAAGGCAAACCGATGGTGCCCCTCCACCAGCTTCGCTGGTCCCCCTCCCCGTTCCGGGGAGGATCGACACCGTCCACTTCCCAACCCCAACGCAGACCATCGCTCCCCTACAATCCGCCATCCCCCACATCCGGCGGCGCGCGCGCGCCATTTCCTTCGCCTGTCACCGCCGCATCCTGCACCGCCACAGCGCCCGGCAGCGGCTTCAGCGCCAACGTCCCCAATCGCACGCGCGGTGTCGCCTTGCCCGGGACCGCAGCGACCGCAAAACCGCCGTCAAGCCGCAGCGCCGCGGCCGACGCTTTGCCCAGCCGCACCGTGTAGCGCCCGTAAGCGACGCTTTCGAACAGGAAATAGCCGTCGAATTCGGTCAGTGTCGTCGCCCGCACCCGCCCTTCGGCGTCGACCAGCTCGAGGCTCAGTCCTTCGATCGGGTTGCCGCCGTCGCGCCGTACGACGCCCTCGATCTCGCCCGCCACCGCCATCGGCAACGCGACGCGCGTCGCAACGCCGGGGCGCGGCGATACGACGACGCCGGGCAGCGCGGGCTGGACATAGGGGTCAGGCAGGCTGCCAGCATCGATGCCGATCAGCACCGGGCGGAACGCTTCCAGACCGTCGATCGTCGCCTGCCCCTGCGCATCGGTTGCCGCGTCGGCATAGCCATGCCCCGCGGTCAGTGGCACCCCCGCCAATGCGGCTTCGCCCGGTTGGCGGATGCCGTCGCCATTGTCGTCCATCCACACGTCGGCGATCACCTGCCCGCGGCTCGCCAGCTTTTCGCTCGACATCCGCCAGCCGCCGCTCGGCTTGGGTCCGATACTGAACGCCAGCGACAGCGACGCCGCCACCGACCCGTCGCTCGCCACTTCGCCAAAGCCGCTCAGCTGTAAGCGGTTGAAACGCCGCGTATATCCCGCACCGACGCGCGCGCGTTCGAGCCCGCGGTCATAGCCGAGTTCGGCGCGCCATTCGGCGTCGCCCTTTCCGGCCCATTCGCCGACCAGCGCGACGCGCGTGTCGCTGCTGTCGCCCGACAGCGCAAAGCGCGCCTCGCCGCGGACGCGAACCCGCCCGATTCGGGCGTTGGCAAGCAGGGTGGCGGTCAGATTGTCGGGCGGATCGGGACCGACCGGCACCTTGGTCCGGCTCCAGTCGAGCTGGCCGGTAAAGGTCAGCGCGCGGAAACTCGCCGATGCCCGCGCGCTGGCTTCCAGACTGCTAATTCCTGAGCGTCGGTCGACCTGGCGGACGTCGAAATGCAGCGGCAAAACCGTCCGCCCCAACTTGACCGACTGGTCGACCGAGATCGAGTATAGGCCTTTGATATTGCTCAGAAAGCGGTCGGACACAAAACCGTTCCAGCCGCGCATCGCATCGGCGCGGACATAGGTTTCGCCGAACGCCGCGAGCCAGCTCGCGCGCACCGCGCCGCCGCCGCCAAACCCCTTCGGAGCGTCGGCGTAGCTGCCGCCAATCTCGAGCAGCGTCGGCCCGAGCGAGCGTCGCAGCGCCACCTCGGCATAGTTGCGCCGGACGTCCTCGATCATCAGGCTGTGCGCATAAGCCGCGACCGACGTGCGCGCATCGAGCCCGCGCTCGATACCCAGCGTCCCGCGCCAGCCGCGCCGGAACGGCCCGCGACCGCGCCCGCCAAATTCGATCAGGTCGGCATTTTCCTGTGCGAAGCCCGCCCAATACCAGGTCTGCTGCGGCGGGATCGAATCCATCCCCACCTGCACCTGCTTGATTTCGCGGCGGATTTGTCCCTGCGGGCCGTAGAGGACAATCTCGAAACGGTTCGATCCATATTGCAGCGGCACGTCGAGAAATTCGTACCGACCATCGCCGTTGGGGCTGGTGAACGCCAACAATTGGCCGTTGCGATAGAGTTCGGCGTCCCACCCGGCGGGCAGGTCGCCGCGGAAGTCTGTCTTGTCGAAGCTGTCGGGGCGTTCGACCGGGCGATTGGTGATCACCGCGCCGCGCCCCGGCGCCGAAGATGCGACGATTCCGGTCGACAACAAGCTGACATCGCCCGCCGCATAATGCGTCGCCTTGAGCGGCCCGAGCAGACGGCCTTCGGGATCGGTGCGATACAGCCGCATCCGCAGGCTGTCGGGTAGCCCCTCATTGTCCGACGACAGGCGCGCATCGAAACTCTGTTTCAGCACCTCGCCCGCCGCAAAAATCTCGTACCGCCCCTGGACATAGGATCCGCCGCGCTTGTCGGAGACAAAACCCGCCGACGCGACGACATCGACCGACGGCGTCGCCCAAGCCTGATAGGGCCGCGACGCCTGCGGTAAGCTCGCGAGGTCGAATTTCGCTTGCGGCCTCAGTCCCGCGGCGCGCGCGCGCCGTTCGGCGGCGAGCTGGAACGGCAATTTGTCCTTGCTGTCGATGCGCAGCACCGCGTTCGACAGGTCGGCAACGATCGGAACCCCCAGCCAGGCGTTCAAACTGTCCAGATCGACGCACCAGCCCGCCGGGGTGTCGCGGATCATCGTCGGCGACAGCCGGAAACTCTGGCTGCCCGCGCGCACTTCGCCCGCCTCGCGGTCGATCGTCAGGCTGCGGCGTTCGTCGAACACCCAGCCGGTTGCGCGGCGCAACTTCTTGTCGACGCGGATCGCAAGGTCGAGCGCAAGCACCACATCGGCCAGGTCGACGCACACCCCCTGCGGGGTCTGAAACCCGCGCACCCCGTCGCCCAGCCGATATTGGCCCGACCGCATGTCGAACAGCCAGCTGTCGTCCTCGTTCGGCGCCCAGCTGTCGGCGGCCAGCGAAACCGGCGCTTTGTCAACGGCCTCGGGGGTGGTGGCAACCAGTCCCACCAGCGCCAATCCGGCCATAATTGCCGGTTTCCATCGGGTCAGCGCCGCGCGGATCACGGCCTTGGCTTTCGCCCCGCTCCTACGCGGTCACTTCACCACCCGGTCGGCCTCGTCGATCGTGCCGCCGCCGATGTCGCGATCCTCGGTATAGCGGATGCGCACCGGCCCTTTCAGCTTGGCGGCGAGTTCGGGCGGGACGCGCAGCGACACCTCGCGTTCGCCAACCTCGGGATAGACGGCGATGCCGCGCGCCACCAGCAATGGTTCGCTCACTCCCGGCCGCGTCACCTCGATGTCGCCATAGACCGATCGGTTGCCCGTCCGCGTCAGCCCGAAATTGAACGCCGGGCCATCGGGCGTATTGCCGACCCACGCGTCGCCGATCACCGCCTCGGCACCCAGATCACCGACCCGGACGATCACCGGGATGGTAATGCCATAGATCGGAATAAGCGCGATCGAGACGCCGTTGCCCGCGGGCTTCGACGGATCGGCGGTCACCGCAGGCGCCGCATCGGGTACCGCGCGGAACAGCATGTGGGCGCGATATTCGCCCGGCGGCGTGCCTTCGGGAATGCGCACGCCGACGCGGATCACTTGGGGCTGGTTGGGCGGCAGGGTGACGCGGCGCGGGCTGAACGCGATCATGTCGAGCGCGCGCCGCTCGGCAGGCGTCACATCGGCCTCGGCGATTTCGTCGAGCCCGCCCGCGGCGGTCATCCGCTTGATCTCGAGGCTGATGCGATAGGTCGCCGGTTCGGAACCGATATTGTTCAGCACCACCTCGGTCCCGCGCGAACCGTCGAGCACGACGCGCGTCGGCGCGACGAGCAGATCGCCCGCCGCCTGGACCGGCGCTGCAACGGCGCCGATCAAAAAGACAGAGAACAGGCCGAAGCCTTTGAAAAAGCGCAACATGGATACGATCCCCACAATCGTTTGTCCGGAAAGGCCCACACCTCTCCGCTGGTCGCATCCTGCCTGCGCCAACATGGTTGATATTTCGCTAACCATGCCTACCCCCTCGCGCGCGCTTGCGCGCCGCGCAGGAAAAAGGGGCCGCCAGACCTGCGCCCGGCGACCCCTGATTGGCTGACGGGCCGCGGCCCGCCATGTCCCCCACCCTTACTGGTAGTTGGCGGTGACGTTGAACGTCCCGGTATAGTCACCCGCGGTCTGGTTGGCGCCAACGCTCAGCGTGCCGCCGACCTGGAAGCTGCCGCCCGTACCGGTCAGCGTGATGTTCGGCGCCGAATAGGTCAGCGACGACGTCATCGTGCCGCCCAGCGAACCGTTGAGCGTGACGCTCGAATCGCCGCCAACGAGCACAACCGCGCCGTTGGTACCCTGAACGTCGAAGTTCGCCGCCGTCGTGGTACCCGTGCAGGTCAGACCGGCGTTACAGGTGCGGGCACCCGCCGTGCTGACTTCGACGGTCGAAGCCGTGGCACCGCTGATGATCGTCGCATATTGCAGCGCGCTGGTGTTGGTCAGCGTGATTTGACGCAGGATCTTGGCGGTGGCCGTAGCCGTGGCCGAAGCCGCGTGCGCCGCCGGGGCGTTCATGGCGAGGGCAGCAATCGCGGCGCCGAGAACGGCGCGCTTCATTCCAAATTTGCGCATATGTTTGGTCCCTTGAATTCGAAGACAGATTGTCGAAACGCGAATGGATATCCCACCCCATTCGCCGACCTGTTTAGCGGGCGACCGTTCAGCTTTTGCCAGCAAGCTTGGTTAACAGCGCAGTAGGAATTGGCCCGCCTTACCCATGGTAAGCGAGAGAAATCAGGGCTTTAGCCTGATGTTTAGAGGGTCGCCGGGACCGTCTGTCCTTCTTTAACGGCCCGGACTGGCACAAATTAAGCGCGTTACGCCATGTCGATTCGCTGACACGAGAATTTCGCGCAGAGGCCGCAGAGAATGCAGAGAACGCAGAGAGATGATTTCGGAATCTCTGTGTTCTCTCTGACCTCTGCGCGAATCCAATATCAAACCGAAACCCCTCAAATCCCCTCGCCGCTCAACCGCTGACAGATCATGTCGAGCTGGTCGAGCGATGCGAATTTCAGCGTCAGCGCGCCCTTGCCTCCACCGGCATAGTGAATCGCCACCCCGATCCCGAGCAATTCGGACAGATGGCGCTCGACCGCGACGATGTCGGGGTCGCGCACGACGCCGTCCATGCTTTTATACTCCAGCGGTGCCTTGCGCCCGCCGCCCTTGTCCTCGCGCACCAGCGCCTCGACCGCGCGCACCGACAGGCCTTCCTTGACCACCCGCCGCGCAATCGCCTCGGCATCGGTCGCACCGATCAGCGCGCGCGCGTGGCCCATCGCCAGCGAACCGTCGCCGACCAGCGCCTGCACGGCTTCGGGCAGGTCGAGCAGGCGCATCAGATTGGCGACATGGCTACGCGATTTGCCGACCAGCTTGGCCAGCGCTTCCTGATTATGGCCAAATTCGTCGATCAGGCGGCGATAGGCGCCCGCTTCTTCGATCGCGTTCAGATCCTGCCGCTGAATATTTTCGACCAGCGCGATTTCATAGGTCGCGGCATCGTCCAGATCGCGCACCAGCGCCGGAATCTGGTGCAGCCCGGCGCGCTGCGCCGCGCGCCAGCGGCGCTCGCCCGCGACCAGTTGATAGCCGTCGCCATCGAGCGCACCGCGAACGATGATCGGTTGCAACAACCCGCGCAGCGCGATCGAATCGGCCAGTTCGGCGATCGCCGTCTCGTCGAAATGGCGCCGCGGCTGACCCGGCAGCGGGCGAATCGCCGCCAGCGCGACATGCTGCACCGCATCGCCCGATACCGCCGGTGCAGCCTTCGCCGCCGCACCCGGGGTCGCCAGCACCGGCGCCTCGGCGGCGACGTCGCCGAACAGCGCGTTCAGCCCGCGCCCCAGTCCCGACGGCCGCTTGCGCGCCGAAGAAGCTTGATTTTCATCTTTTTTTTCAGTCATTTAAGCGGCCTTACGGACGTTTGGCAGGCGATCGATCAGCTCGCGCGCCAGCGCGATATACGCGGCCGAACCGGCGCAGCGATGATCGTAGATCAGCGCCGGCAGACCGTGGCTCGGCGCTTCGGACAGGCGGACGTTGCGCGGGATCACCGTCTGAAACACCACCGGGCCGAGCACTTCGCGAACATCGTCGGATACCTGGTCGGTCAGCCGGTTCCGCCGATCGAACATTGTGAGCGCGACCCCCAGAATCGACAATTTCTGGTTGAACCGCTCGCGCACCCGCTCGACCGTGGTGAGCAGCTGGCTCAACCCTTCGAGCGCGAAAAATTCGCATTGCAGCGGCACGATCAGCGATTCGGCAGCGATCAGCGCGTTCAGCGTCAGCATTCCCAGCGACGGCGGGCAATCGATCAGGCAGATGTCCCACTGCCCCGCCTCGGCACCGGTCAGCGCCTGTTCCAGCCGGTGGAGCCGGTCGGCAAATTCGATCAGCTCGATCTCGGCGCCCGACAGGTCGACCGTGGCCGGCACGATGTCGAGCCGCGGTACAGCGGTCGGCACCGCGCAATCGGCCAGCGGCGCGTCGCCGCGCAGCAGCTCGTAGCTCGAAAATTCGCGCTGCGCCTGCTTGATGCCCAGCCCCGTCGACGCATTGCCCTGCGGATCGAGGTCGATGATCAGCGTCCGCCAGCCCGTCGCCGCGAGCGCGGTCGCCAGGTTGATCGCGGTCGTCGTCTTGCCAACCCCGCCCTTCTGGTTCGCCACGGCAATGCGGATCATGCTTTTCCTCGCTGTTTTGCCGGGATTTTTCCGGTGCCGACCAGGATCTGGCTGTCGGCGTCGGTACGGCTTTGTTCCACGTGAAACAGATTCTGCCACGGCTGCGGCAGCAACGCCAGTTCCTTAACTGCGTTTCGTCCTTTTGGCAGCAACCAGTGCGTCGTTTCGGTGGAAAAACGCGCGGATAAGTCGATGAGCTTGTCCAAAGGTGCGAAAGCGCGCGCGCTGATCGTCGCCGCGGGCTGCGTTACGACACGCTCGAGCGGGGCTTCGACGACCTCGACATGGGTCAGCCCGAGCTCGGCGACCACGGCACGCAGGAAATCGCACCGACGTTTGCGCGATTCGACCAGCATCATGGGCCGCTCGCTCAGCAGCGCGACGACCAGTCCGGGCAGCCCCGGCCCACTTCCCAGATCGAGCCACAGCCCGTCACGGTCGCCGTCGAGCGCGAGCAATTGCGCGCTATCGGCGATATGCCGCACCCACAAAATCGGGATCGTCGATGCGGCGATCAGATTCTGCCGATCGTTCTCGGCGACCAGCATCGCCGCAAACCGCTCGAGCCGCGCCCATTGGTCGCCGGTCGGCGCAAAGGCCTGGGTCAACCAGTCGCGCGCCGCGCTTTCATCATCCAATAATTGGGTACCCGTCACGTCGTTCTTTCACCATTCCCGCAACGCGGTTCCATTCTTCTTCGCGCCTTTGCGCCTTTGCGTTAGATTTTGAAAGCCTCACGCAAAGGCGCGAAGATGTCGCGTCAGACCTCATACCGATGTGCATGAAACGGCACGGCATCGGTATCCCACTCATGTCGAGCGAAGTCGAGACATCCATCGGATTGCGCTTCGCAAGGTTCTGGAACCCCTATCGAAAGCCAACACCGCCGTCTTGTGCCTTTGTGTCTTTGTGTCTTTGTGTGAGATTCAAAAAAACCGTCACAAAATCAAGCCGCGCGCCGACGGCTGTGCACCATGATCGCGGTCAACGCCGCCGGGGTCACCCCGTCGATCCGCGCCGCTTGCCCCAATGTCTCGGGCCGCGCCTTGCCCAACCTTTCGACCATCTCGCGCGACAGCCCACCAATCGCGGCATAATCGAGCGCCGGATCCAGGCTGATCGCCTCGTTCGCCGCCAGCGAGCGCAGTTCGGCGTCCTGCCGCGCAATATAGGGCGCGTAATGCGCATCCTCGACCAGTTCGCCGAGGATCGCGGGATCAGTGGTAGCCAGTTCGGGCGCCAGCCGCGCCAAAGTCGCAACCGTCACGTCGGGAAACCGCAGCAGCTCGATCCGCGTCCGCACGACACCGTCACCGGGGATGCTCATCCCGATTGTGGCGTAATCGGTGCTGGTCACCGGCACCGGGAGCAATGCTTCCGCTTTCGCCCTCTCAGCCATCCGTGCGTCGAACAGTTCCGCCGTCGCCGGGCGCACCAGCCCCAGCGCGATCCCTTTCGGCGTCAGCCGCGTCGCCGCATTGTCGGCGCGCAGGCGTAGCCGATATTCGGCGCGCGCGGTCAGCATCCGGTACGGCTCGGTGACCCCCTGCAACACCAGATCGTCGACCATGACGCCGATATAGGATTCGCTGCGGTCGAGGATCAACGGGTCGCGCCCCTGCACCGCGAGCGCGGCATTGGCCCCCGCGATCAGCCCCTGCGCCGCAGCTTCTTCATATCCCGTCGTGCCATTGATCTGCCCCGCGCAATAGACCCCGGGCATCGCGCGAACTTGCAACGTCCGGTCGAGCGCGCGTGGGTCGATATGGTCATATTCGACCGCATAGCCAGGAACGACCATTTCGACCCGCTCCAGCCCCTCCATCGTCCGCAGCATCGCCAGCTGGACATCGGCAGGCAGCGAGGTCGAAATGCCGTTCGGATACACCAGATGCGTGTCGAGCCCCTCAGGCTCGAGAAACACCTGATGCCCGTCGCGATCGGCGAAGCGGTGGATCTTGTCCTCGATCGATGGGCAATAGCGCGGCCCCGCCGCGCCGATCGCCCCAGTAAACAGCGGCGAGCGATGCAGATTGTCGGCGATAATCGCGTGTGAGGCGGTATTGGTACGCGTGATCGCGCAGAATATCTGCGGCACCGTCCGCGCACTGTTCCACGTGGAACAGGTCCAGCTGGCACCATCCACGCTGTCCGACGCTTGCTCATCGAGCCGCGCCCAATCGATCGTCCGCCCGTCGAGCCGCGGCGGCGTCCCCGTCTTGAGCCGCGCCATCGGCAGATTTGCCGCGCGCAACTGCTCGGCGAGCCGATGGGCGCCATCTTCGCCGATGCGCCCACCGACCATGCGCTCTTCGCCGCGGAACATCCGCCCACCCAGAAACGTCCCTGTCGCCAGCACTACCGAAGGCGCGATCAGCTGCGTGCCATCGCCCAGGTCCAGGCCTTTGACGACCGCACCATCCTCGGAAAGTCGGAGCGCCGCCGCTTCGCCAGCGATCACCGTGATGCCGTCCTCAGCCGCAAGCAGCTGCTGGATCGCATCGCGGTAGCGCGTCCTGTCAGCCTGGATCCGCGGCCCCTGCACCGCCGCGCCCTTCGACGCATTGAGCATCCGGTAATGGATCGCCGCGCTATCCGCCGCGCGCGCCATCCATCCATCGAGCGCGTCGACCTCGCGCATCAGATGACCCTTGCCGAGCCCACCGATCGCCGGGTTGCACGACATCGTCCCGATCAGCGCCGGATCGAAACTGACGAGCGCGACACACGCGCCCAGCCGCGCTGCGGCGGCGGCGGCCTCGGTTCCGGCATGACCACCGCCGACGACGATGACATCATAATTTGTGCTGCTGTGCATGATTGTGTCCGCGCATAGCGTAACGCAGCGATGAAATCCATCGGCGCTTAGCGCCAGAATATCTCACGCAAAGGCGCAAAGGTGCGAAGAACCAAACCCGCTCATCTTTGCGCCTTTGCGCCTTTGCGTGAGACAATATGTCGTGCCGCAACGCTTCGAATTAGGGCAAAGGGTGATATCTTCATATCCCACACAACGACGCAAAGATGGCGCGTCGGCCAGTTGGCGCACGCGCCATCTTTGTGTCTTTGTTTGAGAAAATGGGCATATACTGGATTAGCCAAAAAGAGCGCCGTTCCACGTGGAACATCATTTCCCGATGCAGAACCGTCCGAACAATGTGTCGAGCATATCCTCCACCCCGGCGCGCCCGGTGATCCGGTCGAGCGCACCGCTCGCCAGCCGCAGCCGTTCGGCGAGCAGAATCAGGTCCGACGCCTCACGCGATCCCGGCTCGACCTCCAGCCATTGCCTGGCCTCGGCCAGCGCGGCGCGCTGCCGTTGGCGGAGCGCGCCTTCGCCCTCGCGCGGCAACAAGGTCCGCGCCATCTCGACGATCATTCGGTGCAGCTGCTCCATCCCCTCGCCGGTCTTGGCCGACAGGATCAGGTCGCACCGCGCCGCTTCGGCTTCCGCCGCCGCATCGCCGCGCCACCGGTCGGCTTGCGCCGCGATCAGGATCGGGCGCGGATGATCGGGCACCTCCTTGGGCGCGCCCAGCCACAGCAGGATGTCCGCTGCCGCAACCGCCGCCTTCGCGCGGTCGATCCCGATCATCTCGATTTCGTCGCCACTTTCGGCGCGCAGCCCCGCGGTATCCGAAAAGCGCATCGCGATCCCGTCCAGCGCCAGCGGCGTCTCGATCACGTCGCGCGTCGTTCCCGCCACCGGCGACACGATCGCCAGTTCCCTTTGCACTAACGCATTGATTAAAGTTGATTTTCCGGCATTCGGTGGTCCTGCGATCACCACCGCCAACCCCTCCGCGATCACCTCCGCCGCAGGCCGCGCCAACCATTCCGCCAGTTCCTGCGCCAAAGTTGCCATCCCGGCAATCAAACGCTGCGCGACACCTTCGCCAACTTCGACATCATCCTCATCGGCAAAATTCAGCTCGGCCTCGGCCCCCGCCATCAAGGTCAGCAGCCGCTCCTGCCATGCCGCGACGGCGCGCGAAACATGCCCGCTGGCCAAACCGAGCGCCTGCACCCGCTGGCTCTCGGTCTCCGCCGCCAGCAAATCGGCCAGACCTTCTGCTTCGGCCAGATCGATCCGCCCGTTCAGGAACGCCCGCCGGCTAAACTCCCCCGCTTCGGCGCGGCGGAGGCCCGGCAGCGCCGCCAGCGCCGCTTCGACCGCCACGACCACTGCGCGACCACCATGAAGGTGCAACTCGGCGAGATCCTCGCCCGTCGCCGTCGCAGGACCCGGAAACCACAGGATCAGCGCGCGATCGAGCGGCTCGCCCGTGGCGCCCGCGAGTTCGGCAAGCGACGCCCGCCGCGGCACCGGCAGATGTCCCGCCAGCGCGCACAGCGCCTCCCCTGCCCGCGCCCCGCTCACGCGCACGACCGCGATCGCCGCCGGCGGCATCCCGCTCGACAGCGCAAAAATCGTGTCGCTTACACCGTCTTGGTTCAGCTTTTGCGCCCCTTGGCGGCCTTGTCGTCATCGCCCTTATCGGCCGCTTTCGCCGCCCCGCCCATCAGCCCGCCGCCGAACTGGCCGAGCAGCGACTGCACCAGCCCCAGCCCGCTTTCGCCCATCGGTACCCACGTCTTGACCATCTGCTGCACCATGTCGGGGGTGATCCCCTTCGCCATCAATTCCTTGACGCGGTCGAGATAGATGTCGTGCAGCGGTTCGAGGTCGGGGAGGCCGAACAGTTGCCGTGCTTCCTGGGGGGTGCAATCGATCTCGATATTGAACTTCATCGCCTGTCTCCGCCCCCTATTGCCGGTAAGCCGCTTGAGCCATGCCCGCAGCCCCGCTAGCTTTGCGCTTTCAATGCCGTTTGGCAAGAGTCAGGAGCCCCGCATGTCTGCGACCAACATCACCATCCCCGCGCTCGACGCGACCAGCGCGATCCCCGCCTATGTCGCGCGTCCCGATGCCGATGGGTCGCGCGCGATCATCGTCATTCCCGAGATTTTCGGGGTCAATGCGGGAATCCGTGAAAAATGCGACGAATGGGCGGCACAGGGCTATCTCGCGATCGCCCCTGACCTGTTCTGGCGCTTTGCCCCCGGGGTCGAGCTCGACCCCGATGTCGAAGCCGAGCTGCAGGAAGCCTTTGGCTATTTCGGCCAATATGATGCCGACGACGGGGTCAAGGACATCGAGGCCGCGATCCGCTGGCTTCATGCCCAGGGGGCGACCAAGGTCGGCTGCGTCGGCTTCTGCCTCGGCGGGCGACTCGCCTATATGGCGGCGGCGCGCACCGACGTGAACGCGTCGGTCGGCTATTATGGCGTGATGATCGATCAGATGCTGAACGAAAGCCATGCGATCGCGCACCCCTTGATGCTGCACATCCCCACGGCTGACCATCTGGTCGGGCCCGAAGCGCAGGCCAGGATGCACGAAGGCCTCGATCCGCACCCCAAGGTCACGCTCCACGATTATGAAGGGCTCGACCATGGTTTCGCCGCCACGAGCGGCAACCGCCGCGACGACGCGGGTGCCGAGCTGGCCGATAGCCGCACCAAGGCCTTTTTCGCCGAGCATCTGGCATGAGCGCGCCAAGTCTCGCCCACACCGGCGTCGCGGCCTGGCACGCCTATATGCAGGGCGGCGGCGATCCGCAGGCGCTGCGCGACATGCTCGCCGACGATGCGGTGTTCCACTCGCCCGTCGTCCACACCCCGCAGGCCGGACGCGACAAGGTGTTCGCCTATCTTCACGCCGCCAGCCATGTGCTGGGCGGCGACGATTTCCGCTACGAGCGCGAGATTGTCGACGGTGACCAGGCGATGCTGGAGTTCGCGACCACGCTCGACGGCATCCACATCAACGGAGTCGACATCATCCACTGGAATGACGACGGGAAAATCATCGATTTCAAGGTGATGGTCCGCCCGCTCAAGGCGATCAACAAAGTCTGGGAGAAAATGGGCGAGATGCTCGCCGCGCAGGGCTAATGTCCCCGCCGCGCTAGATGAGCATCAGCGCCGCGAGTTCGCGGTAGAGGTGCGGGGGCAGATCAGCGACCCCATCATGGTCGGCCATGCCCTTGGGCGCATCGTCATCGGCCAGATAGCGCCATCCCTGATGCGCGCGTTTCGACAGCGGCGGCAGGATCTCCAGATCGGCCGAACAGACAATGTCGACCCGGCCATCCTTGCGATCGTCGAAGCGCAGGATCTGCTGCCGCGCCACGATGCGGTGCTTGATGATCCAGTGCAGATAACCGCCGACCAGCTCGTCCATCCGCTTCGGCCGCATCCGCGTCGGCACCCGCAACTCGCCATCGCTCGCGCGCGCCGCAACCCGGCGCGCGAAGGTCTCGACATGCGCGCAGCCAACCGCGACCTTGGTGAGATGAAGTGGGGGCATTGCCTCTAAGTGGGGAGATCTGCGCCGAAACCAAGCGAAAAACAGCTCACGGAACGGCAGACCTGCGTTCAAAAATCGAGCGACCAATACGCCCGATCAACGACCAGCCGACATCGACTGAGAATGTCCATTCCAACTATGACATCAAATTTGCGAGCCATTGGCCAGCCAAATCCATCGCATTCGCCAACGATGTATGGAATCGAGGGAGACCCCAACCCGGTATCGGAGCCTTGATAATCTAGAAATCCAAGGCGGAAGATGTAGTAGGGCAGCATGCGCTCATCGGTGGCGGAGCCCAACGGACGCTTCCCAGAACTTCGAAGAGCCAGTTCCGACACAATCGATGGCCCGATCCCGCTACTTGTGGCGCCGGTATCGATGAGTGCCTTGCCTATGACAAAATTGAGATCCGAAGGATTCTCTGCCGCCAATATGGCAATATCTGTGACAATACGCCGATTGTCATGACGACCGTTAATCGATGGCAAGTGAGAGAAAACCCAGGTCGAGCGGCTCATCGACAACTTGCTGAATCGAGAAAATTCGGTCGGGGAATTTTGAAAGAGCGGATCGAAGTGCTTCGCCGGGCGATACAAAAAAGCCTTCAATCCTCTGCGCGCGTAAAATGGCGAACTCACCATCATGGTCTGCGAGCAATCCCTTCAGATTGCGTTGAAACCAGTCATAGTTGCGATCAACCTCGATTTGCAGTGGGTCCATGGCAACAACCTCCCTCAGCAGAAGGATTCTGAACCTATCGAATCGAAAAGAGAATCCCAAATCCGAAAACCGAGTCCATTTTGACCCAAAATGTGGCCAAAAAGACTCGGTTCATCGTGCGACTCAGCCCAGCAGCGTCCCCAGCCCGACGGAGGGATCAACCCAGCCGTCGTAGATCATCTTGACCGCGACATAGACGATGACCGCGAGGCCGATGTAAGCGATCCAGCGGTAACGCTCGATATATTTCGCGATGATGTTCGCCGCGAGGCCCATCAGCGCCACCGCGACGATCAGGCCGACGATCATGATCCCCGGATGATCGCGCGCCGCGCCGGCGACAGCGAGCACATTGTCGAGGCTCATGCTGACGTCGGCGATGGCGACCGCCCAAGCGGCACCGGCAAAGCTCTTGGCGGGCTTCAGGCCCGAATGTTCATCACCGGCGATTTCGGGCGATCCGGCCGAATGCGCGCCATCGCGCAGCTCGCGCCACATTTTCCACGCCACCCAGGCGAGCAGCAGCCCGCCGATGAAGATCAGCCCGACGATCTGCAAGAGCTGGGTGACGACCAAAGCAAAGGCGATGCGCAGCACCAGCGCCGCGAGCACGCCGATCAGGATCACCTTGCGGCGCTGTTCGGGCGGCAGACCCGCGGCGAGCGCGCCGACGACGATCGCATTGTCGCCTGCCAGCACCAGGTCGATCAGCAACACCTGCAAAAACGCCGCCATCGCGGCGGGTTCGGTGATGTTCGAAAAATCATTGACGATGTGGCCCCAGATTTCGCTGGGCCCACCAAAGCCCTGTGCGGCCGTGGTGGCGGCGGTCAACAAAAGGTCAATCACACAGGATCTCCGAAATAAAACACGACCGGCATCGGGTCATAAAAGGGATGCAACAGCGCCCGCCACTGCTCATATCGTTCGGAGCGGCGGAAACCATCGCGATGGTCTTCCATGCGGTCCCAATGCACGATCAGCAAGTAGGTTTCCACCGCTTCGCATCCACGGCGTACTTCCATGCCCAGAAATCCGGGTGAGGCGGCGATCAGCGGGCGGGCGGTGGCGAGGGCGCGCTCGAACGCCGCCCCCTGCCCGGGCCGAACCTGCAACAAGGCCTGTTCGACGATCACCCCGCCGCGGCGCAATTATTGGTTCATCGAATCGAAGAAATCTTCGTTGGTCTTCGAATCCTTGATCTTGTCGAGCAGGAATTCCATCGCATCGATCGTGCCCATCTGCATGAGGATGCGGCGCAGCACCCACATTTTGCTGAGCTTGTCCTTTTCGACGAGCAATTCTTCCTTGCGGGTGCCCGACTTGCCGACGTCGAGCGACGGGAAGATGCGCTTGTCGGCGACCTTGCGGTCGAGCACGATTTCCGAGTTACCGGTGCCCTTGAACTCTTCGAAGATAACCTCGTCCATGCGGCTGCCGGTATCGATCAGCGCGGTGGCGATGATCGACAGCGAGCCGCCCTCCTCGATGTTGCGCGCGGCACCGAAAAAGCGCTTCGGGCGCTGAAGCGCGTTGGCATCGACGCCGCCCGTGAGCACCTTACCCGACGAGGGAACAACAGTGTTGTAGGCGCGGCCGAGGCGGGTGATCGAGTCGAGCAGGATGACGACATCCTTCTTGTGCTCGACCAAGCGCTTGGCCTTTTCGATCACCATTTCGGCGACCTGAACGTGGCGCGTCGCGGGTTCGTCGAAAGTCGAGGACACAACCTCGCCCTTCACGCTGCGCTGCATGTCGGTGACTTCCTCGGGACGCTCGTCGACCAGCAGGACGATCAGATAGACCTCGGGATGATTGTCGGTGATCGCCTTGGCGATATTCTGCAGCAGCACCGTCTTACCCGTGCGCGGCGGCGCGACGATCAGCGCGCGCTGGCCCTTGCCCTGCGGGCTGACGAGGTCGATGACGCGCGCCGACTTGTCCTTGACGGTCGGATCGACGGTGTCGAGCGACAGCTTCTGGTTCGGATAGAGCGGCGTGAGGTTGTCAAAATTGACGCGGTGGCGAACGACGTCGGGATCGTCGAAATTGACGCTGATCAGCTTGGTCAGCGCGAAATAGCGTTCGCCGTCGCGCGGGGCGCGGATCTCGCCTTCGACGGTGTCGCCGGTGCGCAGGCCATATTTGCGAACCTGGTTCGGCGAGACATAAATATCGTCGGGACCAGCGAGATAATTGGCGTCCGACGAGCGCAGGAACCCGAACGAGTCGGGCAGCACCTCGATCGTCCCCGATCCGATGATTTCCTCGCCCTCTTCGGCGAGTTCTTTCAGGATCGAGAACATCAGATCCTGCTTGCGCAGCGTCGAGGCGCCCTCGACCCCCAGTTCTTCGGCCATTTCGACGAGCTGGGCGGGCGCTTTGGTTTTGAGTTCTTTAAGATGCATGGGATGGATTCCGGGTGAGATTCAGGAAAAATACCGTCGGTTTTCAATGCACCGCTAGGGTGCCTATCCGGCCGTGGGACGACCGTTTGCGATAGCTCCGGCGCTGGGGAAGCGCCGCCCGGCTGGCGGGATTGCCACGGCCCCTATCCCTCGTCCGGCGCCAAGTCAATCAGCCTGGCCCGAACCGGGCGCGATCAGGGACGAACCACCGCCAAAATGACGATGATCGCCGCGGCGACGCCGGGGACTTCGTTGAGCAAGCGCAGCTGCTTTTCGGTGAGCGGCCGCAAGCCCTGCTGGAGCTTTTTGAAATAGCCGATCATCCAGCCGTGATAGCCCGACAGCGCCAGCACCAGGATGAATTTGGCGATAAACCAGGTCTCGCCCCAATAATTGCCGTTAAAGGCGAGCAGCAGCCCAAGTATCCAAACGATCGTGAGCGAAGGGTTCAGGATGATCCGGCGCAAGCGGTCCTCGCGCTCGATCCACTTTTTGTCCTCATCCGACCCGGCGGCGCATTGGTGGTGATAGACGAAAAAGCGCGGCATCATGAACAGCCCGGCCATCAGGAAGATGACGAAAATGATATGCGCCGCTTTGACCCAAAGCATCGTCGCCCCCAAGAATCCCGTTAGACCCAAACCAGCCCAGTCTGCCATAATTACCCGCCGCGAATGCGCCTGATGAGATGTTCGACATGGGCAATCGGCGTGTCGGGCACGATGCCATGACCCAGATTGAAGATATGGGGACGCGCAGGGAAGGCCGCAAGGATGCGGTCGATCGCCGCATCCAGCGCCGCACCACCCGCAACGAGCGCGAGCGGGTCGAGGTTGCCCTGCACCGGCAAATGCGGCGGTAGCGCGGCATCGGCCCAGGCCGGGTCAACCGTCTCGTCGAGCCCGATTGCATCGACCCCGGTTTCGTCGGCGTAAGCGCGCAGCTTGCCGCCCGCGCCCTTCGGAAAGCCGATCACTGGCGTATCGGGATGGATCGCCTTCAGACGGCGGACGATTTCGGCATTGGGCGCGATCACCCAGCGTTCGAATTGTGGGGGCGAAAGGCTGCCCGCCCAGCTGTCAAACAATTGCACCGCCTCGACGCCATGTTCGATCTGGCCTGCGAGGTAAGTTACCGTGACATCGACGATCGCGTCGATGATCGCCTGGAACGCGGCCGGATCGCCGAACGCCATGCGGCGGGCCGCGGCCTGATCTTTCGACCCCTGGCCCGCGACCATATAGGTGGCGACGGTCCACGGACTGCCGGCAAAGCCCAGAAAAGTCGTCTCGGCGGGCAACGACGCCGCGACGCGGGCCACCGTGGCATAAATTGGATCGAGCCGTTCGGGCACCGCCTGCAGCGCAGTCAGCGCGCTATCGACGAGCGGCGGCGCGAGCCGCGGCCCCTCGCCTGCCTCGAACCACAGATTCTGCCCCAGCGCGTGGGGCACGATCAAAATGTCGGAAAAGAGGATCGATCCGTCGAACCCGAAGCGGCGGATCGGCTGCAAGGTGACTTCCGCCGCAGCCTTGGGATCATAACAAAGCTCGAGGAAGCCGCCTTTCGTCTCCCGCAAGGCGCGATATTCGGGCAGATAGCGTCCGGCCTGGCGCATCAGCCACAGGGGCGGGCGCTCTTGCCGCGCCCCGCGCAGCACTGCTAGCAAGCTTTTCGGTGACGCTTTCACACGGCCCCTCTTTCTCTCTTCAATATAGAATATAGATAAAATTGTGGTGGTTTGTTGGTCGGCGGACAGCGCGGCTTTAGGCGGGAGCGTCGTTTTTGCCAACAGCTTGACTCTGTGGGCAGCGTTCGATGCTGCGGAGTCGTTGCCCGCTTTGCCCGCAATTCACAGGCTGTGGATAAATTCCGTCCCTTGTGGACAAGCGGTGGAGCGGAATCGGCAGCGTCGGGGATGAATCCGCCGTCCCGATTTGCTCCCCGCGCTTGTCCAAAACTTATCCACAGGCGGCTTTTCGTCCTTGTGGTCTTTATCCGGGATTGCCTTTTTCCGCGGATTCCCGCCATGGTGCCGCGATGGGCCGGCTCCACCTTCATCTTATCTCCGACTCCACGGGCGAGACACTCGAAAATATTGCCAAGGCGGCAATCGCGCAGTTCGACGATGTCGAGGTGGTGCGCCATTTCTGGCCGATGGTGCGATCGGAATCGCATCTCGACCGGATCATGGCCGAAGTGCAGGCAAGCCCGGGGATGATCCTGTTCACCTTGGTCAATGGCGACTTGCGCGTCAGCCTCGAACGCCGCGCCGGGGCGCTCAATCTGCCGCTCGTCCCTGCGCTTGACGCGGTGACCGACGCCTTGTCGCGTATGCTCGGCCAGGAAGCGAAGGCGCGTCCTGGGCGGCAGCACCAGCTCGACGCCGCCTATTTCGCGCGGGTCGAGGCGATCCAGTTCACCGTTGCGCACGATGACGGCATTGGGTGGGAAAATTGGGAACAGGCCGACATCGTGCTGGCCGGGGTGTCGCGCACCTCGAAAACCCCGACGAGCATCTATCTCGCCAACCGCGGCTTCAAGACCGCGAACATCCCGATCGTCCCCGAATCGCCGCCGCCCGACGCGCTGTACCGGCTCAAGCGCCCGATGGTCGTCGGGCTGACGACCGGACTCGACCGGCTGGTACAGGTCCGACGCAACCGGCTGCTCTCGCTCAACCAGGCGCCGGAGACGAGCTATGTCGATGACGAGCGCGTGAAGGCCGAGCTGGCCTATGCGCGGCGCATGTTTGCCGACAATGGCTGGCCGGTGATCGACGTGACGCGCCGTTCGATCGAGGAAACCGCCGCGGCGGTGATCAAGCTGGTCGAGGATCGCAGCGCGGTCACCGGGGCATGACCGTCCTCCTCGCCTCGCAAAGCAGTGGCCGCGCCGCGATGCTCCGCGCTGCCGGATTGGAATTCGAGACGTCCGCCGCGCATGTCGACGAGGAGGCGCTGACCGCGTCCTTGCTCGCTACCGGCCAGACCCCGCGCAATATTGCCGACGCGCTCGCCGAGGCGAAGGCGGTCAAAATCTCGTCGCGGCTGCCGGGGGTTACCGTGCTCGGTGCCGACTCGACACTCGCCCTCGACGACGGCGCGATGCTGTCGAAACCGGCGAGCCCCGAAGAGGCCGCCGACCATCTGCGCCGCATGGCGGGGACGCGCCACCGCCTGTTCAGCGCGGCGGTCGCGGCGCGCGACGGCGCCCCGGTGTGGCGCGAGATCGGCGAGGCAAAGCTGTGGATGCGGCCCTTGTCCGATGCCTTTATCGACGCCTATGTCGCCAAAAATTGGGACAGCATCCGCTGGACCGTCGGCTGTTACGAAATCGAGGGAGCGGGGGTGCAATTGTTCGAACGGGTGGAGGGCGATCCCTGGACGATCATCGGCATGCCGATGCTGCCGCTACTGGCGTGGCTGCGGACCACCGGATTGGCTCCGCAATGAGCGCGCAGCCCTATGCCGAAGTGATCGGCGATCCGATTGCGCACTCGAAATCGCCGTTGATTCACAAATTCTGGCTCGACGCGCTGGGCATCGCGGGCGACTACCACCGCGCGCACATCAAACCCGACGCGCTGGCCGCCTATATCGAACAGCGCCGCGCCGATCCCGACTGGCGCGGCTGCAACGTCACGATCCCGCACAAGGTCGCAGTGATGGATCTGGTCGACGATCCGGGCGATATCCGCGGCACCATCGGCGCGATGAACACGGTGATCCGCCAACAGGACGGCGCCCTGATCGGGACCAACACCGACGCGGCGGGTTTTTACGCGCCGCTGGCCGAACTTGACCTCGACGGCGCGCCGGTCGCGGTCGTCGGCGCGGGCGGCGCGGCGCGCGCGGTGCTGTTCGCGCTCGCCCGCGCCAAGGTCGGCCCGGTGACGATCCTCAACCGCTCGCCGCTGAAAGCCATGGGCCTGCTCGCGACCTTTGGGCTCAAGGGCGAGGTCGTGGCGCTCGATGCGCCGCTGCCCCCCGCGGCGCTGCTGGTCAATTCGAGCAGCCTCGGGATGACCGGCCAGCCGCCGCTCGCCCTCGACCTGTCGCCGCTTCCGGACGATGCGATCGTCTATGATCTCGTCTATGCGCCGCTCCAGACCGGCTTGCTCAAGGCTGCTGCCGCGCGCGGGCTCGACACCGTCGACGGGCTCGACATGCTGATCGGTCAGGCCGCGCTGGCGTTCGAGCTGTTTTTCGGCGCGCCGCCGCCCGAAGGCCGCGACGATGAATTGCGCGCGCTGCTGACGTCATGAGGCACCACCCTCGCCCCGGTTCGCGGCTGCGGCGGCCGTTCATTCTTGGGCTTACCGGCTCGATCGGCATGGGCAAATCGACCGCGGCGGCGATGTTCGAACTTGAAGGCGTGCCGGTGTTCGACGCTGACGCCGAAGTCCACCGGTTGCAGGGTCCGGGCGGCGCGCTGGTCGCGGCGATCGAGGCGCGCTTTCCCGGCACGACCGGCCCCGGCGGGGTCGATCGGCAAAAGCTCGGCGGGCTGGTGCTCGGCAACCGCCACGAACTCGCCGCGCTCGAAGCGATTGTCCATCCCGCCGTTTTTCAGGCGCAAAAGAAATTCCTCGCTCGCCACCGCGCCCGCGACGTTGTCGTGCTTGATATCCCGCTTTTGTTCGAAAAGGGCGGCTGGCGCCGCGTTGGGGCGATTGCGGTGGTGTCGGCGCCGACATGGATGCAGACCAAGCGGGTGATGCGCCGTCCGGGGATGACCTATGGTCGGCTGAAAGCGATCCGCCGTCTTCAGGTTCCCGACCGCGTCAAGCGCGCGCGCGCCGATTTCATCATCGAAACGGGCGGACCCAAAAGCGAGACGCATCGCCAGATTCGCGCCATCGCCTCTTGTTTCCGCGCCCGATAGGGTCCAGATTGATCGCTCAATGCGCGAGATTATCTTCGATACGGAAACCACGGGGTTCGATCCCAAGACCGGGGACAGGCTGGTCGAAATCGGGTGCATCGAACTGGTCGACCGTCGCGAGACCGGCAACAGCTTTCACGCCTATTTCAACCCTGAACGCGATATGCCCGCCGCCGCCGAAGCGGTGCATGGGCTGTCGATCCAGTTCCTGTCGGACAAGCCGCTGTTCGCTTCGCGCGTCGACGAGTTGCTGGAGTTTCTGGGCGATGCGCCGCTGGTCGCGCACAACGCCGCTTTCGACTTCGGCTTCGTCAATGCCGAGCTCGCGCGTGCGGGCCGCCCTGCGCTCGATATGGCGCGGATGTGCTGCACGGTGCAGATGGCGCGCAAGCTCCACCCCGGCGCAAAGCACAGCCTTGATGCGCTGTGCACGCGCTACGGCATCGACCGCAGCCACCGCGTCAAGCATGGCGCGCTGCTCGACGCCGAGCTGCTCGCGCATCTTTACATCGAAATGACCGGCGGGCGGCAGATCGGGCTGGGACTGGCCGCGTCGACCTCGACTCCCGCGGCCATCGCCGCACCCTCACCCACCCTCGCGCGCGGCAGCGACCGTCCGTTCCGCGAACCCAGACCCCATATGGCATCGGCCGCCGATCTGGCGCGCCATGCCGATTTTGTCGCAGGGCTGAACCAGCCGCTGTGGCTCGATACGATGTGATGACGCTCCCTTGATGTCATCCTTGATGTCATCGCATCGGACATAGCAGGAGAAGAACAATGGAAATCCGCGTCTCTGGCCACCAGATCGAAACCGGCGAAGCGCTGCAGGCGCATGTGTCGGATCGGATGAACGCGATTGCCGACAAATATTTCTCCCGGGCGATCGGTGCGCACGCCACCTTTGGCAAAGGGCCGCACGACAGTTTCCAGTGCGACATTGTCGCGCATGTGATGCAGGGGCTGGTGCTCAAGGGGCACGGCCAGGCGCAGGACGCGCATGTTGCGTTCGAGGGTGCCGCCGAACGCATCGAAAAGCAGCTCAGACGCTATATGCGCCGGCTGAAGGACCATAACAACGGCGTGGCAGCGCCGTCGCCGACGGTCGACGAGATCGAGGATAATGCGGGCTATACCGTGTTCGACGCCGGTGATGACGAGGATGCGGGCGATGCGCCCGCGATCATCGCCGAAACGCGCGTCGATATTCCCAGCAGCAGCGTGTCCGACGCGGTGATGATGCTCGACCTGCGCAACACCAACGCGCTGCTGTTCGTCAACAGCAAGACCGGGGCGCACAATATGGTCTATCGCCGCGACGACGGGACGATCGGCTGGGTCGAACCACGATAGGACTGGATTTTCTTCGCCAACCGGCATAAGGGCCGCGCCCAACAACGTCCCATGCCGGTATGGCGGGGCGCCGGAATCACCGATCCGCGATCATCGTTACGGAACAGCCGGCCCTCTGCCCGGTGGCTACACAGATTTGACCAGACCCATGAACCTTTCCTCCCTTCTGTATCCGGCGACCGTGCGCGCGCATGTGCAGCTTGATTCGAAAAAGGCGCTTTTTCCGTTTGTCGGCGACCTCGCCAGCCGCTCGCTCGGCCTCGACGCGGGCGAAGTCAGCGAAGCCTTGCTCGAACGCGAGCGGCTCGGCTCGACCGGCTTCGGGCGCGGGATCGCGCTGCCGCATGCCAAGATGGCCGACCTGACCGGGGTGCGCGGGCTGTTCCTGCAATTGTCGCGCCCGATCGACTTCAACGCGGTCGACGGCCTGCCCGTCGATCTGCTGTTCGTGCTGCTGTCGCCGCTCGACGCCGGGGCCGATCATCTCAAAGCGCTGGCGGGCGTGTCGCGGATGCTGCGCAACGAAGCGATCGCCGAACGACTGCGCGGCGCCAAGAACGACGAAGCGCTCTATGCGCTGCTCGCCGATACCGAAACGCGTGACGCCGCGTAGCGCCGCGGCGCCGGTTTTTCCGTGACGCGGTTTACCAGCCGCTTTCTTGTCGACCTGCTGCTGCGCCGCACCGAATCGGCGGGCGGCTTTGCCACCGTGCTTGTCAGGGGCGACGAACATGCGGGCGTCATTCTGGTCCAATGCAGCGAGCGCGGCCAGCTCGGGCCGCTGCTCGAACGGCGCTTTTCGCCGACCGGTCACTATATCTGGGAGGCCGTCGGCCCGGACGACCCAAAAGATGGTGAATCGCGCGCCAACTACCAAGATCGGCGGCGAACCGCCGATCCAGATCTATGGATCGTCGAACTGGACATCGCAGATGCGCCACGACTCGTCGCGGAGTGGGCGGCGTTAACTTGACTCTGTTGCGCTGCACAATAGGTGCCGCGCATTCGATAACGCGTAGGTCGGTCTGCGGGTTGCATCGCCTTGACGATGCCCCGGCAAAACGGATTGGACACGCAGTCGGACGATGACCGCAAGCGGCGATACTGGACCATAGTCCCCCGCTTGTTTTGAGAGGTTCGGTTCATCGGCCGCACGTTTGACGGACAATATGAGTCGCATCCTGAATACAGCCAGCGTGGCTGCCGTCGGCATGACTGCCGCCACCATGCTGCTTTTGGCGGAACCCGGCTTTGCAAGCGATCTTGCTGCCGACGCCAATCTCCCCGCCCTGATCGCCCCGAGCGCCCCGGCGCCGGTCGTGGCTGAACAGGCGGACCTGTCGACCCAGGCCGATGCGCCGGTTGTCGGCGCCCCCAAGATCAACGAAGACACCACCACCGCGCCGGATGCCGACCGGGCGCCGGTGACCGCCGAGTCGCTGGCCCAGCTGGTCGCTGCGACGCCGCGGCCCGCCGAACTCGATCCCGAACTGCGCTGCCTCGCCGGCGCGGTCTATTTCGAATCGCGCGGCGAATCGCTTCCCGGCCAGCTCGCGGTCGCGCATGTCGTGATCAACCGCGCCCAGTCGGGCCGTTTTCCCAAGAGCCTGTGCGGCGTCGTCCATCAGAAAAGCCAGTTCAGCTTCGTGCGCGGCGGCAAGATGCCGGCGGTGCGCGAAGGCACCCAATGGGCCAATGCGATCGCGATCGCCCAGATCGCCCGCGACGGCAGCTGGAAGAATCATGCGCCGGGCGCGCTGTTCTTCCACGCGCGCTATGTCTCGCCGGGCTGGCGCAAGACGCGCATCGCGCAGATCGACAATCATATCTTTTATCGCTGAGTCAGATGCCGCCGCGTAGCGGCGGCATCCCATTCATTGCCAAGCCATAATTGGTGGCGCATGATGGCGCTATGACCCGCCCCCTTTCCATCGCCCTGCTGTGTGCAGCGGCGCTTTCGTTCGGCGGCTGCGCCACCGCGGTGCCGCCGGTCGAGGTGACCCGTTTTCACAACGCCGTGCCCGGCTGGGCACCGGGGACGCGTTACGCGATGGCGACCGCGCCGCTCGATGCTCCGGGGACGGGCATGCCGTCGCTCGAATGGAACAGCTACCGCGCCGCGGTCGATCAACAGTTGCAGCGGCAGGGACTGGTCGCCGCGGGCAGCAACGAGCGCGCGCCGCTGCTGGTTCGCATCGCCTTCGAACGCAGCGAACAGCCGCTTGCGGCGCGCCGGTCACCCGTGTCGGTCGGGGTCGGCGGTTCGACCGGCAGCTATGGGTCGGGGGTCGGCCTCGGCATCGGGCTTAACCTCGGCGGCGGACCAAAGCAGATGGCCGATCTTCAGCTTTCGGTCCGCATCGACGATGCCGCCACCGGGCAGGCGTTGTGGGAAGGCCGCGCTCTGGCGGCGATCCCGGCCAAGGCGCCGGCGGCGCAACCGTCGCTTGCCGCAGCAAAATTGGCCGAAGCCCTATTCAAGGACTTCCCCGGCGAATCGGGACGCACTATCAGCGTCCCATGACCATCACCATCAACGCCGCTTTCGACAGCGGCAATATCGTCGTGGATTCGATCGACGGCTCTGCGGCGCGCCTGTCGATCCGCAAGGATCGCGAATCCGATTTCTTCCAGTGGTTCCACTTTCGCGTGGCGTGCAACATCGGCGACGCGCTTGAACTCGCGATTACCGGACTCGATGCGTCGGCCTATCCCGACGGTTGGCCGGGCTATGCGGCGTGCGCCAGCTATGACCGCGACTATTGGTTCCGCCTCGACACCAGCTATGATGCCAAAATCGGCGGGGGTACGCTGACGATCCGGCACACCGCCGAAAGCCCCATTCTTTATATCGCCTATTTTGCGCCCTTCTCGATGGAGCGCCACCATGATCTGATCGCCAGCGTCGCCGAGTGCGAGGGCGTCACCTATCGTTGCCTCGGCACCAGCCTCGAAGGCCAGCCGATCGATTGCCTTGAAATGGGCAGCGGCGACACGCAGGTCTGGCTCTATGCGCGCCAGCACCCGGGTGAGAGCATGGCCGAATGGTGGGTCGAGGGTGCGCTCGAAAAGCTCACCGATCCCGCCGATCCGCACGCGCGCTCGTTGCTCGCCAAATGCCGCTTTCACATCGTGCCGAACATGAATCCCGACGGATCGCGCCGCGGCCATTTGCGAACCAACTATGCAGGCGTGAACCTCAACCGCGAATGGGACAATCCGACCGCCGAACGCAGCCCCGAAGTTTTGTGCGTCCGCAAGGCGATGGACGAAAGCGGCGTCGATTGGGCGATGGACGTCCATGGCGACGAGGCGATTCCGGCGGTGTTTCTCGCCGGCTTCGAAGGCATCCCGTCGCTGAAGCCCGAGCAGATGGACCAATATAAGGCATTCCAGGCCGCGCTCGCGGCGAACACGCCCGACTTCCAGGTTGCCCTCGGCTATACCGAATCGGCGCCGGGCAAAGCGAATCTGTCGATGTCGACGACCCAGCTCGCCGAACGCTTCGGCGCGGTGTCCATGACGATCGAAATGCCGTTCAAGGACAATGACGACCTGCCCGACCCCGCGGTCGGCTGGTCCCCCGAGCGGTCGAAATTGCTCGCCCACGTGTGTCTGGCGACGCTGGACCAGATGCTGTGACCTGCGGCGCGGGCGGCGACTGGCGGATCGTCGAGGACGATCTGTCGGGCGCCGCGATCCGCGCCTTGCTCGAACAGCATTTCGCCGGGATGCTCGCCAATTCGCCGGCGGGCAGTTGCCACTTCCTTGATTTCGACGGGCTCAAGGCCGGCAACGTCACCTTCTGGTCGATCCATGACGGCGACGCACTGGCGGGGTGCGGCGCGCTCAAGCTGCTCGACGCCGGACATGGCGAGATCAAGTCGATGCGCACCGCCGACGCCTTCCTGCGCCGCGGCGTTGCTGCGCGCATGCTCGACCATATCATGACCGAAGCCCGGCATCGCGGGCTGACGCGGCTCAGCCTCGAAACCGGTTCGGGCGCGGCGTTCGACCCTGCGATCGCGCTCTACCGCCGCTATGGCTTCGACGATTGCGCACCCTTCGCTGCCTATAAGCCCGACCCGTTCAGCCGCTTCATGACGCGGGTAATCTGAGACAAGAGTTTCGCACGAAGACACGAAGACACGAAGACGTGGCGCTTACCGCGAAGCGGTCATTTCCTTGTCACGTTGCAGCAGGACGCAACGCCGACCAAAAATGGGAGCCTCACGGCTTCTCCGTGTCTTTGTGCGAACCAAATGGTAAAGCGGCCTCGTTCGTGACGTTCCGCTTGTCCCGCAAACCGACCAAACGAAAAACGGGGTCCGGAAGGGACTCCGGACCCCGATCATGATGCCCCGCGGGGCATGGCGCTACACGGGTTTACGCCGCCTGTTTGTCCTCGACCAAGGTCGGGGTCGCATTGCCGCCGATCGCGATCTTGTGCGGCTTCATCGCCTCGGGCACTTCGCGCACCAGGTCGATGATTAGCAGGCCGTCGGCGAGGTCAGCAGCGCTGACCCGCACGAAATCGGCGAGCTGGAAGCGGCGCTCGAACGCCCGCGTCGCGATGCCGCTGTACAGCAGCTGACGGCCTTCGCCCTCGGCAACGGGTGCCTTGCGGCCGCTGACGGTCAGCATATTCTGCTGCGCCACGATCTCGATCTCGTCGCTCTTGAACCCGGCGACCGCCACGGTGATCCGGAAATGATCGTCGGCGACCTTTTCGATGTCGAACGGCGGATAATTTTCGGCGCCCGATCCGCTGGTTTCCAGGAAATCGAACAGGCGGTCGAAACCGACGGTCGAACGGCGATAGGGGGTCCAGTCAAAACTGTTACGCATGGTCTTTCTTCCTTTTCCAAAAGCGAAGTCAGGGACCGCAGCAGCGCGCCGCGATCGCCACCCGGCCCCGTGTCGGCGGCCGGATGCTGCAAATCTGGGTACGGGTGAAACCATTTCAAGAGGGGTGTTGGCCTTCGGCAAAAAGCCGCGCTATGGGGCGGCGAACCCGCATCAGCCGAAGGTAGAAAAATGCCCCAGCTCATCCTCATCCGTCACGGCCAATCGCAGTGGAATCTCGAAAACCGGTTCACCGGCTGGTGGGATGTCGACGTTACCGAAAAGGGCGCGGCAGAGGCCTGGGCGGCGGGCGAGTTGATGAAGGCCAAAGGGATCGCTCCCGATACCTGCTTCACCTCGGTCCAGTCGCGCGCGATCAAGACGCTGAACCTCGCGCTCGAAGCGATGGGGCGGCTGTGGCTGCCGGTGACCAAGGACTGGCGCTTGAACGAACGCCATTACGGCGGGCTGACCGGACTCGATAAGGCCGAAACCGCGGCGAAGCATGGCGACGAACAGGTCAAGATCTGGCGCCGCAGCTTCGACATTCCGCCGCCGCCGCTCGAAGTCGGATCGCCGTGGGATCTGGCAAGCGATCCGCGCTATGCGGGCATCGCGATCCCGTCGGCCGAAAGCCTGAAGGACACGATCGAGCGCGTCCTGCCCTATTATGAAAGCGCAATCGTGCCAGCGCTTGCCGCGGGCAAGACGGTGCTGATCTCGGCGCACGGCAACAGCCTGCGCGCGCTGGTCAAACATCTGTCGGGCATTTCGGACGCCGACATCACCGGCCTGGAGATCCCGACCGGCCAGCCGATCGTTTATGATCTGGGCGATGATCTGCGCGCGCGGGAACGCTATTATCTGAGCGAACGGTAAAAGGCGACCTGACGCCTACCCTCGTCATCCCGACGCCGTCGGGATGACGGTGCTCAGAGTGTTCCTGTCACCGTCAGTTGGAAATATCGCCCGAACTCACGCCGACGGCTTTCGCTGAATGCAATTGGCCCGTTGCGGCGGTCGACAAAGACCGTGCGGTCGAAACGGTTCTTTTGTTCGGCAAGATTGCGGTAGGTCAGCCTGACCGTGAAACCCGCGACATTTTTATGCTCCACAAAGGCGGTAACGAAGGCGCCGTCGTTAAAATCATTCTCGATCGCATTGAGCCGTATATTGGGGCTGAATTGTTCGTCGAAATAACTGGCGCCCCAGGCGAGCTGCGAACCCGGGATGTCGTGACGCAGGCTGACATCGACCAGATACTCCTGCCCCTCGCTCTGGTCGCGCCAAATGTTCGTCAGCGGGTCCCGAACGCGGTTGCGGCGCCAGGTCAGGTCGCTGTTGATGCGCGCGCCTTTCCAGCCCAACCGGTCGAGCAGCAGCGTCGCCTTTGAACTGATGCGATAAAGATGCGCGGGCGGCAGATTGCCGCGGCCTTCGGTGGTCGGCGACAGCGGGATCTGGTCGACCAGATCCTGCGCATAGGCATAAGCGAAGGCGACCGAGGCATTGCCCCATGCGCCCATGTCCTGAACGAACTCCAGCTCGGTGCGGTTGACCACCGGCGGTACAAGCAGGCCGTTGCCGCCGTTGCCCTGGCCGTTGGCGACATCGACCGAACTGGCAAAATCGAAGAAGTTGAGCTGGTCGACGCGGCGCTGGAGCTGATAGTTGATGGTGGTCCGCGGTCCGACTTTCCACGCCAGCGCGAGTTTGCCTTTCGGCCGGATAAAGCGGCGGGTCAGCCCGTCGGGGCCGGATGACGACAGTTCGCTATACTCGGCGCCAAGGTTGATCTGCGCGGTCAGGTTCGACGCGAGCGCGCGCCCCCAGGTCAGCGATGCTTCGCCGCGTTTTTCCTCGACCTTGGTCGTTTCGCCGCCAAAGATAACGGGTCGGAAACTGCCGTCGGGCTGGAGCGTCGCAAGCTCGGCATCGACGTCGAGCGTATTATACGCCCCCTCCAGCGCGACCTGCCAGTCGGTGCCGCCCGCGGTGCGCCAGCCATATTCGCTGCGCAGGATCGATTCGCCCTCATCGGCGGTCTGTGTGAACCGCTCGCCGCTGCGCCCGCCGATTGCCCTGTCGACGATGAACGTGTCGACGTTGGGGCTATGTTCGAAGCGGTAGAGCCCGATGAGTTTGAGCCGGCCTTTGCCAAGCCCAAACTCATAGTCGCCGCCGATGTCGAAATTATGCTCGTCTTCAACCGATTTGAACGTCTCGCGCACCGGGCCGTTCGTTGACCCCACCGAAACGCTGCTGGCCGCATCAACGAGCTTCTGCAACTGGCCGCCCAGATTGAAATTCCACTTGTCGCCGTCCGCTGTGGTGCGCGCCAGAGCCAATGCCAGACGCGGCCTGTCACCGCTGTAGCTGGCGAACTCGTCGCGCGTAAATTGCCGCACGCCATTGCCGTCAAACCGTTGCTCCGGACCCCAATGGCCGTTCCGGTTCGCTTCATTCTTCAGGCTTAGCGTGACATTGGCGCCGCCGATCTTGCCGGTGGTCGAAACCTCGCCGTTCAGCCAATTGTCGTCGAGCCGCGGGCGCCAATCGGGTTGCCAGCGGATTGTGGTCGTGAATCCGGCCTGCGCCGTACCCGCGACCAGAACGACATTGGCGACCTGGCCCGTCAATCCTGGAACATTCAGGCTGGCCCCGTCGACGATATCGACATAGGCCACCTGCGTCGCCGCAATGCGTTGCAGCGCGCTGCGGGCATCGGTCGATTTGTTGGCGATACGTTCGCCGTTGATCAGGACATTCTCGGTCGCCGCGCCCAGCCCGCGGGCGCCGCCGTTGGTGCCGGTGACGATCAGAAAGCCCGGCACCTTTTCGACCATGTCCAGCGCGGTGCGCGGCGCGAACCGGGCGAAATCGGCGGGGGTGTAGCGCTGTGCGGCACCGGCCGAAGCGTCGGCAGTCGGCGGCGCATCAATCACGGCTTCCTGTGCCATGACCCCCGACGACGTCCCCGACGCCCAGAGCGCCATGACGACCGCCAAAGACGGTCCACCCGAAACACGACGCATCATTTCCTCCCCGCGCTGGCGTGCCGACTTCGGGCACGCCGCGGGGCGTCTTGGACGGGGCTGTCGCAAATTTATGTCAGACTTCTACCAACGTCGGACAGTATCCGACGAGTGCCGCCCGCAATCAGTCGCGCAACAGCTCGTTGATTCCGGTTTTGGCGCGGGTCTTGGCATCGACGCGCTTGACGATCACCGCGCAGTACAGCGACGGTCCCGGCGACCCGTCGGGCAGCGGCTTGCCGGGCATCGCGCCGGGGACGACAACCGCGTAGGGCGGCACTTCGCCGATGAAAACCTCGCCCGTCGCGCGGTCGACGATCTTGGTCGATGCGCCCAGATAGACGCCCATCGACAGCACCGCGCCCTCGCGCACGATAACGCCCTCGGCAACCTCGGCGCGCGCGCCGATGAAGGCGCCATCTTCGATCACGACCGGGCCGGCCTGCAAAGGTTCTAGTACACCGCCGATCCCGGCGCCGCCCGACAGATGGACGTTGGCGCCGATCTGCGCGCAGCTGCCGACGGTGGCCCAGGCATCGACCATCGACCCCTCGCCGACATAGGCGCCGATGTTGACGAAACTCGGCATCAGCACCGCGCCCTTGCTGATAAAGGCGCCGCGGCGGACGATCGAACCGGGGACGGCGCGAAAGCCTGCGTCGCGAAAACGGTTTTCGCCCCAGCCGGCGAATTTCGATGGCACCTTGTCCCACCAGCGCGCGCCGCCGGGTCCGCCCTCGATCAATTCCATGTCGTTGAGGCGGAACGACAGCAGCACCGCCTTTTTCAGCCACTGGTTGACCTGCCACGTCCCGTCCGCCACGCGCTGCGCCACGCGCAGGCTGCCGTCGTCGAGCCCGGCGAGCGCGGTTTCGACCGCCTCGCGCACCGCGCCCTGCGTCGTCAGGCCCAGCGTGTCGCGCGCGTCCCACGCGGCGTCGATCGTCGATTGCAGGTCGGTCGTCATGAAATCCCCCAAGGTGCATGTAAGCTATCGAGCCAGTCGGCAAGGTCGGCGACGTGAAAATCGACCTGATCCGGCAGGTGGTCGCGATGGCCGCTTTCGCTGCCATTGTCCAGCCACACGGTGGTCATCCCCAGCGCCTTTGCCGGGGTCAGGTTGCGCGCCATATCCTCGACGAACAGGCTGCGCGCCGGGTCGATATCGAGATGCGCCGCCATCATCGCATAGGCGGCGGGATCGGGCTTGGGTGTATAACCGGTGGCGCGAATGTCGCAGGTGCCGTCGAACAGGTCGGCGATGCCCCGCGCGTCGAGCACGCGGGCGGCATAATCGGCATCGGCATTGGTAAAGATCAGCTTGCGGCCGGGCAGGCGTTCCAGCCCCGCGCGCAGCCGCGCGTCGGGCGCGATCCGGTCGAGCGCAATGTCATGGACATCGACCAGAAACGTCTCGGGATCGACGCCGTGATGACGCATCAACCCGGCCATCGTCGTGCCGTGATCGTGGAAATATTGCTTCTGCACCCGCCGCGCTTCGACCGCGTCGACCCCCAGCAGTCGCATGATGAACGCCCCCATGCGCGCATCGATCAGGTCGAACAGCTTCGCCGACGGCGAATAGAGCGTGTTGTCGAGATCGAAGATCCAATGGTCGATATGGTCGAGAGCGACGGTCATGACGCGGCGGCGCATAAAGGCTGGGCGATGCGGCGGCAAGCGGCTCGCTTTACCTTCCTGCAATGTCTTTGGCCCTACAGCTTAACCTGCTAATCGACAGCGGCGGCAGCAAAGGAAAGACGGCGATGGCGCATGCGGACCGACGCGGCTTGATCCGCCGGATGGCCGAACGGCCATTGCCGTGGGTGCTCGGCATCGCGGCGCTGTCGCTCGGCGGGTGCGGCGGGGGTGGCGGCGCGCGGCCTGCGCCCACCCCGGCGC
>JAFAGN010000219.1 GCA_023422695.1 Pseudomonadota bacterium
AGTCGAGACACGCCGAAGTCCTGCGCTGCCGAAGGGTGTCTCGACTTCGCTCGACACGAACGGAAATAGAAGGCGGTCCGGAAATGCCTCGGCGCGACGATCTGACCGTTCCGCTTGACGCCTCCCACCCCCTAGACGCCGCCCCGCTTTCACCCTATGTTCAGGGAACGGGGCGCATTATTTGTCGTTCCGAAGCGTAACAGGGGCGATTCTTGCGGTTATTGCTGACCCTTTTGGCATTGCTGACCGGTTTGGCCACCGCCGACCGGGCGGTTGCCGCGCCTGCCGTTCCGGCTGCGATGGGGGCGCTTGTCCTGCTCGCCGAAACCGCGGGACAGGCCGAAGTCAGCGATAGCGAACGTCGCCCGACCGCGACAACGCCGACCCGCCGTTCAAGCGGGGGATGCGCGTGCCGCAAACCGCGCAAGGCACCGCCGCCGCATCTTCCCGGCCTGCTCACCGGCAGCGACCGCGCGCTCGAATAGAGCGACGCTGTAGCGTCCTGCTTGGCAGGCGCTGCCCCGCGTCGGGGCCATGATATCTTTGCGGCCTTACGCCGCCTTTCCATCCATATTCCAAGGATTTTCCAATGTTTTCTGGCCTTGCCAAGAGCCTGTTCGGCTCGTCCAACGACCGTTATGTCGCCTCGATCCGAAAGATCGTCGACAAGATCAACGCCTTCGAACCCGCGATGCAGGCGCTCGACGACACCGCTTTGCAGGCGCAGACGCAAAAGTTTCGCGACCGGCTGGCAGCGGGTGAAACGCTCGACGACATCCTGCCCGAAGCCTTTGCCACGGTGCGCGAGGCCGCGGTTCGCACGCTGGGGATGCGCCATTTCGACGTCCAGATGATCGGCGGCATCGTCATGCACCGCGGCGAGATTGCCGAAATGGGGACGGGCGAGGGCAAGACGCTGGTCGCGACGCTTGCCGCCTATCTGAACGCGCTGGAGGGCAAGGGTGTCCACGTCGTCACCGTCAACGACTATCTGGCCCGCCGCGACGCCGAATGGATGGGGCAGGTCTATGGCTTCCTGGGGCTGACCACCGGGATCATCGTTCCCAATCTCAACGAAATGCAGCGCCGCGAAGCCTATGGCAGCGACATCACCTATGCGACGAACAACGAGCTGGGGTTCGACTATCTGCGCGACAATATGAAGTTCGATCGCCAGCAGATGGTGCATCGGACCTTCAACTTCGCGATCGTCGACGAGGTCGATTCGATCCTGATCGACGAGGCGCGCACCCCGCTGATCATTTCCGGCCCGACCGACGACAAGTCCGAACTGTACATCCGGGTCAACGAGATCGTGCTGCAGCTGACCGACGAGGATTATGAGAAGGACGAAAAGTCGAAGTCGATCAACTTGACCGAAGACGGCACCGAGCATGTCGAGCGGCTGCTGGAGGCCGCCGGGCTGCTGCAGGGCAGCAACCTCTATGACATCGAAAACACCCAGGTCGTCCATCACGTCAATCAGGCGTTGAAGGCGATCCAGATGTTCCGCATCGACACCGACTATATCGTCAAGGACGGCAAGGTCGTGATCATCGACGAATTCACTGGCCGCATGATGGACGGACGCCGCTGGTCCGACGGCCTGCACCAAGCAGTCGAGGCGAAGGAAGGGGTGCAGATCGAGCCCGAGAACCAGACGCTCGCGTCGATCACCTTCCAGAATTATTTCCGTATGTATCCGAAGCTTTCCGGCATGACCGGCACCGCGGCGACCGAAGCCGCCGAATTTTTCGACATTTACAAGATGAATGTCGTCAACATCCCGACCAACCGCCCGATCGCGCGCATCGACGACGAGGATGAGTTCTACAAGAATATCACCGACAAATTCGGTGCGATCGCGCGGACAATCCGCGAGGCGAACGAGCGCGGCCAGCCGGTGCTGGTCGGCACGGTGTCGATCGAAAAGTCCGAACTGCTGTCATCCTATCTGGAAAAGGAAGGCGTCCCGCACAGCGTGCTCAACGCCCGCTTCCACGAAAGCGAAGCGCATATCGTCGCGCAGGCCGGACGCACCGGCGCGGTGACGATCGCGACCAACATGGCGGGCCGCGGTACCGACATCAAACTCGGCGGCAACGAAGAGTTTCGCGTCGAAGACGAGCTGAAGGACATGCCCGAAGGACCGGAGCGCGAAGCCGCGATCGCGCGCATCCACGCCGAGGTCGCTGCCGAGCGCGAGGCCGTGAAGGCGGCGGGCGGTCTGTTCGTGCTCGCCACCGAGCGCCACGAAAGCCGCCGCATCGACAACCAGCTGCGCGGTCGTTCGGGGCGTCAGGGCGACCCTGGCCTGTCGAAATTCTACCTCTGCCTCGACGACGATCTTCTCCGCATCTTTGGCCCCGACACGCTGTTTTCCAAGATGATGAACAAGAATCTGGAGGATGGCGAAGCGATCGGATCGAAATGGCTGTCGAAGGCGATCGAGACCGCGCAGAAAAAGGTCGAGGCGCGCAACTACGACATCCGCAAACAGGTCGTTGAATATGACAACGTCATGAACGACCAGCGCAAGGTCATCTACGAACAGCGCGGCGACATCATCGACAGCGAAACCGTCGACGATGTCATGGCGGCGATGCGCGCCGAAACGGTCAATGCGATCGTCGCCGACGCGTGCCCGCCGGGCAGCTATCCCGAACAATGGGACATCGAACAGATGAAAGAGCGCGTCGCCAATATCCTCGACCTGAACCCGCCGATCGACGCGTGGATGGAGGAGGACGCCGTCGATCCCGAGATTTTCGAGGAGCGCATCCAGGCGATGGCCGACGCGGTCGCCGCCGAAAAGGCGGCGCTGGTCGATGCCGATACGTGGAAGGGCATCGAGAAATCGGTGCTGCTCCAGACGCTCGACCATCAGTGGAAAGAGCATCTCGCGACGCTCGACGCGCTGCGCCAGGTCGTCTTCCTGCGCGCCTATGCACAGAAGCAGCCGATCAACGAGTATAAGCAGGAGGCCTTTGCGCTGTTCGAACGCATGTTGTCGAACATCCGCGAGGATGTGACGCGCACCGTCGCACGCATCGACCTGCGGTTCGAAGAGCCGGAGCCGATGCCGCTGCCCGATCTGCCCGATTTCTTGACGACGCACATCGATCCGTTCACCGGCGAAGACAACAGCGCCGATATCGACAGCGGCGGGCTGGGCGTGATCGCCAACACGCTGCCCCCGATGCAGATCCCGCGTCCCGACATGCCAGAGGGCGAGAACCCCTACGCCTCGCTGGAGATCAGCCGCAACGCGCCATGCCCGTGCGGTTCGGGGCGTAAATACAAGCATTGCCACGGCCAGATTTGACGCTGCTCTGACGCGATGACCGGCCTCGCCGCACTCTTCGGTCTGACCGCGTTGCTGTATGCCGCGGTCGGGTTCGGCGGCGGGTCGACCTACACCGCGCTGTTGCTGCTCGGCGGCGTCGCGGTCGGGCTGGTCCCGGCGATCAGCCTGGCGTGCAATGTCATTGTCGTCAGCGGCGGGACGATCCGCTTTGCGCGCGCCGGGGTGATGCCATGGGCGAAGGCGCTGCCGTTGGTCGCGGTCGCCGCCCCGCTGGCCTTTCTGGGCGGGCTGACCCCGGTGAAGCAGGGCGTGCTGGTCATGCTGCTCGGCGGATCGCTGCTCGCGTCGGCATTGGCGTTGCTGGTTCAGCCGCAGACGGCCCGGCCCGTGAAGCTGTCCGCTACGCTGTTGCTGCCGATCGCGGCGGCGCTTGGCTATCTGGCCGGGGTCGTCGGCATTGGTGGCGGCATCTTCCTTGCGCCGATCCTCCACCTGATCCGCTGGGCCGAGGAACGGTCGGTGGCGGCGACGGCCAGCCTGTTCATCCTGATCAACAGTCTGTTCGGGCTGACGGGTCAGTTGATCAAGGGCAAGGGCGGCGAAATGCTCGGCGCCGTCGCGAGCCATTGGCCGTTGCTGGTCGCGGTGCTGATCGGCGGCGCGATCGGGACGCAGTTGGCGGTCAAAAGCGGTCCGGCGACGCTCATCCGGCGGCTGACGGCGTTGCTTGTCGGCTTTGTCGCCATCCGTCTCTTGTTTGGTTTCTAACGCTTTCTTGCGCTCTTGCCTTCCCGCGCGGCGGTGCTAGCATCCGGCAGATAAGCCCGATGGCCACGTAGCTGGTGGGCGACGCAGCAGCTGGAACAGGATGCACCGCGCCGACCAACACCATCGGCCGCGGTAACGGGCGGCATGTTGCGTGGAAAGGGCAGGCGCATTTCCTTTTTTGACGAAATGAACAGCCACGAGGGCGAAACCCGGTCGCCCTATCGCGAATATTGCGGGTGGTTCGAGGCCGAGGATGTGGCGCGCATCCAGCACAAGGCGGTGCAGGCGGAGGCGCTGTTCCGCACCACCGGGATCACCTTCAACGTCTATGGCGCCGTCGACGGTGACGAGCGGCTGATCCCGTTCGATGTCGTCCCGCGGATCATTTCGGCCAGCGAATGGCGCCGTCTGTCGCGCGGCATCGAACAGCGCGTGCGCGCGCTCAACGCCTTTCTGTACGACATCTATCATCGGCAGGAGATTCTGCGCGCCGGGCGGGTGCCGACCAAGCTGATCGCCAGCAACGAAGCCTTTCTGCCGATGATGATGGGGCTCGATCCGCCGGGCGGCATCTATACCCACATCAGCGGCACCGACATTGTTCGCACCGGCGCGAATGAGTTCTACGTGCTAGAGGATAATGCCCGCACCCCGTCGGGGGTGTCGTACATGCTAGAAAACCGCGAAACGATGCTCCAGATGTTTCCCGAGCTGTTCGCGAAAGTGGCGGTGCGCGAGGTCAGCGACTATCCGATCAATCTGCTCAAATCGCTCTCGGCCTGCGCGCCGCCCGCGTGCGGTGGAACGCCGACGGTCGCGGTACTGACACCCGGTATCCACAACAGCGCCTATTATGAGCACAGCTTCCTGGCCGACCATATGGGGGCCGAACTGGTCGAGGGCCATGATCTGCGCGTCGTCGACGGGCGCGTCGCGATGCGCACAACGCAGGGGTATAGGGCGATTGATGTCCTCTATCGCCGCGTCGACGATGATTTTCTCGACCCGTTGAACTTCCGTTCGGACTCGATGCTGGGGGTGCCGGGGATCTGGGACGTGTACCGCGCGGGCGGCATCACCATCGCCAACGCGCCGGGCACCGGGATCGCCGACGACAAGGCGCTGTACAGCTACATGCCCGACATCATCGAATTTTATACGGGTGAAAAGGCGCTGCTGCCCAATGTGCCGACGTGGCGCTGTTCGGACCCCGACCATCTGCGCGAAGTGCTCGACCGGCTGCCCGAACTGGTGGTCAAGGAAGTCCATGGATCGGGCGGTTACGGGATGCTGGTCGGTCCGGCGGCAAGCAAGAAAGAGCTGGCGGCATTCCGCGCCAAGCTGGAAGCGAACCCGGGCAATTATATCGCGCAGCCGACGCTGTCGCTGTCGACCGTGCCGATCTTCACCAAAAAGGGACTGGCGCCGCGCCATGTCGATCTGCGCCCGTTCGTGCTGATGTCGCCGCAGGGGATCACGATCACCCCCGGCGGGCTGACCCGCGTCGCGATGACCAAGGGGTCGCTGGTGGTGAATTCGAGTCAGGGCGGCGGAACGAAGGATACGTGGGTGTTGGAGGATTGATCGGGGTGGTGGATATTTCGTTCTTCAACCCCTCTCCTTCAGGGGAGGGGCAGCGAGACTTGCGAACTCGTTCGCTAGTCGCAGCGGGGTGGGGTCTATCGGCCTTGCGCTACCCCGCGAAACCCCACCCCAACCCCTCCCCTGAAGGGGAGGGGCTTTAGATGCTGGGCAAGACCGCAGGCAGCCTCTTCTGGATGGCGCGCTACCTTGAGCGCAGCGAGAACAACGCGCGCCTGATCGACGCGGGGTTCCGCATCGCGCTGACCCGCTCGCAGACCGCCGCCGCCGAGTGGAAATCGGTGCTGGTGACGGCCGGCGTCAATCAGGCGTTTCAGGCGGCGCATGGTGACTACACATCGGCGCGGGTGATCGATTTCCTCCTCCGCGATCCCGCCAATCCGTCGAGCATCTTGTCGGTGATCCGCCAGGCGCGCGATAATGCGCGGACGGCGCGGACGGCGCTGACGCGTGAGACGTGGGAGGCCGTCAACACCAGCTGGATGACGCTGGTCGGGCTGCTCAAGCGGCAGGTGCGCGAGGACGATCTGCCCGACGTTCTCACCACGATCCGCCAGCAAAGTGCGCAGGTGCGCGGAGCCCTCAACGGCACGATGCTGCGCAATGACGGCTATCATTTCGCGCAGCTCGGCACCTTTCTGGAACGCGCCGACAACACCGCGCGCATCCTCGACGTGAAATACTACCTGTTGCTTCCCTCCGTCGCGCATATCGGCACCTCGATCGACAATGTGCAGTGGGAAACGATCCTGCGGTCAGTGTCGGCGCACCGCGCCTATCGCTGGCTCTACGGGGCGGAGATCAGCGCGCTGAAGATTGCGGAGTTCCTGATCCTCTATCGCCAGATGCCGCGCAGCCTGACCTTTTGCAGCGAACGCATGGAAAATCATCTGAACGAGCTGCAGCGGCACTATGGCGACGAGACCGAGGCGTGGCGGATGGCGCATGCGCTGGTTCACGACAAGCTGAACGCGCCGATCCAGTCGATCTTTGACGGCGGCCTGCACCAATATGTCACCGACTTTCTGCGCGACACCGCGGCGCTCGCGCGGCAGGTCGAGCGCGACTATCGGTTTGTGGAATAGGGCGGCCGACCATGCGCTTGTTCGTCGAACATATCACCCGCTATCATTATGACGCCCCGGTGCGGTACGCGCTGCAGCAGCTGAAACTGACTCCGAAGAATCGCCCGGGGCAGCAGCATGTGGTCAACTGGGCGATCGATATCGAAGGCGGCACCCGGCAGCTCCATTACACCGACCATCATGGCAATGGCGTCGACCTGATTGCGGTCGAGGGCGGCGCCAGCGAACTGACGATCCGCTGTCACGGCGAGGTCGAATTGCAAAGCTGGGACGGGGTAATCGGTCCGCATCGGGGCGCCATGCCGCTGTGGACCTTTCTGCGCCCGACGCCGCTGACCCGCGCGGGGAGGGGCGTGCGCGCGCTGACCGCGCAGCTGGGCCGCGACCATGCGAATGACATCGAACGCGCACACGCGCTGTCGGCGTTGATTATCGATCGGCTGGCGTACCGGATCGGCGTCACCAACGCCGAAACGACGGCCGAACAGGCGCTCGCGGGCGAAGGCGGGGTGTGTCAGGACCACGCGCATATCTTCATCGCGGCGATGCGCCATCTGGGTCATCCGGCGCGCTATGTGTCGGGCTATCTGATGATGAACGATCGCACCCAGCAGGATGCGACGCACGCCTGGGCCGAGGCGCATTTTGACCATATCGGGTGGATCGGCTTTGACGTCAGCAACGGTCACTCGCCCGATCAGCGCTATATCCGCGTCGCCACCGGGCTCGATTATCGCGACGCTGCACCGGTGCGCGGGATGCGTTACGGCGCGGCACAGGAGAATCTGGTTGTTCAATTGCAGGTCCAGCAATAAGCGGACCGGGGATTATCCGGGGCGGGGATACGGGATTCGATGACTTATTGCGTGGGAATGCGGCTCAACAAGGGGCTGGTGTTCATGTCGGACACCCGCACCAACGCGGGCGTCGACGACATCGCGCAGGTCCGCAAGATGCGCAGCTGGCACGTCCCGGGCGAGCGCGTCATCACCCTGATGTCCGCCGGGAATCTGGCGACGACGCAGGCGGTGGTCAGCTTGCTCGACGAACGCACGAAGGCACCAGAAGACCGCCACCCGTCGATCTTGGCCGCGCCGTCGATGTTTCAGATCGCGACGATCATCGGCGAAACGCTGCGCCAGATCGTGATGCGCCACAACGCCGAGGGACCCGCCGCGGCGTCGGCGTTTCGCGCCTCGCTGATCGTCGGTGGACAGATCAAGGGCGCCGAACCGCGGCTGTTCCTGATCTATCCCGAGGGCAATTTTATCGAGGCGGGAGAGGACAATCCGTTTTTCCAGATCGGCGAGACAAAATATGGCCGCCCGATCATCGTGCGATCCTATGACCCCGCGATGTCGTTCGAGGATGCGGTGAAACTGCTCTGCGTGTCGTTCGATTCGACGATCCGCGCCAACGCCGGGGTCGATTTGCCGATCGACCTGAAAATCCACGAGCGCGACGATTATACGACCGTGCGCGAGCGGCGCTTCGAGCGCAACGACCCCTATTTCGAAAGCGTCGCCGACGGCTGGGCAGAGGCGCTGGGGATTGCGCTGGCGGAGCTTCCCGACTTCCATTTCTGACCGTCATCGGCCACCCTTCGACGAAACGAACCGGGAGGGACTGCCATGGCGCGCTGGATCGCTGCTGCACTGCTTTTGATATCGGGTCCGGCGGCGGCGCAAGACGCGGGCTTCGACAAGGCACTGGGCGATTTTCGCGCGCTGCACCGCGCCGAGATGGCCAAGGCGAACATTGCGGGGAGCAGCTTCTACCTCGTGCGCAATGGGCAGACCGTCGCCGCCGATCATCTGGGCGAGCAGGATGCCGACGCGCGGGTCCCGGTCGATGCCCGCACCATTTATCATTGGGCATCTGTGACCAAGACGATGACGGGCATCGCGATCATGCAGCTGCGCGATCGCGGGCTGCTGTCGCTCGACGACCCGATCGTCAAATATGTCCCCGAACTGGCCGCGGTGCACAATCCCTTTGGCGATACCGGCGCGATCACGCTGCGCCAGTTGATGAGCCACAGTGCGGGATTCCGCAGCGGCACTTGGCCGTGGCGCGATCACGACTGGCAACCGTTCGAGCCGGCGGACTGGTCGCAGCTTGTGGCGATGCTGCGCTACACGCGGGTCGAGTTCAAACCGGGCAGCCGTTTCGGCTATTCGAACCCCGGCATCGTCTATCTGGGGCAGGTCATCGAACGGCTGTCGGGTGAGGATTATGAAGTCTATGTCGACAAGAACATCCTGAAGCCGCTGGGCATGCACGCCAGCTATTTCGACCGCACCCCGCCGCATTTGCTGCCGCATCGTTCGCACAGCTATTATATTCGCGATGGCAAGCGGGTGGCGGCGCCGTTCGATGTCGATACCGGCGTCACCGTGTCGAACGGCGGACTGAACGCGCCGATGCCCGACATGGCGAACTATCTGGCGTTCCTGCTCGGCGATCCGGCGCATGCCGCCGATTACGATCTGGTGCTGAAACGGTCATCGCTCGCGGAAATGTGGCAGCCGCAGATTTCGGCAGGCGATGATTTTACGCAGGGGCGGATGGCGACGACGACGCAGAGCGCTCTGTCATTCTTCGTCGACCGCCGTGCGGGGGTGCGCTTCGTCGGGCACAACGGCGACCAGAACGGCTTTCGTGCCTATCTCAGCTTTTGTCCCGATCAGCGCGTGGGGACGTTGCTGGCGTTCAACACCGAAACGCAGGGCGTGCAGAATAGCGCCGCCAATCGCGACACCGCGGAATCGCGGATCGCGCTGGCGACCGACGGTTTGTGCGAGGCGCTGGCGAAGTAGCGACCGTCACCGTCGCCCTGAGCCTGTCGAAGGGCGCTTCTCGGCGAGGCGCCCTTCGACAGGCTCAGGGCTACGGTGAACTTCGCCAATCACGCGGGAAAGAAATGGGCCGCGCGACGATCGTCACACGGCCCAGTGCGGCATGAAAGCCGTTAGGGAGAAGGACACACATCGGCGTGTCACCCGTCCCGACTAGCGCAAGATGGTTAACAACCGGTTAGCGCCGCCAAATGGTTCAGCACGGCCCCGCACGGCGCGCCTCGATCGCCTGCGAAAACGGCTTGCCGTCGGCGATGCCCTGCGTGTCGATCTGGACCAGCCGGTTCGTTTCGCTGCGAATGCTGGTGCGGCCATGTCCGGCGCCGGGACAGGTGTAATGCACCGTCACCGATTTCGGTGTGTCTTCGATGATGTAGCGCGAGCAATTCGCCCGGGGGTGCTGGATCTGGATCATCCGCCGCGCATCGCCGACGCACACGGTCTGCAACACCGCATCATTGCCGCGTTCGCGCAGTTGCCAGCTGCCCTTTTCCAGCTGGTCCAGCATCGCCAGCGTCGGTGCTTGCGCGGGAACCGCCGTGGCCCCCGCCAATGCCGCCACGACAAGAGAGCATCGCAAAATGGGAGAGAAGATCGCCATTGTTACCTATCCATCGGACGCCCGGTTGCGGGCGGGAATGCGACCCCGTTTCGATGGAGATAACAATTGCGCTTGGCGATTTCAACCGCTTGGCGCTGAACTAGGGCCTGGACTCATTTGATCCAGAAGCAAAGAGCGGCGACGATGCAGACACCGGCGAGGAAGTTGCGAGCAAGCTTGTCGTAGCGTGTTGCGATAGCTCGGAAGTCTTTGAGGCGACAGAAGGC
>JAFAGN010000090.1 GCA_023422695.1 Pseudomonadota bacterium
AGTCGAGACACCCCGAAGTCCTGCGCTACCGATGGGTGTCTCGACTTCGCTCGACACGAACGGGACTATGGATCCGACCATAAGCCTGACGCTTCAGTGCGCGCCCGCACAGCCCCCATGATCGCCCAGCGCCTCGATCACCCGGCAATCGGCGGCCACCCCGCCGCGGCAGCGCCCGACGATGCGGGTCAGTTCGTCGCGGAGCCGGGTCAGCTGCGCAATCTTGTCCTCGACCTGCGCCAGATGGCGGCTCGCGATGCGGTCGGCTTCGCTGCAATCGCGCGCCGGATCGTCCGACAGGTCGAGCAGCGAACGAATTTCCTCGATCGTGAAGCCCAGATCGCGCGAATGGCGCACGAACGCCAGCCGCGCACGGTGCCGATCGCCATAGCTGCGGTAGTTCGCCGCGGTCCGGTCGGGCAGGGGCAACAGCCCGATGCGCTCGTAATAGCGGATGGTTTCGATATTGGTCCCGGTCGCCCGCGACAGTTCGCCGATTTTCATCGCTTGACCCTGTAGTTGCTACAGGGTGCATATAGGGTCTCGACTCGCCGAACCAAGCAGGCTTTTCTGTGCACATGGGTTCGACGCGCGAAGGAGCCTTGGCCATGTCCGATCATTGCTGTGCCGGTGCCAGCGGCAAGACCGCGCTCAATGATCCGCGCTGGCGGCGCATCTTGTGGGCCGCGCTGCTGATCAACGCGGCGATGTTCGCGGTCGAGATCGTCGCGGGGGTCGCCGCGGACTCGCGCGCGCTGCAGGCCGACGCGCTCGATTTTCTGGGCGATGCCGCCAATTATGCGATCAGCCTGGGGGTCGCGGGTATGGCGCTCGCATGGCGCGCCCGCGCCGCGCAGGTCAAGGCGGTGACGATGCTTGCCTTCGGGCTGTGGGTGCTCGGATCGGCGGTATGGGGTTTCATCAGCGGTTCGGCGCCGCATGCCGAAACGATGGGGCTGATCGGCGCGCTGGCGCTCGCCGCCAATGTTGCGGTCGCGCTGATGCTCTATCGCTATCGCACCGGGGACGCGAACATGCGCTCGGTGTGGATCTGCTCGCGCAACGACGCGATCGGCAATGTCGCGGTGATGGGCGCCGCGCTCGGGGTGTTCGGGACCGGGCAAAGCTGGCCCGACCTGATGGTGGCGGCGATCATGGCGACGCTTGCGATCTGGGGCAGTATCGAGGTGTTCCGTCAGGCGCGCGGGGAACTTGCAAGCGTTCCGGCGGGTTCGACTGGTGGCTGACCGATCGGTATGATAATCTGATTCCCGAATCCGAAAGCTTCTGCGCCGACGTGGCAATTTTTAAAGACCGCGCGACATTGACCGCCTGAGCGCCGCGCGCAAATTGCCATTGCGATAAGGACGCGACTTCTTTGTCATCTTGACATTGTTTAGATTGCTGCTCACAACGCCATCTTTGCAGTGTTTAGATGGGGATAGTAACTTTCCCGGGGGCGCCTGCCCGACGGCAATCAGAAACAGAATCGAGGACATTCGATGCCAACGCCTGGGGATCTTGATTTTTCGCGGCGCGGCGTGCTCGCTGGCGGCGCTTCGGTGGCGGCGGTGACCGTCGTGCCGACGCGCGCCACTGCGGCGCCGGGCGTGCCAGCAACCGCGTCGCCGCCGACCGCAAAAGTCGCGTTCGAAGTGAACGGCAAGCCGCACGCGCTCGAACTCGACACGCGCACCACGTTACTCGACGCGCTGCGCGAGCATCTGCAGCTGACCGGCAGCAAAAAGGGCTGCGACCATGGCCAGTGCGGCGCCTGCACGGTCATCGTCGACGGGCGGCGGATCAACAGCTGCCTGACGCTGGCGGTGATGCACGACGGCGACAAGATCACCACGATCGAGGGCTTGGGGACGCCGGGCAAGATGCATCCGATGCAGAACGCGTTTGTCGAGCATGACGGCTATCAATGCGGATATTGTACCCCCGGCCAGATCTGTTCGGCGGTCGCCGTGCTCGACGAGATCAAGGCGGGGATTCCCAGCCATGTCACCGCCGACCTGACCGCGGCGCCGAAAGTCACGGCGAACGAATTGCGCGAACGGATGAGCGGCAATATCTGCCGCTGCGGCGCCTATTCGAACATCATCGACGCGATGACCGACGTGGCGGGGGTGAGGGCATGAAGAGCTTTACCTACGAGCGGGCCGCGACGCCCGCGGCTGCAACCGCCGCCTTTGCCAAGACAAAGGGCGCGCGCTTCATCGCGGGCGGCACCAACTTGCTCGACCTGATGAAGCTGGAGATCGAAACCCCCACGCATCTGATCGACGTCAGCCGTCTCGCGCTCGACAAGATCGAGGCCACGGCGGATGGCGGGCTACGCATCGGGGCGATGGTCCGCAACACCGATCTGGCGTCCGACGCGCGGGTACGACGCGACTATGGTCTGCTGTCGCGCGCGCTGGTCGCCGGGGCATCGGGGCAGCTGCGCAACAAGGCGACGACCGCGGGTAATCTGCTCCAGCGCACGCGCTGCCCTTATTTTTACGACACCAACATGCCGTGCAACAAGCGCAAGCCGGGCAGCGGCTGCGCCGCGATCGGCGGGTTCAGCCGGCTGCACGCGATCGTTGGCGCCAGCGATGCCTGCATCGCGACCCACCCCAGCGACATGGCGGTCGCGATGCGCGCGCTGGACGCCCGCGTCGAAACCGTCGATGCGGCGGGCAAGGAGCGGTCGATTGCGCTGGCTGATTTCTACCGCGCGCCCGGCACCACCCCGCATCTCGACACCGTGCTGGCGCCGGGCGAGCTGATCACCGCCGTCACATTGCCCAAGCCCGTGGGAGGCACCCACATCTATCAAAAGGTCCGCGACCGCGCCTCTTATGCCTTTGCGCTGATTTCGGTCGCGGCGGTCGTCCAGAAGGATGGGTCGGGCCGCGTCGCGCTGGGCGGCGTTGGCTATAAGCCCTGGCGCGTCGAAGCCGCCGAGGCCGACCTGCCGCGCGGCGCCAAGGCGGTCACCGCCACGCTGCTCGCGGGGGCCAAGCCGAGCCACGAAAACGCCTATAAACTGCCGCTGGTCGAGCGCACGCTCGCCGGGGTGCTGGCACAAGCAAGGGGCTGAGCCATGAAGTTCGATACCCCCGCCACCACCAACCCGATCGACCAGCTGAAGGTCGTCGGCAAACCCACCAACCGCATCGACGGGCCGCTCAAGACGACTGGCCTCGCGCCCTATGCCTATGAACGGCACGACGTCGCGGCGAACCAGGCCTATGGCTATGTCGTCGGATCGGCAATCGCCAAGGGCCGGATTGCATCGATGAACCTTGACGCGGCGCAGGCTGCGCCGGGGGTGCTGGCGATCGTGACCGCCGACAACGTCGGCACGCTCGCCAAGGGCGATTTCAACACCGCCAAGCTGCTCGGCGGCCCGGCGATCGAGCATTATCATCAGGCGATCGCGCTGGTGGTGGCCGAGACGTTCGAGCAGGCGCGGGCGGCGGCGGCGCTCGTCCGCGTCGAATATGCGCGCGGCAAGGGCGCTTTTGACCTTTCCGCCGCGCTCGACAGCGCGGTCAAGCCGGCACCGTCGTTCGGCACGGAAGCCGACAGCAGCGTCGGGGATTTCGCAGGCGCCTTTGCCGCAGCACCGGTAAAGCTCGATGCGCGCTACACTACGCCGGATCACAGCCATGCGATGATGGAGCCGCACGCTTCGATCGCGGCATGGGACGGCGACAAGCTGACGCTGTGGACGTCGAACCAGATGATCGCCTGGTCGGTTGGCGACATGGCGAAGACGCTGGGCATCCCGAAGGAAAATATCCGCTTCGACTCGCCCTATGTCGGCGGCGGTTTCGGCGGCAAATTGTTCAACCGCGCCGACGCCTTGCTTGCGGCGCTCGGCGCGAAGGCGGCGAAGCGGCCGGTCAAGGTCGCCTTGACCCGCCCGTCGATCATCAACAACACCACCCATCGCCCCGCGACGATCCAGCGCATCCGGATCGGCGCCACGGCGGACGGCAAGATTACCGCGATCGGCCACGAAAGCTGGTCGGGCGATTTGCCGGGCGGCGGCCCCGAAACTGCCGTCGGCCAAACGCGGCTGATGTATGCGGGCGAGAACCGGATGACGGCGATGCGGCTAGCGGTGCTCGATTTGCCCGAGGGCAATGCGATGCGCGCGCCCGGCGAAGCCCCGGGACTGATGGCGCTTGAGATCGCCATGGACGAGATGGCCGAAAAGCTGGGGATCGATCCGATCCAGTTCCGGGTCGTCAACGACACACAGGTCGATCCCGAAAATCCGAGCCGCCCCTTTTCGCAGCGCCAGCTCAACGAATGTCTGACGATCGGCGCCGACAAATTCGGCTGGTCGAAGCGTGCTGCGAAGCCCGCCGCGACGCGCGACGGGCAATGGCTGGTCGGCATGGGGGTCGCGGCAGCGTTCCGCAACAACCTCAACGGCCCGTCGGCGGCGCGCGTCCGGCTGGACAAATCGGGGGTGGTGACGGTCGAAACCGATATGACCGACATCGGCACCGGCAGCTATACGATCATCGCGCAGACGGCGGCCGAAATGGTGGGCCTGCCGCTCGACAAGGTTGTCGTGAAGCTGGGCGATTCGGCCTTTCCCGTGTCGGCGGGATCGGGCGGGCAATGGGGCGCCAACAGCTCGACCGCCGGGGTCTATGCCGCGTGCGTCAAGCTGCGCGAGACGGTGGCCCAAAAGCTGGGGATGAACGCGCTCGACACGGTGTTCGAGGGCGGCAAGGTCAAGGCCGGGGGGCGGAGCGTCGCGCTGGGTGATGCGGCCAGCGACGGTGAACTCGTCGCGGAAGACCGGATGGTCTATGGCGATCTTGCCAAAAAATATCAGCAATCGACCTTTGGCGCGCATTTTGTCGAGGCCGGGGTCCATGCCGCGACCGGCGAAATCCGCATCCGGCGGATGCTGGCGGTGTGCGCCGCGGGCCGCATCCTCAATCCCAAGGCGGCGCGCAGCCAGGTGATTGGCGCGATGACGATGGGCGCGGGATCGGCGCTGATGGAGGAGCTGGCGGTCGACAAGCGCTTCGGCTTTTTCGTCAATCACGATCTCGCGGGTTATGAAGTCCCGGTCCATGCCGACATCCCGCATCAGGAGGTGATTTTCCTCGACGAAACCGACCCGACGACGTCGCCGATGAAGGCGAAGGGGGTCGGCGAGCTGGGGATTTGCGGGGTCGCCGCGGCGGTCGCCAATGCGGTCTATCATGCGACCGGGGTCCGCGTGCGCAATTATCCGATCACCCTCGACAAGCTGCTGGACAAGCTGCCCGAGATGAGCTGACCGCAGCGCATGGGACGTTCGGCTCCCACCGAAAAGGGCTCCGTCACGATGGACGGAGCCCTTCCAGGTCGCACACAGCAATTTACTGGCGAGGACCCTCGCCCTGTCGTTCTGGGTCGCGTAGAACGACAGGAATATCCTAGGCCCGACCCCTTCGACGCGCCGCAGCGAGCCGAACGCGAATCCGGCGCAGCGCGGTCGAAGGGATGGCCCCCCTTAGTCCTTGCAATCGGACCTTTATTTCGGTCGATGTTTAGGATCATCCCCCTGCCGGGGGGTGGTCAATTTAAGATGGGCGCCAGCAGCCGCATCAATCCCGCCTCGCCATCGACGCTGCATTTCAGATAGATTTGCTTGATCTGCCCGCGCAGCGTTTCGGCCGTCACGCCGCGCTCTGCGGCGATCTGTTGCCGCGGCTTTCCTTCAAACAAGCGCACCGCAATATCGGCTTCCGCCGGGCTGAGGCGATAAATCGCGCTGAGGTAATAGGTCACCCCCGCGCGGTCGCGCCGGGGGCCGTTCGCGATCAGAATGGCGTGCGGCAATTTGCCAAGCGACCATTGCCGTTCGGGCAGGCGAAAACCCTCGATCACCAGTTGCGGCCGCCCCTCCGCCGTCGCGATCCTGGTCCGGATATGGTCCAGCCCACCTTCGGCGATCAGCGCCTGTACCGTCTGGCGCAGCGTGAACGGAACCCCCGCCGCGTCGATCGACCGACCCGACAGGCGGACGTCGCCGGCCGCCAGCATCGCTTCGGCGCCCGCGCTATGCGCGAGCAATTGGCCGCGCGCGTCGATGATGAAGGCGCTCACCTGGATCGCATCGAACGCCCCGGCGAGCAGTTTTGCCTGCTCACCCTCGAGCTTTTCCTGCAACCGCACCGCGCGCCGTGCCGCCTTGGCGCCATTGGCGAACACCTTGCGCTGCGCAGTGGTGGTGCGGCCATCCTTGCGGTCGCGAAGCGTCGCGAGGCCGACGATGCCGAAATTGTCGATCACCAGATTGGTCTGGCACCCAAAGGGAATGCCGATCTCTTCGCACCAGTCGACATAGTCGTTCGAGGCGAGTTGGGGGATGACCCGGTCGTAATGATTTTCGTGCAGGATCGGGTCGTAATAGCCGCGCTCGACATGGCGGTTCGACGCCGCCACCCGAAAATTGTGGTTCTCCGATCCCCAGCCCTTGGCAGCAAAATAGTCGATCAGGTCGGTGCTGAAGTTGGTGACGATGTTGAACGGAATTTCGCGCGCGCCGCCGACCCCGATCAGCTGTCCATGCCCCGATCCGGTATGACTGGCGAGTGCGTCGAGCGCGCCGAGCCACATGTCAGGCTGCAGCGCCGCCTGCATGAACAATTCGTCCCAATCCGGTTCCGCGCGCCGTCCCATCGCGTTGGTTTTCATTCCAGCCCGTTGCCCTGTTCAACAGCCTGTTCCCGAATTTGGCCGCGAAGCCAATAGATTAACTTTAAAAATGTTGAGTTTCCGGCCAGCAGGAGGTGTGCGGGGTAGCGCCGGGACGGCACGGGCGTTGCAGCGATCGGGGGATGGTGCCGACTGTCAGACTCGAACTGACGACCTACCGCTTACAAGGCGGTTGCTCTACCAACTGAGCTAAGCCGGCACGCGGCGCTCCTTGCGTCAAATTATGCCAAAGGTCCAGCCTTCGGTGCGCGCGAGCGCATCGGTCAGCGGCGCGGGGGTCCAGGGCGCGGGATCGCTCGCAATTGCGCGCAACCAGGCGGCGGTCAGCAATGCGTCGCCGACATGGTCGCTGATGGCCCCGGCGATACCGATCGACGGCGAGCCCAGCGCCGTAAGCGCGGCGTCGAGCGCGCCGCCGTCGCGGATCTTGCTGCGCCCCGCCGCGATCCCGGCGGCGCGCGCTGCCACTCCGGTATAGATTTCGACAAGCAACGGCCCGTGGCCGGGCACCGGGGCGAGGGGCCACAAGGGGAGCTGCGGGTGCAGGCGGTGGAGCAGCCGCATTCCTGCGAGGCTTGCCTTGCCGACCTGCGCGGCGCCGATCAGGTTGAAATTGCTCACGCTCGCCGCCTGCCGGGTCGCGCGCTGATGCTGTTCGACGATCCTGAGGCGTCCCGTGCCGGGCGCAAACAGGTCGCCGACGTCGCCGCGCTTGTGCCGGAAATGCCGCCGTGCCTCGGGATGCGCCAAAAACCCTCCGATCTCGTAGTGCGGGTCTGCCGCGGCGAGCCGTTCGACCAACGCCCACAGCGCGGGCAGATCGGCGGGACTGTCGCTCCATTCGGGGAAATAGGCGCCGCGATCGGCAAAGGCGAACGCCGCCGAGAAGTCGAAACCGATCAGCATATCGGCGCCCGACGCCGCAACATCCTGCAACCATGCCAGGATTTCGGCGCGCGACCAGATATGGCCGGGGCGCACCAATTCGGGGGCGCTGGCTCCGCTCGCCACCGCCAGCGCGATGCCGCGCTGTCGCGGTCCGCGCGCGCCCGACCAGTCGAGGGCGGCAAAGTGGGTAAAACGGCGCATCCGCTGCACCTAGCGCCCCCAACCGGCTTGCACAAAGGCCCATGGCGTCCCACATGCACGTCATGCTGATCGAAACCGAATCTACGCCCAATCCCGCGACGCTCAAATTTCTGCCTGGCCGGGCGGTGATGGACGCCGGAACCCGCGACTTTGCGACCCCCGAAGAAGCCGAGGCGTCCCCGCTGGCCAGCGCGCTGTTTTCGCTGGGCGATGTGACGGGCGTATTCTTTGGCCGCGATTTCGTGTCGGTCACCGCGGCGCCGGGCGTCGGCTGGAGCGATCTCAAGCCCGATGTGCTTGGCATATTGATGGATCATTTCCTGGCGGGCGTGCCGCTGTTCCATGCCGCCAGCGCCGGTTTTTCGGTCCCTGCAGAGGATGAAACAGGTTTTGCCGATGATCCTGCCGATGCCGACATCATCGACCAGATCAAGGAGTTGATCGAAACGCGGGTGCGGCCCGCAGTCGCCAACGACGGGGGCGACATCGTCTATCGCGGCTTCGACAAGGGCAATGTGTATCTGAAGATGCAGGGCGCCTGTGCGGGCTGCCCGTCGTCGTCGGCGACGCTGAAGAACGGCATCGAATCGCTCTTGAAACATTATGTTCCCGAGGTAACGGCGGTTCACGCCGTCTGACCTTTTACGTTTCAGGAGAATGCCCCGATGAGCGAGCCGCTATCCGACAGCGCCCTCGACCAGCTGTTTCGCGCCGCGCGCACCTACAATGGCTACACGGACAAGCCCGTTACCGAGGCGCAGCTCCACGCGATCTGGGACCTGATGAAATTCGGGCCGACCAGCGCCAATTGCCTGCCGGCACGGATTATCTGGTGCACGTCGGACGCCGCGAAGCAAAAGCTTGCCGCGCTCGCGATGCCCGCCAATGCCGAAAAGATTCTGGCGGCGCCGGTGACTGCAATCATCGGGATGGACCTGGAGTTCTACGAAAATCTGCCCGAACTTTTCCCGCACACCGATGCGCGCAGCTGGTTCGTCGGCAATGACGAGCTGGCAAAGACGACGGCGTTTCGCAATTCCAGCCTGCAGGGCGCTTACTTCATCCTTGCGGCGCGGGCGCTTGGACTCGACACCGGCGCGATGTCGGGGTTCAACAATGCCGCGGTGGACGAAGCCTTTTTTGCCGACCAGCCGAGCGTGAAGAGCAATTTCATCTCGACCCTTGGCTATGGCGATCCGGCGACGATCTTCGAGCGCAGCCCGCGCCCGGACTTCGGCCGTTTCAACCGTATCGTCTGAACGGGACCAGCCTCGCCCCATGCGCCAGCTGGTGATCGATTCGGCGAGCGAAGCCTGTTCGGTGGCATTGTTTGCGGACGCCGAAGTCGCCGACTATCGCCACGAAATCATCGGGCGCGGCCATGCCGAACGGCTGGTGCCGCTGATCGCCGATCTTGTCGATGGCGGTAAGGCGGACCGCATTGTCGTCGGCTGCGGACCCGGCAGCTTTGCCGGGGTGCGCATCGGCGTGGCGGCGGCGCGCGGATTGGCGCTCGGCTGGCAGGTGCCGGTCATCGGGTTCTCGACGCTTGCGCTGGTGGCGGCCGGCGCCGCCGATGCGATTGCCGGTGCGGGCGGCGCGCTCGTCGTGATGGAGGGCGGGCATGGCCAGTGGTTCGTCCAGCCCTTTGCCGCCGATCTGTCGCCGCGCGCCGAGGTCCGCTCGTTGCTGCCCGACGCCGCCGCCGCCGCGCTCGACGACGAGCTGGTCGTCGGCAACCGCGCCGAGCAATTTGTTGCGCGGCGCGGCGGTGGACATGCGCTGGCGATGCTGCCCGACGCGCGGGCGTTTCTGCGCCTGTCGGCGGGGGCGCTGATCGACCAGCCCAGCCCGATCTATGGCCGCGCGCCCGACGCCAAACCGATGGCACCTGCATGACGGGGGGCATCCGCCTGGCTACCGCGCGTGTCGCCGACCTTGCCGCGGTCATGCGGGTGATGGATGCGGCTTTCGATCCAGCCTATGGCGAAGCATGGAGCGGGGCGCAGTTGCTGACCCTCTTTGCCCTGCCGTCGGCGCGCGTCTGTATCGCGTGGGATGGCGAACAACCCTGCGGCTTTTCGGCGGCGCGGATCGCCGGGCCAGAGAGCGAGCTGCTGCTGCTCGCGGTCGACCCGTCCTGGCGCGGCCGCGGTATCGGCAAGCTGCTGATGCAGGACTGGCAGGCCTGGGCTGCGGCGCAGGGCGCCGATGAGTATTTTCTGGAAATGCGCGACGACAATGATGCGGTTCATTTGTACTCGCGCAGCGGATTTTCGGAAGTCGGTCGACGGACGGCCTATTATCGCGGCCATGACGGCAAGATGCGCGATGCGATTACGATGCGGCGGACATCATCGGTAACCGGTAGCAACTGATCGGTTGTTGCGCAATCGTGCGCAAAGTGGCAACATTGTAATTGGCGCAACAGCAATTCCAATGTTCGCCGACCAGCTTCTGGGTCAAAATAATAAGGAATAGTCTCATGTCCGACCAAAATGATGCCCAAGAGATGCTTGTTACACTGACCGCCGACATCGTCGCCGCGCATGTGAGCAATAACAGCGTCGCGATTTCCGATCTTTCTTTGCTGATCAATAATGTCCACGCCGCGCTGACGGGTCTTGGCTCGGCGCCGGTCGTCGAAGAAAAGCTGGTCCCCGCGGTGTCGATCCGCGCTTCGGTAAAGCCCGACTTCATCATTTGCCTGGAAGACGGCAAGAAGCTCAAGATGCTGCGCCGCCACCTGATGACGCATTATGGCATGACCCCCGACGATTACCGGACCAAATGGGGTCTGCCCGCCGACTATCCGATGGTTGCCCCGAACTACGCTGAACGGCGCCGCACGCTGGCGAAAGAAATCGGCCTGGGCACCAAGGGCCGCGGCGGCGGGCGCAAGCGCAAGGTCAAAGCCTGAGCTTTGAGTCGTCGAAAATTGCGACGATAGGGAGGGGCGGTGCCGCGGGGTGCCGCCCTTGTCCTATCGCGGGCGCGACCCTATACAGATAATATAACAAAGACGCGGCTGCATTTTGCAGGAAAGGCGAGCATGTCCGGTACCATCGATCTTGAAGCCCTGTGCCACGAAAAGGGGCTGCGCATCACCGAGCAGCGCCGCATCATCGCGCGGGTCATCTCGGATTCCGAGGATCATCCCGACGTCGAGACGCTGTACGAGCGCGCGTCCAAGATCGACAGCGGCATTTCGATCGCCACCGTCTATCGCACCGTGCGCCTGTTCGAAGAGGCGGGCATTCTGGATCGCCATGATTTCGGCGACGGCCGCTCGCGCTACGAAGCCGCGCCCGAGGCGCATCACGATCATCTGATCGACGTCGAAACGGGCAAGGTGATCGAATTCGTCGATCCCGAACTCGAAGCGTTGCAAAAGGTGATCGCCGAACGGCTGGGCTTCCGCCTCGTCGACCATCGCATGGAGCTTTATGGTGTCGCCCTCGATCGCAAGCGCGACTGATCGCGCCGCGATAACCTGGCGGACCGTCGCCCGCCTCACCCTGATGGTGCTGGCGCTGCTGTTTCTGATCGTCCCGCATCTCCTGTATCGCGCCGTCGGCCGCCCGTCGCCGATGGTCATGGCGTTTCTGAATGCGGTCGGCTGGATCGCCGGGCTGCGGATCCGCACCACCGGCAAACGGCTGCGCCGCGACGTGCTGTTCGTGTCGAACCATGTCAGCTGGCTGGACATATTGGCGCTCGGTGGCGCTGCGCGTTCGGCCTTCGTGTCCAAGGCCGAAGTGAAAACGACCCCGCTCGTCGGCTGGCTCGCCGATCAGAACAGCACCATTTATGTCCAGCGCGAAGCGAAGCGCGATATCCACAGTCAGGCGAACAGCCTGCGCGATGCGCTCGCGCGCGGCCGCCCGGTCACGCTGTTTCCGGAGGGGACGACCGGTCCCGGCGACGGCCTGCTGCCCTTTCGCGCCTCGCTGTTCCAGGCGATCATCCCGACCCCGCCCAATTTGCAGGTCCAGCCGGTGTTCCTCGATTATGGTTCGCAGGCCAACGATATCGCCTGGCTCGATCCCGAATCGGGGCTGGGCAATTTCAAGCGATTACTGGCGCGCAAACGGCCGATCCCGCTGACCATCCATTATCTCGACCCGCTGCCCGACGAAGCCGAACAGGACCGCAAGGCGATCAACGAAGCGGCGCGCGCCGCGATTGCGGCCAAAATCGCGGCGACTTCCGCCGCGCCGCGGCATCGCCTATAGCGCGGCGATGAAATCCGACTCCCCCACCACCGCCAAGACCTTTCACGTCAAATCCTTCGGTTGCCAGATGAACGTCTATGACGGCGAGCGCATGGCCGAGATGCTGGGCGCCGAAGGCTATGTCGCCGCCGCCGAGGGCGCCGATGCCGACCTGGTCGTGCTCAACACCTGCCACATTCGCGAGAAAGCCGCCGAGAAGGTCTATTCGGATATCGGCCGGTTGAAACGCGCCGATGGCAGCACCCCGACGATTGCCGTCGCGGGCTGCGTCGCGCAGGCCGAGGGCGCCGAGATCGCGCGCCGTGCGCCGAGCGTCGATGTCGTCGTCGGTCCGCAGGCCTATCATCGGCTGCCCGACCTGATCGCGCGGGCGGCGCGCGGTGAGAAAGCCGTCGATCTCGACATGCCCGCGATGAGCAAGTTCGGCGCGCTGCCGGGCCGCGCCGCCGGCCAGCGCCCGACCGCGTTCCTGACCGTGCAGGAAGGCTGCGACAAATTCTGCACCTATTGCGTCGTCCCCTACACCCGCGGCGCCGAAATCAGTCGTCCCTTTGCCGACCTGATCGCCGAAGCCCGCGCACTGATCGCGGGCGGCGCACGCGAAATCACCTTGCTGGGCCAGAACGTCAACGCCTGGGATGGCGAGGACGACAAGGGACGCGCCATCGGCCTCGACGGATTGATCCGCGAACTGGCCCGCGAGGACGGGCTGGAGCGCATCCGCTATACGACCAGTCACCCCAACGACATGACCGACGGGCTGATCGCCGCGCATGGCGAGGTCGACAAGCTGATGCCCTTCCTCCACTTGCCGGTGCAGGCGGGCAGCGACCGCATCCTCGCCGCGATGAACCGCAGCCACAGCAGCGAAAGCTATTTGCGCGTCATCGAACGCGTCCGCGCGGCGCGCCCCGACATCGCGATCTCGGGCGATTTCATCGTCGGTTTCCCCGGCGAAACCGAGGCGGATTTCCAGGCGACGCTCGATCTGATCCACCAGACGCGCTATGCGATGGCGTACAGCTTCAAATATTCGCGCCGCCCCGGCACCCCCGCGGCGACCATGGCGGATCAGATCGACGAAGAGGTGATGAACGATCGCCTCCAGCGGTTGCAGGCGCTGCTCAACGATCAGCAGCAGGCGTTTAATGAAGCGAGCGTCGGCCGCACGACGCGGCTGCTGCTCGAACGCAAGGGCAAGCTGGAGGGGCAACTGATCGGCAAGACGCCGTGGCTGCAATCGGCGCATGTGATCGCGCCGGGGCTGGCGATCGGCGACATGATCGATGTGCGGATCGTGTCGGCGGGCGCCAACAGCGTCGCCGCCGAGCCGTTGCTGGAAGTGGTCGCCTAGTGCGGTCAGCCGACCTTAAATCCGTTTGTCCTGAGCCTGTCGAAGGACCGTTCTCTTTTTCGACGTTGCAAGAAGGACTGTGCTTCGACAAGCTCAGCACGGACGGATCTTTACGCCGCGTCTTTTTGACTGAAAGAGCCTTGCCCATATGACGAAACGCCCGCTGACCGCCTCGACCCCCGCCGAACCCGGCGACCGCGTCCGACTGACCGCGGAGTTTGAGCGCACGCAGCTGTTGGGCATTTTGTTTGGCGAGTTCGACCGCAATCTGGTCGGCATCGAAAACCGGCTCGGCGTCTATATCTCGGCGCGCGGCAACCGGGTCCAGATCGAGGGTGAGGCCGAAGCCGCAGCGCGCGCGCGCGATGTGCTGATCGACCTCTATAATCGCATCGAACAGGGGCAGGAGGTCGACGCCGGGATGGTCGACGGGGTGATCGCGATGTCAGCGCAGCCGACGCTCGACGGCATCATTCGCCACGACAAGGACGAAGCGCCGACGGTGATGATCCGCACGCGCAAGAAGACGATCGTGCCGCGCGCGCCGTCGCAGGTGCCTTATATGAAGGCGCTGGCGCGCGACGACGTGATTTTCGCGCTGGGTCCGGCGGGCACCGGCAAGACCTATCTCGCGGTGGCACAGGCGGTCGCGCAGCTGATCACCGGCAGCGTCCAGCGCCTGATCCTGTCGCGCCCCGCGGTCGAAGCGGGCGAGAAGCTCGGCTTCCTGCCCGGCGACATGAAGGAAAAGGTCGATCCGTACCTCCGCCCGCTCTACGACGCGCTCCACGACTGCCTGCCCGCCGAACAGGTCGAGCGCCGCATCGCGTCGGGCGAAATCGAAATCGCGCCATTGGCCTTCATGCGCGGCCGGACGCTGGCCGACGCCTTCATCATCCTCGACGAGGCGCAGAACACCACGATTCCGCAGATGAAGATGTTCCTGACCCGCTTCGGCATGAACAGCCGCATGGTGATCTGCGGCGACCCCAAACAGGTCGACCTGCCAATCCCTGCCAGCTCGGGCCTTGCCGATGCGGTCGGGCGGCTCGAAGGGCTGGAAGGCATCAACGTCAGCCGCTTCACCAGCGCCGACGTCGTCCGTCACCCGATCGTCGGGCGGATTGTCGATGCGTATGAGGGGCCGGGGGCTTAACGCGACCAACTTCAATGTTGGGGTAGGGAGTGGACGCACCAACACCGTCGCCCCTGCGAAGGCGGGGGCCGCCATCGGCCCTTTTCCGCGCCGCAGCGCAAACCGACAGCGGTCCCCGCCTTCGCGGGGGCGACGGTCACTTTCGGTTCGAAGCTACCGTGTCCTGATTTCGTCATCCCGGCCTTCACCGGGATGACGATGCTATAGATCCTCCCTGTCGCGCAGCGATGGGG
>JAFAGN010000149.1 GCA_023422695.1 Pseudomonadota bacterium
CCCTGCCTATGCCCGGCCGCGGCTGCCGGCGCCGGCGGCGGCGAAGCCGACGCCCGCACCGACGCCCAGCGCATCCAACCCGCCCGCCGCGGCCGCCTCGCCGGGCGGCAGCGGATCGTCCGGCCCACCCGTCTTGCAATCACCGTTGCGACAGACGATCCGCCCGGCTTTGTCGCCGCTGCCGGAAACGGCCCCCGATGTCGCGCCGAAGGCGGCGCCAGCATCGACGGCGGTTACGCCCGCCGTTGCTGCCGTCCCCGTCGATGGCGCCGCGCGCAACGTCGGCCCGGGCTTCTCGATCGCCGACATCGGCACAGGCGGCACCGCCGCCACCCCGAGTTCGCCGTCGACGCCCGCCACTGCATCGGCGTCTGCGCCCGTGGCCGCGACCCCATCCGACACCCCGACGCCCGCTCCCGCGGCAGCGGCCCCGCTGGCCTCGCTCGCCGACATCGTCGGGTCGATCGAAATTCCTGCGGAGGAAATGGCGCAGCCCGACAATGCGATCGGCGCCGACACGCTCGCCAAATTGCTTGAGGACAAGCGCCGCGCCGACGCCGCTGAAGACGCGCAGCGTGCCAAAGATGCCGTCGCCGCGAAGGCCAAGGCAGAGGCAGATGCCAAGGCCAAGGCCGAAGCAGCTGAAAAGAAGGCGAATCCGCCGCGCATCTGGGTCCAGATCGCGACCGGCGCGAACGCGCGCGCGCTGGCCACCGACTACGGCAAATTCGCGAAGAAAAGCGCCGATCTGTTCAAGGGCAAAGCCGGTGCCACCGCCGAATGGGGCAAGACCCGCCGCTTACTGGTCGGGCCGTTCAAGGACCGCAAGGCGGCGCAGGACTGGCTGACCAGTTATAAAAAGGCGGGCGGCGACGGCTTCCTGTTCAACAGCGAGGCGGGGCAGACCGTCGATCCGATCAAGTGAGCGTCGCCGCTTGCGCCAGCGACCCCGCGCAAAGCCGCGGGCGCCGCTATGCCGAGCCGGGCCGCGTCGTCCGCGGCCCGCGCGATCCGTTCCAGCGCGACCGCGACCGGATCATCCACTCGATCGCCTTTCGCCGCCTCCGCCACAAGACGCAGGTGTTCGTCGCCCCCGACGGCGACCATTACCGCGTCCGCCTGACCCACAGCATCGAGGTGGCGCAGATCGGCCGCGGCATCGCCCGCGCGCTGGGGTTGAACGAGGATCTGACCGAGGCGCTCTGCCTCGCGCACGACATCGGGCATCCGCCTTTCGGTCACGCGGGGGAGGATGCGCTGAAGGCCGCGATGGCGGCTCATGGCGGCTTCGATCACAACGGCCACACGCTGCGCACGCTGGCGCAGCTCGAATGTCCCTATCCGCGGTTCGACGGGATCAACCTGACGTGGGAAACGCTCGAGGGCTTGGCGAAGCACAATGGACCGGTAACGAACCCCGGCTGGGCGCTCGCCGCGATCGACGATGATTTTCGCCTCGATCTGGGTAGCCACGCCAGCCTGGAGGCGCAGATCGCGGCGGTCGCCGACGACATCGCCTATGACAATCACGACATCGACGATGGACTGCGCGCCGGATTGCTCGATCTCGATCAGCTGATGGAACAGCCGTTCGTCGCCGCCAATTTCCGCGCCGTGGAGGATCGTTTCCCGGGGGCGCCGCGCGAGCGTTTGCTGCGCGAACTGGTGCGCGACCAGATCGGGGTGATGGTCAACGATGTGATCGCCGCGACCACCGCCAATGTCGCGGCGTCGGGCGTGGCGAGCGTCACCGAGGTGCGCGCGGCGGGCCGACCGCTCGGCGGATTTTCCGCGGAACTGGCGGCGCAAGAGCGCGACCTCAAACGCTTCATGTACGCCAATCTGTACCATCATCCCGAACAGATCGCCGCCGCTGAGGCCGCGAACCATATCGTCGGCCGCCTGTTCACCGCCTATGTTGACGATCCGCGGCTGATGGGCGAGGATTGGTCGTCGCGGCTGCCCGGCGAAATGACCGCGACAATCCGCCATATCGGCGACTATATCGCCGGGATGACCGACCGTTTCGCGATCGATCGCTATGCCGAGATTTTCGGGCGGGGTGAGGTGCCCGAGGCGTTGGCCCACGTATAACGCGGTCGAGCGCGCCGTGGCGCTGAACAGGCGGATTTGACGCCCGTCGCTGCGCTATTCTTCCTTGTCTCGCACGAAGGCACAAAGACACGAAGATATATGGTGATCGCCGCGAAGCGGCATTTTTCGTTCGCGAAGCTTAGTTGAGAAAAAGGCGACCTGACGACCGCAAACCGGCATCTTTGCGTCTTTGTGTCTTTGTGCGAAATTCATCTAGCCGATATTCGCACGATGGCGCCGCGCTCGCGCTTATCGCGGACCTTATGCGCTTCTCGCTATTGTCAGCCATTGTCGGTAAGCTTGGCCCATGACCGCCCCTCGCATTCTTCTCGTCGGCGCCACCGGCATGATCGGGCAGGGGGTTGTCGCGCAGATGGGCGCCCACCCGCTCCTGATTCTTGCCCGCCGCCCGGTCGAAGGACTGGCGCCGCACCACACCGAGCGCGTCGCGCCGCCCGAACAATGGCCCGACATCATCGCCGCCGAAAAGCCCGCAACGCTCATCTGCTGCCTCGGCACGACGATTCGCCAGGCCGGATCGCAGGCGGCGTTCCGCGCCGTCGACCATGACCTGATCCTCGCCGTGGCGGACGGCGCCCGGCGGGGCGGCGCCCACCAGATGATCGTCGTCAGTTCGGTCGGGGCGTCGGCGAAGGCGGGCAATTTCTATCTGCGCACCAAGGGCGAGACCGAGGACGGGCTGCGCGCACGCGGCTTTGACCGGCTCGACCTGATCCGTCCCGGCCTGCTGCTCGGCGACCGCCCCGGCCCGCCGCGGCTGGGTGAGGGGCTGGCGACGATTGCGGCGCCCTTTGCCGATGTGTTGCTCCACGGCGCGTTCCGCCGCTACCGCTCGATTCCGGGCGCCACCGTCGCCGCGGCGATTGTCCGGCTGACGGGGCAAGGCGGGTCGGGGGTGCATATCCACGAAAACGACGCGATCCGCGCGCTCGCCGATTGACTCCGCCCGGGGGCATCGCCAAGGCTCGCTGCGTCTGTCGGGCCTCCGCAAAAGAGATTCGACCGGCCGCGCGGGAGAGCGTGGGGGCAGGGGAACCGGCACCTCACCACCGAAGGAGCAACCGCCCCGGAAACTCTCAGGTCAGCAGGACCGCGCAGGCTGGAACGGACACTCTGGAAAGCGTTCCGGCTGTCGGCTGGAACCACCGAAGGGGTAACTTCGCCGCGCGGCGGAGGAAAACTCTCAGGTTCCCGTGACAGAGGGGGCATGGCGAAAGGCGCGGCACTCCGCCGCGCATCCGCCGTGCAACCGCGGGAGACTGACATGAGCGAAACCGAACAATTGGACGAAGACGTCGCGACCGAAGCCGCGACCGAAGTGCTGCCGCTCGACGCCTGGCACCGCGCCAAGGGCGGCCGGATGGTCGAATTCGCCGGTTACTGGATGCCGATCCAGTATGACGGCATCATGGCCGAACATCTGTGGGTGCGCGAAAACGCGGGCTTGTTCGACGTCAGCCACATGGGACAGCTGCTGCTGTCGGGTGACAACGTCGCCGAAGCGCTGGAAACGCTTGTCCCCGGTGATATTTCGGCGCTCAAGCCCGGCCGGATGCGCTATTCGCTGTTGCTGGACGAAGACGGCGGCATCCTTGACGACCTGATGATCACGAATGAGGGCGACCAGTTCGGCATCGTCGTCAACGGCGCGGTGAAGTGGGAAGACATCGGGCATTTGCGCGAGAATCTGCCCGACGACATCACCCTCAACCATAATGAAGATTATGGCCTGCTCGCGTTGCAGGGGCCGAAGGCGGTTGTTGCACTCGCGCGGCTGGTACCCGAGGCCGCGGGGCTGGTTTTCATGCAGGCGATACCCGCGACGTGGAACGGCCATGCGATCGGGATCAGCCGCTCGGGCTATACCGGCGAGGACGGTTTCGAGATTTCGCTGCCCAACGCGGCGCTCACCGATTTTGCCGATGCGCTGTGCGCGATGGACGAGGTGAAGCCGATCGGGCTTGGTGCGCGCGATTCGCTGCGGCTGGAGGCCGGACTGCCGCTCTATGGCCATGATCTCGATCCGACGATCGATCCGGTCGAAGGCGATCTGGCGTTCGCGATCAGCAAGCGGCGGCGCGAGGAAGGCGGCTTCCCCGGCGCGGCGCGCATCCTGGGGCATCTCGTCGATGGCAGCGCACGCAAGCGCGTCGGCTTGCTGGTCGAGGGTAAAATGCCGGTGCGCGAAGGCGCGAAGCTGTTCGACGGCAACACCGAAATTGGCGTCGTGACGTCAGGTGGTTTCGCCCCCAGCGTCGGCGCGCCGATCGCGATGGGCTATGTGCCGACCGGTCTGTCCGAACCCGGTACCGCGATCGCCGCCGAAGTGCGCGGCAAGCGGGTGGCCTGCACGGTCGCCGCCATGCCCTTTGTTCCGCATAATTATGTCCGCAAAATAGGAGCCTGATCGATGCCGCGTTATTACACCGAAGAACATGAGTGGATCGATGTCGACGGCGACGTCGCGACGGTCGGCATCACCGATTTCGCGCAGGGGCAGCTTGGCGACATCGTGTTCGTCGAAGTTCCCGATACCGGCGCTGAACTCAGCCAGGGCGGCGATGCCGCGGTGGTCGAATCGGTGAAGGCGGCAAGCGACGTCTATGCGCCGGTCGACGGCACCGTCACCGAAGGCAACGGCCAGCTCGAGGAAGATCCGTCGCTCGTCAATTCGGACCCCGAAGGCGAAGGCTGGTTCTTCCGCCTGTCGCTCAGCGACAAGAGCCAGCTCGACGGGTTGATGGACGCCGCCGCGTACAAGGCCTTCTGCGACGCGCTGTAACGACCTCACCCCTCCCGCTTGCGGGAGGGGCAGCGAGACTTGCGAGCTTGCTCGCTAGTCGCAGCGGGGTGGGCCGAATACCGGGGGTCCCACCTCAATCCTTCCTCTGAATAGGAGGGGCTTATGGAGATAACGCAATCGCCACCGACGCCGCCCTTGCCAATTGCCGCCTGATGGTGGCGACCCCCATCTATGAAGGGGCGCAGGGTACCTATGTCCGCGCTGCGCTCGCACTGGCGCTGCGCGCTCAGGCGGCGGGCATATCGGTGCGGTTCGAATTCATCCTCTACCAGCCGTCGATCACGCGGGCGCGCAACATGTTGACGGCCATGTTCCTCGCCAGCGATTGCACGCATCTGCTGTTCATCGATGCCGACATCGACTTTTCGGCGGACGATGTCTTTTCGTTGGTCCGTGCGATGGAGGCGAACCCCGATTGCGGGGTGCTGGGCGGCGCCTATCCGCGGCGGATGATCAACTGGGCCAATGTCGCGCGCGCGGTCGAACAGCGGCTGGCGAAGGACAGCCCCGCCGATCTCGCCCGCTACACCGGCGATTTTGCGCTGCATTTCCTGAATCCCGAGCAGAATTTCAAGATGACCGACTTGGTCGAACTGACCCGGCTCGGTACCGCGATGATGCTGATCCGCCGCGCGGTGCTGGAGGGTATGGCGGCGGCGCTGCCCGATCTGGTGTTCCGTCCCGACCCCGCCGAACGGCAGGCGCACGGCGTTGGCGACATCGTTCCGGCCTTTTTCTGTCCCTATATCGAACCCGAAAGCCAGGCGCTGCTGTCCGACGACTATGCCTTTTGCCGCCGCGTGCGCGACGCGGGCTTTCGCATCTGGCTCGCTCCATGGGTTCGCACGACCCACGCCGGTCCGGCGATATTTTCCGGCACCCTTGCCGACACCGTCCAGCTTTTTTCCCAAAAACCAGTTTCTTCTGCGGAGTAGTTCATGCGTTACCTCCCCCTCACGGCCGACGACCGCAGCGCGATGCTGGCGACGATCGGCGCGGCGACGATCGACGATCTGTTTGCCGATGTCCCGGTCGATGCGCGGCTGGACGGCCCGATCGCCGACCTGCCGCTGCATGCCAGCGAGCTTGCGGTCGAGCGCCATATGGCGGCGCTGTCGCGGCGCAATCGCGCCGCGGGCGACGGTCCTTTCTTCCTTGGCGCCGGTGCCTATCGCCACCATGTCCCCGCCAGCGTCGACCATCTGATCCAACGCGGCGAGTTTCTGACCGCCTACACCCCGTACCAGCCCGAAATCGCGCAGGGCACGCTCCAGATGCTGTTCGAATTCCAGTCGCAGGTTGCCCGCCTGCTCGGCACCGACGTCGCCAACGCGTCGATGTACGACGGTTCGACCGCGTGCTGGGAAGCGATCGTGATGGCGCGGCGGATCACCAAGCGCGGTAAGGCGCTGCTGTCGACCGGGCTGCATCCGCATTACCGGAGCGTCGCGCGGACGATGGCGAAATACACCGGGGACGTGCTGGTCGATGGCGATCCCAGCCTGGCGGTCGGCACCGACTGGGCCGCGCTCGCCGCCGCGATCGATCCGGATACCAGCTGCGTCGTCGTGCAATATCCCGACATCCTCGGCCGCATCGACGACATGACCACGCTCGCCGAAGCCTGTCAGGCCGCGGGGGCGTTGCTGATCGCGGTCGTCACCGAACCCGTCGCGCTCGGCCTGATCAAGGCGCCGGGCGAAATGGGCGCCGACATCGTGGTGGGCGAGGGGCAGTCGCTCGGCGTCGGCCTGCAATTCGGCGGACCCTATGTCGGCCTGTTCGCCTGCAAGACCAAGTACGTCCGCCAGATGCCCGGACGCCTGTGCGGCGAAACGGTCGATGCCAATGGCAAGCGCGGTTTCGTGCTGACGCTCTCGACCCGCGAACAGCATATCCGCCGTGAAAAGGCGACGAGCAATATCTGCACCAATTCAGGTCTTTGTGCGCTGGCCTTCAGCATCCACATGACATTGCTCGGCGAAGCGGGGCTGCGCCAACTCGCCGCGATCAACCACGCCCGCGCCAAATCCGCCGCCGCCGAACTGGCAAAGATTCCCGGCGTCGCGGTGATGAACGATGGCTACTTTAACGAATTCACCCTGCTGCTGCCGACCGAGGCCCGCCCCGTCGTCCACCAGCTGGCCGAAAAGGGCGTCCTCGGCGGCGTGTCGCTCGGCCGCCTCTATCCCGACAACGCGGCGCTGGCGAACGGCCTCGTCGTCGCCGTCACCGAAACCGTGACCGAGGCGGATATTGCCGCCTTCGCCGCCGCTCTGAAGGAGGTGCTGGCATGACCGCGCTCAACCGCGCCGGCTGGCGCCCCGAAATGAACGCCGCTGGCGGCGCCGACGACACCGCGACCTTCACCGGCAACCGCGCGCTGATGCTCGAGGAGGCGCTGATCTTCGAGATCGGCTCGGCCGAAACCACCGGCGTCGACTTCGACGAAGCCGCGCCCGCCGCCGACCTCGGCGGCCTCACGCGCACCGCGCCGATCGGCCTGCCCGGGCTCAGCGAAGCCGAAACGGTGCGCCATTACACGCGCCTGTCGCGGCAGAATTATGCGATCGACCTCGGCCTGTTCCCGCTCGGCAGCTGCACGATGAAGCACAACCCGCGCCTCAACGAAAAGGTCGCGCGGATGGCGGGTTTCGCCGACGCGCATCCGTTGCAGCCGCAGGAAACGGTGCAGGGTGCCTATGCGGTGATCCACGAACTCGCCGAATGGCTGATCACGCTGACCGGCATGCACAGCGTCGCGATGTCGCCCAAGGCGGGCGCGCATGGCGAGCTGTGCGGTATCCTCTGCATCAAGGCGGCCTTGGAAGCGCGCGGCGAAGACCGCCGCGTCATTCTGGTCCCCGAAAGCGCGCACGGCACCAACCCCGCGACCGCGGCGTTCGCGGGCTTCACGGTCGAGGATATTCCGGCAACCGAAGCCGGGCGCGTCAATCTCGAAGCCTTGAAGGCACGGCTCGGCCCCGACGTCGCGGGGGTGATGATCACCAACCCCAACACCTGCGGGCTGTTCGAGCGCGACATGAAGGCGATTTCGGACGCGGTCCATGCCGCGGGCGGTTATGTCTATTGCGACGGCGCGAACTTCAACGCGATCGTCGGGCGGGTGCGCCCCGGCGACCTTGGCGTCGATGCGATGCACATCAACCTGCACAAGACGTTCTCGACCCCGCATGGCGGTGGCGGTCCGGGTTCGGGGCCGGTGGTGTTGTCCGAAGCCCTCGCGCCGTTCGCGCCGTTGCCTTTCGTCACGAAACAGGGCGATGGCTTCCGCCTGATCGAGGAGGAAAGCGCGGGCGAGGATCATCCGCAGACCTTTGGCCGCATGACCGCGTTCCACGGCCAGATGGGCATGTTTACCCGCGCGCTGACCTATATCCTCAGCCACGGCGCCGACGGGCTGAAGCAGGTGGCCGAGGATGCGGTGCTCAACGCCAATTACGTCCTGCGCAGCCTGGAGGGCGTGCTCGACGCGCCGTTTGCCGCGTCGGGTCCGTGCATGCACGAGGCGCTGTTCAGCGACAAAGGCCTCGCCGAGGGCTTCTCGACGCTCGACATCGCCAAGGGGCTGATCGACGAGGGGTATCACCCGATGACGGTCTATTTCCCGCTCGTCGTCCATGGCGCGATGCTCGTCGAACCGACCGAAACCGAGAGCAAGGCGGCGCTCGATCAGTTCATCGGTGCGCTGCGCAGCATCGCGATGCGCGCGAAGAACGGTGACCCGGCGCTGAAAACCGCACCGCATTTCGCCCCGCGCGCGCGGCTCGACGAGACGGGCGCGGCGCGCAAGCCGGTGCTGGCGTGGAGCGAGACTGGCAGCAATTGAACGCCGACGGCGACCGCGGCGCGCAACGCAATGCCGTCGGCTGCCTGGCCGGCGGCGCGTTGTTCGCGGTTGTCTTCGTCGCCGTCTGGCTCGCCGCGATCACGCTCTACGGGTTGGTCGTCGAACAATGGGAGCTGATCGAGGTCCGCCGCGACTTCAGTTACGGCTGGGCCTTCGTCTATGCGCCGCTGACCGCGCTCGGCGCGGGTCTCGCCGCCGCCTTCGCAGCAACCCGGCGCCTGCCTGCAGCGCGCATGACGCTGCTGATCGTGACGACCGGGCTGGTGACGCTGTTCGTGGGCATCCTGCTGTTCGGATTGGGCGGGCTGATATAGGCTATGTTCAATCGAAACCGCACCCGCTGTATCGCGGACGACGCAGTTTGGTGCCGGATCATGGATGGCGTTCAGGGGAGGAGTGATAAATGACCTGGGACACAATCTTTCTCCTCGCCAATTATTGGGCGTTTGCCAGCTGGATCGCGCTGGCGTTCCTGCCGCGCGGGCCGAAAATTCTGGCGGTCATCCTCTATGCCGGGGTGTTCCTGCTCTGCCTGGCCTATACCGTGATGATCGTCGGATTTGTCAGCGGCGGCATCGATCCGGGTGGCCCCGGCGGCGGCGATTTCACGACGCTGGCGGGGGTGATGAAGCTGTTCGATAGTCCCGGCGGCGCGACGCTCGGGTGGGTGCATTATCTGGCGTTCGACTTGTTCACCGGGATGTGGATTGCGCGCGATGCCGACCAGAAAGGTTTCAGCCGCATCGTCCAGTTTCCGTTTCTGTTCCTGACGCTGATGGTCGGGCCGGTCGGACTGCTCGCATGGCTGATCGTGCGGGAGCGCCGCGCGCGGGCGCAGGCCAAGGGCTGATGGCGTCATCGCCGCCGTGGATGCCCGGTGACGGTGGCCTCGACGACAAACGCCATGCCCCGGCAACGCTGCGCAATCGCGATGCGATCGCCGCGGTGCTTGCCGAATGGCTGCCGACGACCGGAACGGTGCTGGAAGTCGCGAGCGGGTCGGGGGAGCATGTCGTCTATTTTGCGCAGCGCTTTGCAGACCTGCGCTGGCAACCGAGCGATCCCGATCCGGCGGGATTGGTGTCGATCGCCGCTTGGAGCGCCGAAGCCGGATTGTCCAATATCGCACCGCCGCTGCCGCTCGACGCATCGGCCGCCGCCTGGCCGCTCGGCGACGCCGATGCGGTGCTTTGCATCAACATGGTGCATATCAGTGAGTGGGGCGCAACGCTGGGGCTGTTTGCAGGGGCCGCGCGGTTGCTGGCGTCCGGCGGGCCATTGATCCTTTACGGCCCCTATATCGAACCCGACGTGCCGACCGCGGACAGCAATCTGGCGTTCGACGTCAGCCTGCGGACGCGCGATCGGGCGTGGGGGCTGCGCCGCCTTGATGACGTCAAGGCCGCCGCGGCGGCGGCTGGACTGGCCTTCGCCGAGCGTCGCTCCATGCCCGCCAACAACCTGATGCTGCTTTTTCGCCGCACCTGACGTTGCTGACAGGGTTGTCGATACGCGCTTTACCTGCGGTGCGGAGCCGCTAGCCTTTCCCCAATTGCACGCAAACGATGCGATTCGAGGAGAGAGAGCCCATGCCCCGCGACGTTTCGGAGCTTTTCACGTTCGACGAATTTCTGACCCACTGGGCCAGCGAGCGCCCCGAGCGCGTCGCGCTGCGCGAGGAAGATCGCGTCTATACTTATGCGGAGCTGGATGACCTGACCGCCAAGGCTGCTTCCGCGCTGATCGCTCGGGGCTTGGCCAAGGGCGACCGCATCGCGTGGATCGGCAAGAACAGCGACCTCTATTTCATCCTCTTCTATGGCGCCGCGCGCGCCGGGATCGTCATGGCGCCGATCGGCTGGCGGCTGTCGCCGACCGAGTGGGCGTTCATCGTCAACGATACGCAGGCGAAAATGGTGTTCGCGGGGCCGGGGTTCGAAACGATCGCCGACCAGCTTGCCGGCAAACTCGATCACGCGCCGACGGTCATCGGCGCGGCCGAAGCGCGCGCGATGATCGGCGGCGCTGAGCGAGCCGAATTCGCGCCGTCGGGCGCGCATGACGCGGTGCTCCAACTCTACACGTCGGGGACGACGGGCAACCCCAAGGGCGCGGTGCTGTCGAACCATAACCTCTTCGCACTACGCAAACATTCCAGTGACCTCGACATGCCCTACACCAAATGGGACGACGACGAGGCGGTTTTGGTCGCCATGCCGTGTGCGCATATCGGCGGCACCGGGCTGGGCATCATGGCGCTGGCGGCGGGGCTGCCAGGGATCATCCTTGCCGAATTCAATCCCGACGGGGTGTTCGATGCGGTCGAACAGCATGGGGTCACGCGCTTTTTCATGGTCCCCGCGGCGCTGCAATTCCTGCTGATGCACCCGCGCTGCGCGACGGTCGATTACAGCCGCCTCAAATATATCCTTTATGGCGCCGCGCCGATCCCGCTCGAATTGCTGCGCCAGTGCATCCAGATGTTCGGGGCGCAGTTCATTCAGGCCTATGGGATGACCGAAACCACCGGCACCATATCGATGCTGCCGCCCGAGGATCATGACCCTGCGGGCAACGCGCGGATGCGCTCGGCGGGCAAGCCGCTGCCGGGGGTGGAGATCAAGATCCTTGGCCCCGATGGCGAAGCGGTACCGACGGGCGAGGTGGGCGAGGTCGTCACGCGGTCGTCGAACAACATGCTGGGATATTGGAACCTGCCCGAAGCGACTGCGAAAACGGTCGATGCCGATGGCTGGATCCGCACCGGCGACGCGGGCTATCTCGACGAGGACGGCTATCTGTTCATCCACGACCGGATGAAGGACATGATCATCTCGGGCGGCGAGAATATCTATCCGGCCGAGGTCGAAAGCGCGATCTTTGGCCACCCCGCGGTGCAGGAGGTCGCGGTGTTCGGCATCCCCGACGAAAAATGGGGCGAGACGGTGAAAGCGGTGTGCGTCGCCAAACCGGGCATGACGATCGACGAGGCCGACATCATCGCCTGGACACGCGAACGCATCGCCCCGTTTAAATGCCCGCGCAGCGTCGACGTCATCGACGCGCTGCCAAGGAACGCGAGCGGCAAGATTTTGCGCAAGGACCTGCGCGCGCCGTACTGGGCGGGGTATGCGCGGATGGTGAATTGAGCGGGCGGGTTTCGACCAAAAGCGACCATAGGTGATTCTTCTTCTCTCCCCTTGAGGGAGAGATACGAAGGCTTGGCAGCTTGCTGCCTAGCCGCAGTTGAGAGGGGGTTCTTCGCCCGCTGACGGCGCATCCCCTCTCCAAGCTTCGCTAGCTCCCGACGGAGCAAGCTGCGCTATCTCTCCCTCAAGGGGAGAGGATATTATGGCGGCTCCCCACCCCAAAGCACCCATTGCTGCTAGACCATCTGCCGCTCCCGCGCCCGCACAAACTCCTCGCGCGCCATGCACCGCGCCAGCCACGCCTTGGTCGCCTCGCCCAGCACATCGTCCGCGCCCAGTGTCGTCGCCAGAAACGCCGCATAGCCGATTGCGATATCGGCAATCGTGAAGCGCCCTGCGACCAGCCATTCGCGTCCGTCGCTCAGCGCTGCCTCGATGCTCTTGGCGCGCCCACCGAAAAACGCCTTATAGTCATCGACCGCCTGTGCCAGCCGCCGTTCGGGCGCTTCGACGCGCGTATATCGGATCATGATCGCGAGCGGGAAGGTCAGTGTGGCGTCGCTGCGGTGCAGCCAGTTGCGATAGTCCCAATAGTCGGCCTCGTCGCGCCGCACCTCCAACGGGGTTCCTTCGGCAATGCGTTCGCAGATCGCCGCCGATTCGGTCATTAGCCGTCCGCCTTCGACCCAGCCAGGGATGGTCATCAGCGGATTGACCGCGCGATAATCGGGCTCGAAGGCCCGCGGCGGGAATTTCAGGACGCGCAGGTCGACGTCGATCCCGGCCTCCTCGACCGCCCACAGGCAACGCAGCGAACGGGCGTCGGGGCAGTGGTACAGGATCGGCCGGGTCTTTTGGCTTGTCATGCGGCAACCTCCTTCGGTCGGGCGATATGGCGACGATGCTCGCGCCAGGCGATGAACAGGCCCGACGCGACGATCAACGGCGCGCCGACCCATGTCGTGTCGGCGGGCAGGGTGCCAAAGAACCACCAGCCCGCGGCGATCGCCCACAGCAGGCTGGAGTAATCCATCGGGATCACGACCGACACCGGGGCGAGGCGCAGCGCGCCGGTCAGCGACATTTGCGCGACCGCACCCAGGAAACCGAGCGCGAGGAGGAGCAGCCACGCATAACCGTCGTGCGGCGTGAACACGAAGGGCAGGGCGATGCCGAGCGGGATCATCGAGAGCAGGCTGAACCAGAAGACGATCGTTGCGGCGGCTTCGGTGCGGCCAAGGTCGCGGACGGCAATCGTGATCAGCGCGGTCATGACCGCCCCGCCCAGCGCGACCAGCGTGCCAAGGCCGTGGGCACCGTCGAACCCGCCCGCAAAGCTGGCAAAGGGATCGAGCACGACCAGCACGCCGATAAAACCGATGATCACCGCGCTCCATCGCTGCCACCCGGTCGCCTCGCCGAGCAAGATCGCCGCAAAGATCACCGCAAAGATCGGCACCGACAGGCTGATCGTCGTCGCCTCCGCCATCGGCAACAGGATCATGCCGCCGAAATTGCACGCCATCCCGGTCAATCCCATCAGCATTCGCCGCGTGTGCGCGCCGATCCGATTCGTCCGCAGCGACGCAAAGCCGCCGGTCGCCTTTACCCACATCAGCAGGAAAGGCAGCACCAGCGCCTGCCGCCAGAACAGGCTTTCGACGATATGGATGCCTTCGCGGTCGATAAATTTCACCACCACGAACATCAGCGCCAGACTGGCCATCGCCAGCAGCCTGAGCGCGATGCCGCCGAGGTAATTTTGCGGCGCGGCGGTCGAGGGGGCGGCGGCGGATGTCATGCGAATCTGCGCATATCAGGCGGGTGCGCGCGCGCAAGCTGCGATCCCCCTTGCTCCCATCGGGCAATCGGGCTAGGGGCGCACTCCGGCCTAGGGGTATAGCTCAGTTGGTAGAGCATCGGTCTCCAAAACCGAGGGTCGTAGGTTCGAGTCCTACTGCCCCTGCCAGGCCTTAAATCACCAAGAGGCCACGTCCTCGCCCGCGCGATGCGCAGGCTTTCAAGTCCGGGACGGCCCGGCAGCCTTGAAATGGAGGCTGTCATGGCCTGGATCTATCTCGCAATTGCCGGTGTGCTCGAAATCGTCTGGGCGTTTTCGATGAAGCAGTCGGACGGCTTTACCAAACTTGGCCCGTCGCTGATTACCCTCGTCGCCATGATCGCGAGTTTTGCGCTGCTGTCGCTGTCGATGAAGTCGCTGCCACTCGGCACCGCCTACACGATCTGGACCGGCATCGGCGCGGTCGGCGCCTTTGTCGTCGGCATCGCGGTGCTGGGCGAACAGGCAAGCGCGATGCGGATATTTGCCGCGCTGCTGATCGTCAGCGGGCTGGTGCTGATGAAATTGTCGTCGCCCGCCTGATCCCGTTCAGACGAGGATATGGCAGATGTTGGGTTGCGGCCAGCCGATGCCGCGCGCCAGCGCGGCGAGGGCGCCTTCGTCGATCCGCGCCGGATCGGCCAGTTCGACCCGGTAGCGCCCGTGGAGCGCGCGGATCGTGCGAACATTCGCGCTACCGCCCAGCGCGTGCGCGATGCCGTCGGGCAGTTGGGACGGATCGGCGTTGCCGTTTTGCGCCTGCGACGGTTTCGCGGGGGCCGACGCGCCGCCGCTCGACAGCGCGCCGCGAATTTCCTCGGCAACCAGGTCGGCGATCGGGCCGAGCACGACCTGCGCCGCCTTGTCGGACGGGCGGATGATCCCGCGCGCGCCGAGCGCCGATAGCGCGGCGTCGTCGATCGCCTGACCATCGGCGACGATCAGCCGCAGGCGGGTGGTGCAGGCATCGACGCTGACCAGATTGGCCGGGCCGCCGAGCGCGGTGATAAAGGCATTGCCGCGTGTGCTGCCGGCTGAGGGGACGGCGACGACCGTCACCTCGCCACGCTCGCGGCCCGGCGTCGTCAGGTCGAAGCGGCGGATGAAAAAGCGGAACAGCCCGTAATAGAGCAACGCGTAAACCGCACCGATCGGCAAAAGGAGCCATGGCCGCGTTGCCAGCCGGAAATTCAGCACATAGTCGAACAAGCCCGCCGAAAAACCAAAGCCGAGCTTGATGCCGAGCGCGTTCATCAGCGCCATCGCGGCGCCGGTCAGCAGCGCGTGGATCGCGTAGAGCAGCGGCGCGACAAACATGAAGGTGAACTCGATCGGTTCGGTCACGCCGGTCAGGAAGCTGGTGAAGGCAAGGGAGAAGAGCATGCCGCCGACCGCCTTGCGCCGCTCGGGCCGTGCTTCGTGATACATCGCAAGGCACGCGGCGGGCAGGCCGAACATCATCACCGGGAAAAAGCCCGACATGAACGCACCGGCGTCGGGATCGCCCGCGAAGAAGCGGCGCAGGTCGCCCGTTGCGCCCGCAAAATCGCCGACGACGAACCAGGCGGCATTGTTGATGATATGGTGCAGCCCGGTGACGATCAGTAGCCGGTTGAGCGTGCCATAGACAAACAGGCCGATCTCTCCGCTGTCGACGACCGCGCGGCTGGCGGTGTCGATCGCGCCGCTGATATGCGCATAGCCATAGCCGAGCACCGCAGCGAGCAGCAGGCCCGCGACACCGCTGGCGATCGGCACGAAGCGGCGGCCGCCGAAAAAGGCGAGATATTCGGGCAGCGCGATAGTCGCGAAACGGTTGTAGAAATTGCCGCCGATCAGGCCAGAGATGATACCGATCGGTACCTCGAGCTTGTCGATCTGGCCGATCGCCCAGGTTTTTGCCGCCAGCGCGGCCGCCGCCTCGGGCAACCCAGCGCCGACGTCGGGCGGGGCGATCAGGAACGTCTGCGCCCCGGTCGTCGTGATCAGATAGCAGACGACCCCCGCGAGCGCCGCGGCACCATTGCCGTCGCGCGCAAAGCCCACAGCGACTCCGATCGCGAACAGGATGCCGAGATTGTCGAAGATCGCGGCACCCGCGGCTGATATGAACAGGATGTCGAGCAGGTCGGGCTGGCCGATGCGCAGCAACAAGCCCGCGATTGGCAGCACCGCGATCGGCAGCATCAGCGCGCGGCCGAGCGGCTGGAGCGCCTCGAGCATCTTTTTCATCGACGGGTCTCCTCGAAAGCGCGAGCGAGCGCGCGCACCTCGGCGGCGGATTGGCATTGCAGCGCGAGATCGGCGTGCGCGCGCGCTTCGGTCAGCGTCAGGCCGCGGACGATCTCCTTGGCTTCGGCGACGAAGCCGGGGACCGCCGACAATTCGGTCACGCCCAGCCCGATCAGGATCGGCAGCGCGGCGGGGTCGGACGCCAGTCCCCCGCACACCCCGACCCAGCGCCCACCCGCGGTTGCCAGACGGCAGGTTTCGCCGATCATGCGCAGCACCGCAGGGTGCATTGCATCAACCCCGGCGGCGACCGCGGGATTACCGCGGTCCATCGCCAGCACATATTGGGTAAGGTCGTTGGTGCCGATCGACAGGAAGTCGGCCTCGATAGCGAGCAGGTCGGCGGTCATCGCGGCGGCGGGGGTTTCGACCATCACCCCGACTTCGACCGGGGTCGCGATGCCCATTTCGCCGCGCAGCCGATCGATCAGCGCACGCACTTGATGCAGTTCGTCGATGCTGGCGACCATCGGGATCATGATCTTGCATTGTCCGACGGGCTCGACGCGCAAGATCGCGCGGAGCTGCGTTTCGAGCAGCTCCGGGTTGGCGAGCGCGACGCGGATGCCGCGCAGACCGAGCGCCGGATTTTCCTCCTCTGCGATCGGAATATAGGCGGCAGGCTTGTCGCCGCCGATGTCGAGCAGGCGGATGATGACGGGTTTTCCGGGCAACGCGTCGGCGATCGCCTGATAGGCGGCGTGCTGCTCGTCCTCCGACGGCGCGGTATCGCGATCGAGGAACAGGAATTCGCTCCGCACCAGCCCCGATCCTTCGGCGCCCTGCGCAGCGGCGAGCATGGCGTCTTCGACCGTGCCCAGATTGGCGAAGATTTCGATGCGCGCGCCGTCAGCCGTATGGCACGCGTTCGCTGCGCCAGCCTTTGCCGCCTCGCGCCGCGCGCCGCGTTTTGCGAGCCGCGCAGCGAAGGCGTCGGTATCGGCGGGCGAGGGGGCAAGGGTGACATGTCCCATCTCGGCGTCGAGGAGCAGTGAGGTGCCTTCTGCGACCGCATCTAGGGCATCGCCCATCGCGACAAGCGCGGGAAGCCCCATTCCCGCGCAAAGGATCGCGACGTGCGACGTCGGCCCCCCGCGCGCCAGGCAGATGCCCGCGGGCTTGGCTGCGGCCAGCGTCACCAGCTGCGACGGCAGCAGGTCGTCGGCAACCACAATCGCGCCCGCCGGAATCGATGCATCGCCCAGCGGCGTATCGGTCAAAACCGACAGCAGTTGGCGTTCGATATCGATCAGGTCGTCGATCCGTTCGATCAGATGCGCATTGCCGGTGGCGCGGATCGCATCGACCTGATCACGGATCGCGCCGCGCCAGGCAAAGCCTGCGCTGCGGCCCGCCGCGATGCGCCGTTCTGCTCCGGCGAACAGTTCGGGGTCGTCGATCAAGGCGAGATGCGCCTGCATGACGGCCGCGACGCCGCCGCTTTCGCTGTTGGCGCGCGCTGCAATCCGCTCGCGCACGGCGCCGCGCGCCGCGATCAGCGCCGCGCGCTCTTCCCCTGCGTCGGCGCCATCGTGCGCCACCGCGATCTCGGCTTGCCGCAGCCGCGTCGCGGGGCCCATGGCGAGTCCGGGCGAGGCGATCACTCCGCCGATCTGCCCCGCGCGCAGCGGCGCGGTGGCGGTCGGCGCCGTTGACGCAGCCAGTGCCGCCGTCTCGCCCATGCCGCTCGCCAGCAGCGCGACGATAGCTAGCAGTGCTGCCTCGGCGTCGTCGCCGCGCGCCTGAACGCGGATTTCGTCACCGAAGCGCGTGCCCAGCGCCAGCAGCGCGACGGTGCTGCGCGCGTCGCCGCGCTTGTCGCCATGCTGCAAATATACTTCGGCGGCAAAGCCGCGCACGGCCTCGCCAATCCGCGCGGCGGGACGCGCATGAATACCGTGCGGCAGCGACAGCGTCACCGTCTGTTCGATCACCGTGCCATCGTCCGAGCGGTGGCGCGCGTCGGTTTGCGCGGGAACCAGCGTCATCAGCGCCTCGCACGCGCCGATCGCGCAGTCGGTGCTGCGGCGGCTGATCGCAAAGGCTTCGGCATTGGTGACGATCACCGGGGTGATCAGGCTGGGCGCCGCCAGGGCAACCGCATCGAGGTCGAAGCGGATCAGCGGGTCGCCGCGCGCGACGGTCTGGCCGATCGCCACGAGCGGCGTGAAACCTTCGCCCTTCAGCATCACGGTATCGAGCCCGATATGGATCAGCACCTCGGCACCCTCGGCGCTGCGCAGCGAAACCGCATGGCCTGCATCGTGCAGCGTCACCACCTCGCCGTCGAACGGCGCGACGATGGTGTCGCCGAGCGGCTCGATCGCCACCCCGTCGCCCATCATGCGCTGGGCGAATACGGGATCGGGAACGCTGTCCAGCGTCGTCGCCCACCCTCTGAGCGGAGAGGTGATGATCAGGCTCATCGATCTAATCCCCAAAACTTCCGCCGCTTTTTTTTCGGCTTGATTATCATTTTACGCGCGGGCCAGGTCCGGTGCGGTGTCGGGTGCAATCCGTCCGCCGATCCACGTCGCACGCGGATCGAGTTCGCTGCCCAGCCACACCCAGTCGGCGCGCTGCCCCGTCGCGATCGCTCCGTGGCTGTCCCGCAGCGACAGGAAGGCGGCAGGGGTGGCGCTCGCCATCGCCGCCACGTCGGTCACTGGCAGCCCGGTCACCTCGACCGTCTTGCGCAGCGCTGCCGCCATGTCGAGATGCGTCCCGGCAAGCGTGCCGTCCTCGAAAATGCAGACGCCGTCCTTCACCGCAATACGCTTGCCTTGAAGGGTGAATTCGCTGTCGGCGGTGCCGACGCTGGGCATCGCATCGGTGACCAGCATGATGCGTTCGATGCCCTTCGCCTTGATCGCCAGACGGACGACGGCGGGGTGGAGGTGTACGTCGTCGACGATTAGGCCGCAATAGCTGTCCGAATCGAAAGCGGCGCCGACGGCGCCCGGCGCGCGATGATGCAGCGGCGACATCGCGTTGAACAAATGGGTGAACCCGGATAGTCCCGCGCCGATTGCCCGCTGCGCCTCGTCATAGGTCGCGTCGCTGTGACCGGCACTGACGATCACGCCGTGGTGCACGAGGGTGCGAATATCCTCTTCAGCGCAGAGCTCAGGCGCCAGCGTCAGCATCACGCGCCCGCGATGCGGTGCGGTGAGCGTTGCGAGCGTCTCGGCGTCGAGGCGGCGGATGCGATGCGCCTCGTGGATACCGCGCTTGACCTCGTTGATGAACGGCCCTTCGATATGGATGCCGATCACCCCCGGCACCCCCTGTTCGATCGCGGCATCGACCGCGGCCATCGCGGCGGCGATCTGGGCCGGGGTGTCGCTGATCAGCGTCGGGAGGAATGCGGTGGTGCCGAACCGGGCATGCGCGGCGCCGATTGCCGCAATAGCCTCGACGTCGACTTGATCGTTGAACAGCACGCCGCCGCCGCCATTGACCTGCGTATCGATGAAGCCGGGGAGCAGCCAGCCCCCCTCCAGATCGACTTCATGGTCGGCGGACGCCGGTCCGACCGGGGTGACAGCGGTAACGACGCCATCGGCGACGGCAATATCTGCCGCCTCGACGGCGCCGTCCGGCAGTGCGACCCGGCCGTTGTGAAAGCGATAGATCATAAAGTCTCGGTAACCTTGTTCAGATGCGGAGGCGAGTCGGGGTTGCACCCGCGCGCCAGCGCCAATGCGCTTGCCATGCGGTAAAAGCTCTGGATCATCAGGATCGGTTCGATCGCCGGATGCGACGCAATGGCGGGCAGGTCGCCGACCGCGGGATCGGCGAGGAGGACGGTGGCGCCGCGGCCGCGAAATTCGCCGACCGCTTCACGGACGCTGGTGGCGGTGCGGTCGCTGCCGCCGAGCGCCAGAACATGAAAGCCCGCTCCGACGATCGCCATCGGGCCGTGGCGCACTTCGGCGGCGCTGAAACATTCGGCGTGGAGCGCCGCGGTTTCCTTCAACTTGAGTGCGGCCTCCTGCGCAGCGCCAAGGCCGTAGCCGCGGCCGAGAACGAACAGGTTCGTGGCGCCGCGATACGCCGCGATCGCGGGCGACCAATCGAGCGCAAAGGCCTCGGCAAGCCGTTCGGGAAGGGTGGTGAGCGCATCGCCGAGCGGGGCGCTTTGCGACCATGCCGCGACCAATGCGGCGATGGCCGCCAGCGAGCAGATATAGGATTTGGTCGCCGCGACCGATCGTTCGGCCCCCGCCGACAGCGGGACGACGATATCGGCAAGGTCGGCGAGCGGGCTGTCGGGCGCATTGACCAGGGCGACGACAAAGGCGCCTGCTTCGCGCTGCTGTTCGACCGCCGCGAGCAGGTCGGGGCTTTGGCCTGACTGCGAAATGGCCAGACACAGCCGGTTGCCGACCACCGACGGCGCATCATAGAGCGAGGCGATCGACAGCGCCGCCGACGCGGTCGGCGTCCCGGTCATCGTTTCGATCAGATATTTCGCATAGGTTGCAGCATGGTCGGACGAACCGCGTGCACAGGTAACGACAACGGCGGGCGGGGAGGCGTGGAGGCGGCGGGCGATCGCCGCGAACGTATCGCGATTGGCTTTGAGCATGCGGGATACTGCCGTTGCCGCCTCGGCGGCTTCCTGCTCCATCAGCGTTTGATTGGCGTCTGGCGCGGCGTTCGGCGTCATCAATCTTCCCTCCGGATCGGGCGCTCTCTGGCGCTCGATACATTGGTACTATATAGGTTATATAAAGCTCATCAAGATGTATGTTCAAAAATTCGAATGCAGCGGTCGGTCCTCCCGTGGAAACAGGGCGCGATGCAGCGGGCGAACCGTGATCCGCACGCCGCTTTGTCGGCTATTGCATGATGCCCGGGTTAGCCGTTGAGTTCGGCCACGACGTCGTAGGCGTCGCCGCGATAATAGCTTTGGGTGTATTCGGCGGTGCGTCCGTCCGCCAGAAATCCGCGCCTTTCGATGAACAGACCCGGCATTCCCGCTTCGATTCCCAGCACCTCGGCCTGTTCGGCGGAGAAGGCGATGGCGCGCAGCCGTTGCAGCGCGCGCACCGGCAAATGTCCAGCGGCGTCGAGCGCTTCATAGAGCGAAGCGTCGACCGCTTCGAGCGACGGCAGGCAGTAAGCCGGGATCGTTGCATATTCCAGCGCCATCGATGTGTCGTCGGCGTAGCGGATGCGATGGAAGCGATAGACGAGCGAGCCGGGAGACAGGCCGAGCGACAGCGCCTCCTCGGGCGTGACGGCGCCCGCGGTCTTGCTGACCCAGGTGCTGGTCGGCTTGCGGCCGCGCGATACCATGTCTTCGGAAAAGGAGGTGAGTTTGGAAAAGCTCTTCTCGACGCGCGGGCGGGTCACGAAGGTGCCGGCGCCGCGCCGCCGCGCGACGATCCCGTCCGAAACAAGCCCGTCGATCGCCTTGCGGACCGTGATCCGCGATACGTCAAATTCGTCCGCGAGGTCGCGTTCGGTCGGGATTGCCTCTTCGGGCCGGACCATCTGCGCCTCAATCGCGTCGCGCAGGATCTTCTGCAACTGCAGATACAGCGGTGTCGGATCTTCCTTGTGAAGCGGACCAACGCGTTCGATCAGTGACAAGGATGTTGCTCCACCTGATTGCCCCGGCGCGATCATGACAAGACCAGTGCCGCCACCACATGTGTTGCATTGGTATCGTCGCGTCAATCTTTGTTGCAAAGGTGGGCCCGCCGATGCCGCGCCGATGCGCGGGATTGACGGTCAGACGATGGCGATGTCACAATTCTTGTAAATTCCAGTCGGGCCGCATTTCCGGTGCGACCGCAAGCTCCGATAGGACCAATCGGTCGAAGTCGTGCCGGAAGCGGTTCGGTGCGCCGTTCCTTTTCGGCGGTGATAACCCCCGAAGGACAATACTAATATAAAACCAATATGCCGTGAACTCGTTATGCGCCTTGCATCGATAGCGTTTGGTTTTCAGCTTTTTCGTCGTGTCGGCTGGTCCGCAAAGGCATTGACCGTCGGACGGCGACATGACAAATCAAATACAAATTATCAACATGGGAGAGGACAGATGCGCAAGATTGGCTGGACGGCGCTGGCCGCCACTGCACTGTTCGCCTCGCCAGGGGTTGCGGCGCAGACGCCGCCGCAGGTCGCGCTCGATCGCCTTGCCGAAACCCTGGGCTATCAGCTGGAAGTCGTCGATAATCGACCCGACTGCCCGGCAGGCATCAGCGGCTGTTTCCTGACCAGAATTACGCTGACCATTCCGGACAATCTGCCCGACGGGCTGCCGACAGAGTCGCTGGCGCTGTATTTCAGCTTCGTCAACGAACTGCCGCTTGTCGAAAGCGACATTTTTACGCACCGCCTGATCAATGGCGACGTTCAGCAACTGACGTTGAAGCCCGGGTCGGTGCTGCGCCCCGGCGCCAGGCATGAGATCAAATTATGGGGTATCGGCGCGAACTTCTCAAAGGCGTTTGCGATGCCCAATGCCTATCTTGTCGCTGGCGGCCTTGCACCGCGGACGATCGGGGCGACCCGCGCGGTCATCGATCCCGATACTGGCCTTGAAAAACTGCCTTTCGTCGCGCCGATGATCGACGAGGCGCGGTTGGCGACCAAAAGCGATGCCGACCGAACCCGCTGGCTGACCGCCGAACGCGCCTTTGCCGTGCAAGCCGAGCGACAGGCGCCCGCCGCGACCGGAGTGGCGATCCTGCCGAAGCCGTTTGAAGCGGTGCAGGGCAAAAACGCCTCGGTCGATCTGACTCGCGGCATCGCCCTGACGCTGAGCGGGGTCGAGCGTGGCGCCATTGCGCCAGCCCTGGCTGCGCTGGGCTTGGCCGAGGATGGCAAATTGCCGCTGGCCGTGCGCCTCGACCCGGTGGCGGTGACCAAGGCCGAAGCCTATGTCCTCGACGTCACACCGTCTGGGATTTCGATCACCGCACGCGATGCCGCGGGGGCAAGCCATGCGCTGCGCTCGCTCGCGCAGCAGGCGGCGTTTGAAAAGGGCCGGATGAAGCCGATGCGGGTCATCGACGCCCCCGAATATGGCTTTCGCGGATTGCACCTCGACCTTGGCCGCAATTTCCACGGGCGCGACCAGATTTTGAAACTGGTCGAGGCGATGGCGGCGTATAAGCTGAACAAGCTGCACCTCCATCTGGCCGACGACGAAGGCTGGCGGATCGAGGTTCCGGCGCTCCCCGAGCTGGCCGAAATCGGGTCGCGGCGCTGTCATGATCCGTCCGAATGGACCTGCCTGCTGCCCCAGCTCGGAGCTGGTCCTGACGGGGCCGTCGGGGTCAATGGCTATCTTTCCGCCGCCGACTATATCGCGATCGTGCAGGCAGCGAATGCACGGCAGATCGAGGTTATTCCGTCGATCGATATGCCGGGCCACTCGCGCGCCGCGATCCGCGCGATGGAGGCGCGCCATGCGCGCCTGACGGCGGCCGGCAAGGCCGCGGAAGCCGACGCCTACCGCCTGATCGACCCGGCGGACACGACCGAATATCGCAGCATTCAGCATTATAACGACAACACGCTCAACGTCTGTCTGTCCGCGACCTATCGCTTCGTCGATACGGTTGTCGATGCGCTCGCCGATATGCACCGGCAGGCGGGGGCGCCGCTGCGCACCTTTCACCTTGGCGCTGACGAGACGGCGGGGGCGTGGGTGAAGTCTCCCGCGTGTCGGGCCATGATCGCCGACGTCGGCGGCGATGCCGCAAAACTGGGCCCGCGCTTTATCGAGCGGGTGGCCCAGCGCCTCGCCGTCAAGGGGCTGCGGACTGGCGGCTGGAGCGACGGCATGGGGCACACCGATGCTGCAAAAATGCCCCCGAATGTTCAAACGAACATCTGGGGCGTGCTCCACGGTGGCGCGATCCGCGAAGCGCATGACCAGCTGAACCGCGGTTGGGACGTCGTGCTGTCGATCCCCGATCTTGGCTATTTCGATATGCCCTATGCCCCGCACCCCGATGAAGGCGGCTATCACTGGGCCTCGCGCGGCGTCGACGACTATCAGGTGTTCGGGTTCATGCCCGGCAACCTGCCCGCCAACGCCGCGACGATCCGCAATACCCATGCGGAGGGCAAAGCGATCGACGACCAGCCCGCCCTCCAGCCGGGCCGCCGGATCGCCGGAATCCAGGCGCAATTGTGGAGTGAGACGATCCGCACCGACGGCCAGGTCGATTACATGCTGTTCCCGCGTCTGCTCGCGCTCGCCGAACGTGCATGGACCCCGGCGCCCTGGACTCCCACGTATCAACCTGGCGCAAGCTACGCTTGGGGCGACAAGCGTGTCGACGCGGCCAAGCTCCGCGCCGGCTGGCAGGATTTTGCCGGACGCGCGGCGGCGCAGCTGCCAATGCTCGACCGGATGGGCGTCGCCTACCGTGTTGCACCGCCGGGTGCGCGGATCGTCGATGGTCGGCTGGAGGCGAACAGCGCCTTACCGGGAAGCACAATCGAATATCGCGTCGGCGATGGGGCGTGGACGCGCTACACCGCGTCGCTGGCGGTCAAAGATACTGTCGAACTGCGCAGCCTTTCGGCCGACGGCAAGCGCACGAGCCGCCCGGTGCAGGTCGGCGCCGATCCCGCGCGTTAGCCCGATGCGCGGCCCAGCACGGTAATCGTCGGCCACGCACCGCCGGTCTCGACCCGCGCGTCGATGCCATAGACGCTGTGCAGCCGTTCGCTCGTCAGCACGTCGGCGGGTGGGCCGTCGGCGACGATCCGCCCGCCGTCGATCAGCAGCAGCCGGTCGCAATAGCGCGCCGCAAGGGTCAGGTCGTGGAGCACCGCGATGACCAGCGCGCCGCCCGCGGCTTCGGCGCGCAGCATGTCCATCACGTCGATCTGATGCCCCGGATCGAGGCTGGCGAGCGGTTCGTCGGCGATCAGCGCCGCGGCCTCGACCGCCAGCGCACGCGCGAACAAGACGCGCGCGCGTTCGCCGCCCGACAATTCGGTCGCGATCCGGTCGCGCAATTCCAGCACATCGGCGCGTTCCATCGCGCGCTCGATCGCGGCGGTGTCGGCGGCGCCGATCCGCGACATCGGGGCGAGGTGGGGCAGGCGGCCAAGGCCGACGAGCCGTTCGACGGTGAGCGGCCAGTGCAGCAGCTGCCCCTGCGGCACATAGGCGATCCGCCGCGCCAGGTCGGCGCGCGGCACCGCGGTGACATCGGCGCCATCGATGCGGACTTGGCCGGTTGCAGGAACCAGCGCGAGCATTGCCCGCGCCAGCGTCGATTTGCCCGCGCCATTGGGTCCGACGATGCCGGTCAGCGTGCCGGGGCCGAACGCCGCGTCGACGTCGCGGACGACGCTGCGGCGACCGAGCGTGACGCCCACATGGTCGAGGACGATGCTCACCATAGCCGCCGCTCCCGCATCAGGTGAATCAGGAAGACCGGCACGCCCAGGAAGGCGGTGACGACGCCCAGCTTCAATTCGTTGGTTGTCGGGATGATGCGGACGCCAAGGTCGGCCAACGTCAGCAGCGCCGCGCCGCCGATCGCCGATGGCAGCAGGATCGCCGACGGGCTGCGATCGGTCAGCGGGCGGATCAGGTGCGGAACGATAAGTCCGACAAAGCCGATCGCGCCCGCCACCGCGACCGCGCCGCCGACCCCGATCGCGGTGCCGATCAGTAGCCGCAGGCGGGTGCGTTTGAGGTCGGTGCCCAGCGCCTGCGCGGCATCCTCACCCAGCGTGAGCGCGTCGAGCGCACGGCCGTTCCACAGCAGCATGGCGGTGCCGATGGCGATGCACGGCAGCGCGATCCAGACATGATCGAACGAGCGGTTCTCCAGGCTACCGAGCAGCCAGGTCATGATCTCCATCGCGGCAAAGGGATTGGGCGACAGGTTCAGCGCGAGGCTAGTCCCCGCGACCGCGAGCGTGCTGACCGCGATCCCGGCGAGGATCAAGGTCAGCGGGCTTTCGGCTTTGCCCGCCAGCACGACCAGCAGCGCCAGCGACAAGAGTGCGCCGCCCGTCGCGAGCAGCGGCAAAAGGATCGGGTGCATCTCGGCCAATCCGAAATAGATCGCCGCCACCCCGCCGAGCGCCGCCGCGTTCGAGGTGCCGAGCACCGAAGGTTCGGCCAGCGGGTTGCGCAAATAGCCCTGCAGCGCCGCCCCCGCGAGCCCAAGCATCGCGCCGACTGCCAGGGCCAGCACGGTGCGCGGGAGGCGGAGGTCGAACAGGATGATCGACGCGACCTTGTCGCCGTCGCCTTTCGCCGCGGCGAACAATCGTGCGACCGACAGATCGACCGCGCCGAACAGCAACGAAGCAATCGCGGCGACCAGCGTCAGCGCTGCCAGCGCGGCGATCAGCGTCCAGCGGGGCAGGGCAAAGCGGCTCATGCGCCGTCGCCGTCGAGCTTTGCGATCTGTGCCGTCAGACTGCGCGCTGCGTGCGTATAGGCGGGGCTGCCGCAGACCGTCCACGCCTGCGGCACGCTGATCCGCGGAATGTCTTTCAGCGCCGGGTGGTGCAGCATCTCGCTGCCCTGATCGGTCACCGTGTCGGTCGCGCTTTCGACGATCAGGAAATCGGGCTGCGCGGCGGCCATCTCTTCGACACTCAGTTGCGACAGCGGCGGCTTCCCGAGCTTGCCCGCCAGATTCACCAGCCCGACGCGCGTCATCAGCTCGTCGATCAGCGTGCCGGTGCCGGTCATATAGCCGCGCCGCTGGTAATAGGCCGCGACGCGGCCCTTGCCCGGCTTGGGCAGCCCCGCCAACTCGCGCTGCATCCGGGCGACCAATGCGTCGCCGCGCGCCGGATGCCCGACGGCCACCGCGGTCTGCCGGATCGAGGTATAGATTTCATCGAGGCTGTTCGCGGTGTCGAGGTCGAGCAGCGGATAATCGGGCTGCGGTAACGCCGCTAGCGCGGCGCTGCGGCTGGCGGGCATACCGATAATCAGCTCGGGTTCGATCGCCAATATCTGCTCGGCCGAATTGCTGAGCAGCGGCAACCCCTCGGCCGCCGTCGCCTCGCCCGACATTTCGCGGTCGGTGGCATTTTTGGTCAACCCGGCGATCTGGCCGCGGTCGGCGAGCGCGAGCACCAGTTGGTCGGCGCACAGGTTGATCGAAACGATGCGCTGCGGCAGCGCGGGCGCCTTTGCCGCCGGGGTGGTGGCCTCAGTCGCCGCCCACAGCGCGCCCGCAGTTCCGGCGAGCAATGCCATCGTCAACTGGGGGCGCGCCCGCTTCAAAACTCAATCCCTCGCTGCGCCTTCACATTCTGTTCGCGGAAGGGATGTTTGACCTGTGCCATCTCGGTGACGAGGTCGGCGGCGTCAATCAGCGATTGCGGCGCGTTGCGGCCGGTGATGATCACATGCGTCATATGCGGCTTGCCCGCGATCGCTTCGAGTACCTCGCCGACCGGCAGATAGTCGTAGCGCAGCACGATGTTCAGCTCGTCGGCGATGACCATCGCGTAGGACGGGTCGGCGATCATCCGTTTGACTTCCTCCCACGCGGTGCGTGTCACCGCGATGTCGCGCGCGCGGTCCTGGGTGTCCCAGGTAAAACCCTCGCCCATCGGTTTGAATTCGATCAGGTCGGGAAAGCGGTCGAACACCGCCTTCTCGCCCGTCGTCATCGCGCCTTTGACGAACTGCACCACGCCCACCTTCATGTCGTGACCGATGGCGCGGATCGCCATGCCCAGCGCCGCCGATGTCTTGCCCTTGCCGGGACCGGTATGGACGATCACCAGTCCCTTTTCGACCGTCTTCGCCGCGACCTTCTTGTTCTGCGCCGCCTGGATCTTCTTCATCCTGGCATTGTGCTCGGCGTCGGTGCGCGGCGTCATCAGAAGCGCGCCCGCACGCCGCCATAGGCCGCGCGGCCATAGACCCCATAGCCCGCCGCGGTTGTATAATCGGCGTCGAACAGATTATCGACCCGCCCATATATCTCCAGATGCTCACCGATCGGCAGCGAAGCGCGGATACCCGCCAGCGCATAGCCATCGAGCCGCACGCTGTTCGCCGCATTGTCGAAACTGTCGCCGACCATCGTGATCGTCGCACCGGTCGACAGGCCGAACGACCAGTCATAATCCGCCGACACGCTGATCGCATGTTCGGCACGGCGCGGCAGCCGCTTGCCGTCGAACGCCGGGCGGCCGGAGCGGTCGCGCGCGTCGATATAGCTGTAGGATGCGGTGACGTTGAGCGCGTCGACCGGTTTCAGCGCCAGCGTCGCCTCGATCCCTTTGGCGCGGGTGCGGTCGATATTGCCATAGGTGAAGGTCGCATTGTCGTAATTGATCTGATCGGTCGTGTTGCGCAGGAACGCCGTGAGCGACACCAGCGCGCGGCCGCCTGCCAGGCTCTGGTCGATGCCGACGTCGTAACTTTTCGACCGTTCGGGTCGCAGCGCGGCATTGCCGCTGAACGCATCATAAAGCTGATAGAGCGAGGGCGCCTTGAACCCCTCGCCGTAGCTCAGCCGGAAGTTGGTCGCGCCATCGTTGGGCGAGTAATTGGCGTTGGCGCCCAACGTCGTCGCGCCGCCGAACTGGCTATGGTCGTCGTGACGCACCCCGCCGGTCAGCGACAGGCCGGTGAAGGGCTGGACGATGCCCAGCGCATAAACGCTGTCGATATTGGCCTTCTGACTGTCGGTCGAGCCGAAGCCGAAGAAGTCATAATCGGGGCGCTCATGCTCATAGCCGAAGACCAGCTTGGCCTGCTCGACCGGCGTCACGACGCCCTGATATTCGAAGCGCAGATTGGTGCCGCTGTAGCCATAATCGGGCGCAGTCCCGCGGACGAAAAAATAGTCGCGGTCATTGCGCAGCCAGGTCACCGCGGTGCGGCTGGTGAAGCGGCCATCGAACAGCGCGAGGTTGAGCCCCGCATAGCCGACATATTGGTCGAGTTTGGCGATGTCGGCGCTGTCGGCGGGCGCTCCGAAGAAGCTGTCATAATCGAGGTCGGCGTTGATGTAGTAGCCGCGCAGGTCGAGGCTCAGCGCATCGCTGAACGCGACCTTCAGCCGTGCGTTGCCGGCGAAATTCTTGTACCCGTCCTTCTCGGTACCGACCGCCGCCGACGAAATGCCGTCGGTGCGGAAATAGGCGCCGCCGATGCCGCCCGACACGCGGCCAGCGGTGCCCGATACATCGGCCCTGGCGGTCAGCGTGTCGCTATACCCATAGTCGGCCGACGCGTTGGCGGCGAAGCCGTCGGCCGGAGTCGCGGTCATCAGGCTGACCACCCCGCCGATCGCCTGGCTGCCATGTACGACCGAATTCGATCCGCGAAGCACCTCGATCCGGCTGATGTTGCCGGTCAGCAAATGGCCGAAATCATAACCGTCGCCGATGCCGCTCGGGTCGTTGACCTTCATCCCGTCGATCAGCACCAGGGTCTGTGTTGTTTCGGCGCCGCGCAGCGACACGCCCGCCACCGACCCGGTGCCGCCGGTCCGGTTGAAACGGACCCCCGGGGTGGTGGCGAGCAGTTCGACGACATCGACCGACTGGCGCTTTTCGATGGTGGCGGCATCGATCACGGTGATGGCCTGCCCGACCTCGTCGCGCGATTGTTCGATGCCCGATGCGGTGACGACGATGGCGTCGCTGTCGCTTGTCTCGGCAAGCGCCGGTGTCGCCGTCGCCAGAGCCAAAAGGGAAATGGTCGCAAATTTCAACATGGGAAACCCCCGCACGCCGGCAACGAAGGCGGAGCCTGCCGAAACGCGGACGCGATCGACCGATGCCGGCGTCGCAAGTGGCGTAAAAGCCTACGGGCCCCGGCACCGAAGCGGCTCCAGCCGCTTGGTCGTCGCTCGACGGAAGTGTCCGTGCCGCGGCCTTTCCCTGGGCCTTGGCATTGAGCGACCCACGCCGGCAGGTCTCCTGGCTCGCGGGTCAGGGCTTGATGCACGCCTTCCCAGGTTTCCCCAGTGGCTGTCCAGGATCGAAATCCCGAACGGTGCATCGCGCTCGCCGCTTACAGTTGCAGGGACAGCCTCGGCTTCAGGGGTTCGGCAAGAACCCCGTTACCGCGTTCCCATTTTAAGCCCTTTCGGGCACCGGCGCGATCTGTGCGAAGCGAACCCCGCACGCGCCGCCCATAGCGGAATGCGGGGCGGGTGCAATCGGCTTTTGCGAACACCAATCCTCCCTGCGGCGAAGCCGTGGGGAGGGGGACCGTTCGCGCAGCGGATGGTGGAGGGGCAGCGACGTCCGCGCCATCACCCCTCCGTCAGCGCTTCGCGCTGCCACCTCCCCATCGCTTCGCGACAGGGAGGATCGATCTAGGGTCTGGACTCATTTGATCCAGAAGCAAAGAGCGGCGACGATGCAGACACCGGCGAGGAAGTTGCGAGCAAGCTTGTCGTAGCGTGTTGCGATAGCTCGGAAGTCTTTGAGGCGACAGAAGG
>JAFAGN010000155.1 GCA_023422695.1 Pseudomonadota bacterium
CCTTCTGTCGCCTCAAAGACTTCCGAGCTATCGCAACACGCTACGACAAGCTTGCTCGCAACTTCCTCGCCGGTGTCTGCATCGTCGCCGCTCTTTGCTTCTGGATCAAATGAGTCCAGACCCTAGAGTCTGTTTCTTCCAGGCAGAATCATTTCACCGTAGGCCTGAGCCTGTCGAAGGGCGCTTATCAGCGAAGCACCCCTTGACAGGCTCAGGGCTACGGTTCCGTTCGAACCGGACTAACTCTAGTTGCTGACCTGAACGCGCAGCCGGGAAAAGTCGCCGACGGCCAGATCGGCCTTGTCGATCGTGACGACCAGATTGTCGCCATCGCCGAACATCCGGCTCATCAGCCCGCTGGTCGGCAGTTCGAGCAGCACCGCGTCGCGGTCGGCATCGAAATCATGCACATAGCGGAAGGGCTCATGCCCCATCGCGGCCATCTCGCGCGCCGCCAGATCCTGCCACCAAGGCTCGTAGAAGGCGCGCATCGGCGCCGACAGGCTCTCCGGATTGGCGCACCAAGCGTGTTTGGCGCGGTCGAACAGGATCGTCTGATAATCATGCACCCACAGATGCGCATCGGCGCGGTGGGTGGTCAGCGGCAGGGTGAGCGTCTCGTGCGTCTCGGCGCCGGTTTCGGGGTCGACGCGGTGGACCGCGCGCGCCCAGTGGATGGCGTGGAGCGCCGCCATTACTGCGGTCGCGTCGCTCGCCGAAAAGGCCTCATGCGCGGCGCTGTCATGGACGATGGCGATGATTTCCTCGGCGCGGGTCCGCGCCTCGCGGTTGATCGCGGCGCGTTGTTCCAGTTCGACGATCGCTTCGGGACTGGCGCCCGGCGGCGGCGTCGGATCGGTCATCAGCCGGTCGAGCCGCATTTCGAGCAGCGCCACCATCGCGGTCATGCTGCCCCAGTCGAAGGGGTGAAAGGCCGGGTCGGCGATGTCGTAACTGCGATTGTACAGCGTCGCGGCGAGGTCGGCCGAGTCGCCGTCGATCCGCGGATCGGCGTCGCCCGGGCGCACCGCAACCAGATCGACCGGCCATTCGGGAAAGGCGCGGATCGCAAAGGGTTCAAGCTCGCCGAAACGCAGGCCGCCTTGCGGGCCGAACCAGCCGTCGGGATCATCGAGCGCCAGCGGCGGGGTGACCGCAACGTCGGCGTCGCCGAGGTGCATCACCTGCATCCGGTAACCGCGGCGATGGATAAAAAAGGCCAGCGCTCCATCGCGCGGCCCCAGCCCGTCCCACAGCGCTGGCGGCAGGCTGGCGCAGTCGATTTGCGCGAGGAAGTCAGCGGGCTCGCCATCGATTTGCGGCCATTCGGTGCCGACCGGCAGCCGCGGACGACCACCGAGCCAGCTGGTGGTCAGGATCGCATCGCGCGGCGGGATTTGGGGCACCAAACGCAGGCTGACGGCATCGGTATTGCCGTCAGTGTCAGCGCCAGCTCGTTCGATCCGGTGCGCGGTTTCCTCGACGTCGGCGACCATCGCCGCAAGCGCGGCGTCGTCGACCGTTGCGTCGGCTTCCGCGGCAATTTCAGCGGCCGGTTCCGCGTCGAAATCATAGGTTTCGGGCTGTTCGGGCGGCGCCTTGCCGCTGATCCGGGCGAGGCGTGAGGCCGAGATTTCGACCGGTTCGACCTCGACCTTATCCTTGCGCGACAGTTTCGGCATCCGGCTTTCGCCCGGTGCGCGCGCGGCGCGCGGCGCAGCGGGGGCGGCGCGCGGGCGACGCAGCCACCACACGGCAAAAACGAGCGCGACAAAGGCCAGCACAGCCGCGGCGAGCATCAGGGCTGCCGATTGGATCTGGTTCATGGCGTCTCTCCAAATTGCCGCGACAGGACCATATTGGTGCCGCGTTGGAGCAATCTAGCGCATCGACCTAAACAGTTGGTAACTATAGCCTGTCTTGCGGGACGAGCGTTACAGCCAGCCCGCGAGTTCGCGGCGCATCAGTGCCTCCAGCATCGCCATGCCGGGGGCATCGGCGTTGAGGCACGGCAGATAGGCAAAACGTCCACCACCCGCGGCTTCAAACTGCTCCTTGCCGCGGATCGCGAGTTCCTCGAGCGTTTCGAGACAGTCGGCGGAAAAGCCGGGGGCGAAAATCGCGACGCTCTGGCCCGCCTTGCCAAATGCTTCGAGCTGGGTGTCGGTCGCGGGTTCGAGCCATTTCGCGCGCCCGAAGCGCGACTGGAACGCGACCTCGATCGGTCGGCCCATCGCTTCGGACAGCAGCCGTGCGGTCTTGCGGCACTGGCAATGATAGGGATCACCCAGATGCAGCGTCCGTTCGGGCATCCCGTGAAAGCTCGCGAGCAGCACGTCGGGCGTAAAGTCGAGCGCTGCCAGCCCTGCCTCGACCGACGTCTTGAGCGCGGCGATATAGGCAGGGTCATCATGATAGGACGGCAGATAGCGGAGCGCGGGCTGCCAGCGCAGCGTTTTCAGATGCGCGCCCACCGCATCGACCACCGTCGCGGTCGTCGCGGCGCAATATTGCGGATAAAGCGGCGCGACCAGGATGCGCTGACATCCTTCCGCGACCAGCGCGTCGATTGCCGGGCCAATCGCGGGATTGCCATAGCGCATCGCATAAGCGACCCGCACATCGCCGCCGAACGCCGCCTGCAACGCGCTACTCTGGGCACGGGTGATCGCGGCGAGCGGCGAGCCTTCGTCGGTCCACACCTGCGCATAGGCGTGCGCCGATTTCTTGGGCCGGGTGGTCAGGATGATCCCGCGCAGGATCGGCTGCCACAGGATTTGGGGGATTTCGACGACGCGGCGGTCGGACAGGAACTCGGCCAGATAGCGCCGCACCGACGGCGCATCGGGCGCGTCGGGGGTGCCGAGGTTGACGAGCAGAACGCCGACGCGCGGCGCGGCGACGGGCGGATGGTCGGGGGGCAGGGTCATAGCGGCTGGGCCGAAAGCGGCAGGCGGCGGATGCGGCGGCCGGTCGCGGCGAACATCGCATTGGCGATCGCGGGCGCGACGACCGGCACCGCGATCTCGCCCAGGCCGCCCGGTTCGCGGTCGCTGTCGACAAATTCGACCAATATCTGCGGGGTTTGCGACAGGCGCGGCAGGCCAAGCTGGCCGAGCTTGCGCGCCGTTGCGACGCCGCCCGCATAATCGGTGGTGGCGCCGACCGCGGCGGCGAGGCCAAAGATCAGCCCGCCCTCGATCTGTTGCCGCGCGACCGCCGGATTGACGAGCCGCCCGGCGTCGACGACCGCGACCAATTGTTCGACTTGCAACCCCTTGTCGCTCTGCCGCGCGGTGGCCATCAGCGCGATGTGGCTGCCGCGCATGCTGTGGCACGCCAGCCCTTGCGCGGTGCCCGACACACCGCCTTCCCAGCCGCCCAGGCTCGTCGCGGTGAGCAGGCAGCGCGCGAGCAGCGGCGCGCCGCCGAGCATCGCCATGCGATAGGACAGGCCGTCGGTTCCCGCGCGCGCCGCCAATTCGTCGACGAAGCATTCGGTGAAAAAGGCGGTGTAGCTGTCGGCGTTGCCGCGCCAGCGCCCGGTCGGCAGCCCGATGTCGGCGGGGCAGTGATCGACCGCATGATGCGGGATGGCGTAGGGGCTTGCCGCTCCCTCGACCGCCGCGGCGTCGGCGCTGCCGCCCGCGGCGCGCTGGGCAACATCGGCGGGGACATTGTCGAACAGCCGGGCGCGGACCTCATGATTGGTCGGCGGCACCGCGATCCGCGTCACCAGCGCGTCGATGCCGCCCGCGGCATTCAGCGTCGCGCTCATCCGCGCGCGAACCGGCGCGCGCGGCGGCAGGCGCATGATTTCCTCGGCGCGCGACCAGGCGAGCTGGACCGGGCGCTTCACCTGCAGCGCGATGATCGCGGCCTGCACCGCGGCGCCGTGGTCGAGACAGGCGTCGAACGACCCCCCCGCCATCATCGGGAACAGCACGACATCGCCGGGCGACAGTCCGGTTGCGGCGGCGATCGCATCGCGACACTGCGCGGGCGCCTGTGTCGCCACCCAGACGCGCAGCCGACCGCCGTCGGGCGCGGCCGTCGCGGTGCGTGTTTCGATCGGCGCGTGTAGCGCGGGGGCGACGGCATATTCGGCCACCACCTTGGCCCGTCCCGTCATCGCCTCGCCGACGTCGCCGGTGTGCGATATCCGATAGCCGCCGTCCTTCAGCGCCTGTTTCAGCGCCGCGTCAATGCGCGTCGTCGAAACCGGCGTCCCGGCGGTTTCGAACACCGGTGCGAAGGGGTCGAGCGCGCGGTTCGCGGCCCACCAGTTGCGCGCGACCGTCGCAACCCAGCGCTCATGCGTGACGACATGGAGCAGCCCGGGCGACGCCATGCCGCGCTTGCGGTCGATACTTTTCAGCCGCGTTGCGCCGACCGGCCCCTGCCGGATTGCCGCGAACACCATGTCGGGCAGGCGGATGTCGCCGGCATAGTTCGCCGACCCGTCGACCTTGGCGGGCAGGTCGAGCCGCGTCAGCTCCTTGCCGTAGAGCGGGTCGCCGCTGCTGGCGCGATAGACCGGTTCGGCGGGCGGTTCGAGCAACGCCGCAGCGGCGGCGACTTCGCCGAAGCGTAGCTTTTTCTGGCCCAGAATGACGAAGCCGTCCTGCGTATCGCAATCTTCCCAGTCGGCGTCCCAGCGCGCCGCGGCGGCCATCATCAGCAGCGCGCGCGCCTGCGCCGCGGCGGCGCGGCATGGGCCTTCGAACATCCGCACCGACGAGCTGTTCGCGGTCAGCATCACCGCATGGCGCACGGCCCATTCGCGCCGCGCCCAGCTGCGGACGTCGGACACAAAATCGGGAACCCCGGCGCGCGGGGTAAAGACCGCGCTATCCTCGTCGACCAGCAAGGTGTTGGTGTAGAGCGGGCTGATCGGCGCGGTTTCGACCGCGATCGTCCGCCAGTCGGCGCCGAGTTCGTCGGCCATGATCTGCGGCAGCAGCGTGGTGACGCCCTGGCCCATCTCGCATTGCGGGACGACTGCGCTGATATGGCCGTCGTCGCCGATTTTCAGGAAGGCGTTGAAGACATGCTCATCGGCCGCGGCGGTAAGGTTCGGCTGATAGTCGCGCGGCCACAGGCTCCACGCGACAGCAAGGCCGCCCGCCGCCGTCGCGCCGACCAGCATCTGGCGGCGGCTGACCTGCGGCAGGCGCGATTTGTTTTTCAGAGCCGTGTCGCGAATGCCCACCATCGGTGACGCTGATAAGCGGGGGGAGTCGGCGTGGCAAAGGCTTTTGGTGCGGATGAGATCCTCCCTGTGGCGAAGCCATGGGGAGGGGGACCGCTTGCGAAGCAAGTGGTGGAGGGGCATTGCGACGTTAGCGCCATTGCCCCTCCGTCAGCACTTCGTGCTGCCACCTCCCCATCGCTGCGCGACAGGGAGGATTGTTACCACCCCCAAGGCGCGGGCGGCGGCGCCACGGGCTGGCGATAGTCAAAGGCCACGCGGAAATCACGTCCTTCGCGGCTGAGGCCATAGGTGAAGCTGTCCGCCGTCGTTTCGACCGACCAGACGTTCGTGTTCGACACGCTGCGCCCGGTGCGCGTGAACAACGCGATCGATTCGGCATCGACCGGAAAGGCCTGGCGGTTCGCGGTCCCGGCATCGCGGGTATCGCCGCCATACATCGTCAGCTCGTCCTTGCTGCCGTCGGCGTGGCGATGGTCGTGCTTCAGCCGCAGCCCCGTGGCGGTGCGGGTGATGACCCAGGTGCGCGAACGGTCCCAGCCGCCGTCGGGCCCAAGTCCTTCGATGTGAAAGGGGATTTCGATCCGGTCGCGGGTGCAGCTGCGGACGTGCATCACCATCGCCTTGCCGCGCATGTCGGCGTCGGCGTCCTGCGAACTGGCGAGTTTGCCCGCATAGGCCTTGCCGCAATGCGCGGTCAGCGCGGCGAAGAATGCGTCTTGCGGATTGCTGGTGGCAGCGGTGGTCGCGCAGCCCGTGAGCGCGGTGACGGCGGCGAGGGTCAGCGCCGCCTTCATTTCAGCAGCCCCAGCCGCGGAATCTCGATCTTCGGGCAGCGATCCATGACCACCGTCAACCCAGCTGCGTCGGCGCGCTTTGCCGCGGCGTCGTTGATCACGCCAAGCTGCATCCACACCGCCTTTGCGCCGTGAACGATCGCTTCATCGACCGCCGACCCGGCGTCGTCGCTGTTGCGGAAGATGTCGACGATCTCGGCGGGCGGTTCGACGTCGGCCAGCGTCGCGACGACCGGCGCACCGTGGATGGTCTTGCCGGCATGGCCCGGATTGACCGCAATCACGTCATGCCCCTGGCGCAGCAGGAAGGCGAGGACCTCGTTCGACGCGCGCGCCGGGTTCGGCGAGGCGCCCACCACCGCGATGCGGCGCTTTTGGCCCAGCAGCACGCGGACTTCGCTTTCGTCGTTGATCGCCATCTCATTCTCCCCATTAAATAGGGACTGTCCCTATTTATTGCGCGCGGTCAGCCATGCCGCGACCTTGGCCGCTATCGCATGGAATGGCTCACCCGCCGGATCGGTTCCCGCCGCGGGCGGGACGCCGCCGTGG
>JAFAGN010000174.1 GCA_023422695.1 Pseudomonadota bacterium
ATGGAATAGAGGCCGACAGGGACGCAGGCGCTCGCGTTCCACAGGAGCCGTGGCTGCGGCGCGAGCGCCGCGACCGCGCCGAACAGCCCGCAAAAGAGCGCGCCGCAGGCCGCAGTTGTGCGGAGCCACCGCCGGTTCATCGCTCGGTCTCCCGGCGCCGGAGCCACGCCGCGTGGCGGTCGGCGCCGTAGGCGCGGAACGGCAGCGCGGCAGCGAGGCTCACCGCGATATGACGCCAATGATCGGGCGGGACGTCGCACGGATCGATGCCCGATGCCTCGATCATGTCGATCTCGCGGCAGATGGCGCGGATCGGCTCGATCGCGTCGACCACGAGGAGAATGTCGCCACCCGGCGCGATTCCGGGGTGCGCCTGATAGCGCACACCAGGCTCAACCGCCGTCACGACCGCGAGGCTCCACGAGACGCGACCGAGGTCAGGCACAGTGCAGCCGAGCAGCGCGAAGGTCGCACCGGGCCGGAAGGATGCAATGCGCTTGTGCGGGCCGGCGGACCGCTCCGCAGCGACGCGCCCGAAGCGGAGTTTCTGCTCGAGCCGCCCCTCGATCCAGGTCAGTTCGACGTCGGCGAGGCCGCTGGCCGGCAAGCCGGCGCCGACGACGCCGCGTGCCTTCGCCGCCATGCTGTGCGACGCAGTCGAGAACATCGGCCAGCGCATCAGCGGCGCACCGGGCGCGGCGGCGAGATGTTTCCGACGCCGGGATCCGATGTCGATGACTTGCGTCCGATCGCCGCCCAGGCATCGAGATCGGCGATGGCATAGACGACGCGGCCGCCGAGCTTGTGGAATTTCGGGCCGGTGCCATAGCAGCGATGTTTGGCAAGGGTTTGAGCCGCGAGGCCGAGATGCACCGCCGCGTCCGGGGTCCGGAGATAGCGCGGAACGACGGGCGTGGGTTGATCGGACAATATAGCCTCCTGCCATGGACCGGAACCCGGATCAGGGTTCGGGAACGAGAAGGCGTTCTTGGGAAATCGCGCGCAGGATTCGGAACGGACAAAGCGCCGCTGCGCTGAATGTCCCGATCAGGCCGCGCCGAGGAGCGCGCTATATCCCCCGTCACGCATCGCGAGCGCGGCGCGCTGCCAGCGCGCTATACGACGGCGCTCGCTCGATGTGTCCCACTCGGCTGCAGAATAGTCGCGCACCTCGGCGATCAGCAACGTCGCGGCCATGTCGCGGGCCGAAGCGCCCTCGGCCATGGCGTCGAGCATCCGGAGCCACTGGACGAGGCGCCATCGCTCGGACGGGCCCGGAGCGCCCGCGGACGCGGCACGGGATCCGCGGAGGTCGAGAAGTTCGCGGTGAAGCGCCATGATCAGCGCGGTTCGCAGTTCCAGCTGCGTGTCGGCCGGCGTCAGAAAGGCGAGACGCTCGTTGGCGCGGCAGCGCCGGATGAGCAGCCGATAGCGCCGCCCTCCCGCGAGCAGCACGACGTGCCAATCGCGATAGGACAAGAGCTCGGCGGCTATTTCCGGGCCATCGATGAGCTCGGCGAGGCGCAGCGCGGCGAAACCTTTGGGCGCCGGGCGAGCGATGGTGACGGCGGCGCAGGCCTGCGGCCGCCACAGGGCCGGCGCGGCGGCTGCCGAACGATCAGGATCGAAGGCGAAAAACCAACCCCCATCGGCTAGCGAGCCGCCGGAATTGCCGGACGCGCTCGGCGCCGCGCGCCGCGATCGCGGCCGCATAGGCACCGCGATAGGCGGGGCTTCGTCGCAGGAATTCCTGCGCGAAATCCGCGCGATCATATGTTTCAAATATTCTCGGAAAATATGGCGACCGCCAATCGACTGCCTGATCCATTCGCACCTCCGACCCGTTTGAGGAGAATAAACCGCGGATTTCAGCCGGTTCCGATCGCGCGGCGCGAGTTGGTTACCGGCACGCAAAGGATGAACTTAGCGCAGTTTGGTCTGAATTCCGCGTGCTAACGCGCTCAATCTGGACATAATATCGCCCGGTCGAAACCGGGCGATATCCTGGCGGTCAATTGTCGCCGCGGCGCGGCGGACGGCTCCACACCAGGTCGTGCTCTTCCCCTTCGCCGGCAAAGAGCTGTGCGAAGATCGGAGCGACGAAGCTCGGATCGTCGAGCTTGACCGAGAGGTAGGAGCGCTTGTCCTGGCTCGTCTTGGACCAGGCTGCGCCGACCTCGACGTCGCCGACGAACACCCGGTGGCTAGGTGTGTTACCGCTGGCGTTCGTCTCGGAGACGATGCGGACATCGCGAGCCTGCAACGCGAGAGTGAGGATTGCGCCGCGAAATTCACCGTCGACCAGATTGAATGTGCCGATCCTGCTCATGATCATTTCCTTTCTTCGCTCGGACCGCACCAGCGCGGCCTCGATGCGGATCGGCAGCCGACCTGCGGCCGCGACGCAGCCTGCAGGCCCGAAGCGCAGCGAAGGACGGCGGGCCCCGCGAGTTTCTTGATCCGCGAGGAACGGCGGCACGCCGGGGGAAGAAAGTTTCGGGACCGCCGTTGCGTCCAGCGGCCGAGCGCCAGCGTCAGGACGGCAGATCGCGCATCCGAAGAGGCCGGGATGGTCCGGCGCCGGTCAAAATGGTCATGCTTTCGGGATCGGCAGCTCGAACGGACGGTTCATGGTGCGGTCGTAAGGTTCGTCAGCGGGCTGGGCGTGACGATCGTCGTTCCGGTCGATGACGTCTCCATCAGGCTGCGCCGGGCACCGACCGCGCCGACAGCCGCACCGAGGACGCCGAGCCAGCTCAGGGCACTCCCTTGCGCTACCGCCAGTCCCGCAAGTCCCGTCGCTGCCTGATATCCCGCAAAGGCTGCGGGAACTGCAAACACTAGAGCAACCGGCATGCGATAGAGCGGGGGAAATGCGGAACAGAGAAAGCGGCCGAGCCCGAGGATCAAAGCGCCGGTGAACAGCCCTGACGCAATCGACATGCCATATTCCGAACCGCGTTCGAGCATCCAGAAGGCAGCGCCGACGCCGGCATAGACAGGGAGCGCCAGCGCAGCGAGCCGGAACATCAGCATGACGATGAAAATGGCTGCCACAGCGCCGAGGATGATCATAAAGGTCACAAGCGTCCTCCTGTCGGACGCGCTCGCCACCCCCTCCACAGCGCCATCTGCTCGCGTAAGATAGCAAGGTCGCCCCGAAGGCGGAACCGGAAGTGGGTCCACCTTGGGGCGAATTGCCGAGTGGTTTCAGCGGTTGAACGGGTCATATTCGCAGACGATACAGGCCGGGTCGCCGTCGAACTCGTCGAGCGGCATGACCGAATATCCAGCCGACGTCTCGATCAGAACGATGATGGTCATCATCGTGCGGGCGAGGTTCCAGCCAAGCGATTGGGCGGTGGAAAGCGACATTTCGAGGCTCCTGCATCCGGAGCGGGACCAGCCCCGCTCGACAGTCGCCCCGCCGGACGGGGACAGGCCGCAGTCACCGCCGCCAAGCCGCGGCCCAAGCTAGCGAAGGGACCCCATCGGGGTTGACTGTAGGAGGCCGGGCCTCGGCCAAGGGAATAGCGGCAATCGAGAGCGGGACGGGTACCGCGGTGGCAGAAGCCATGTCGGGCTCCTCCTCCCGGTTGCCGTTGAAATATGCCGAGAGCTGCCCGATGATGAGGCAGACCGATGCTGCCGCACAGGCCTGCTTCGCCCCGCTCGACTGGAAAGGCCGCTCCGATGGATGACGATTTACGCCAGGCGCTCACCGCGCTCATCCGCATCCGCGACGACGGCAATCTGGTCGACCGCGACAGTGATGAAGGCGGCTATATGTCCCAAGAGCTTGAGGACATTCTGGACACGATCGAGGCGGCACTCGACGAAGCGTGATGCGAACATGCGAATGCGGCCCCGCTCGAAAGCGGGGCCGCGATGCTGTCGGATCAGGTACCCGGGGGATTCCAGATCAGCACCTTCTTCGAGGGATCGTCGCCCGGCGCGTTCGCGACGTTGCAGAAGATCTCGCCGAGTTCGGGGGCCGACAGCGACACCGAGATATATTCGGCGCCGGTCGAGCGCGCGGTCTTCACCCAGCCGCCGCCCAGTTCGAATCCGTTGCGCCGGCTGACGACGCGGAAATCGGGCTCGCTGTCCTTCGCCTTGCGGCCGTTCTCGACGATCGCGATCGGCACGGTGACCATCAGGGTTGCGAGCGTGCCTTCGAGGCTGCCGTCGTCCTTGAGGGTCAGATTTCCGATGGTGGTACCCATGTCCAGTCTCCTTTGATGCTCGGGGACCATCCCCGATGGCGCCAGAAGGAGGGGCCGTGAGCCGCCGTCACCGAGCGTATGCGAGGGCGAACCCCCAACGGGGGTTGACGGCATTAGGCGAGCCGAGCCCCGCAATCAGGCAGCCAATGAGGGAGAGGTCCCATGCAACGGGAGACGGGTGGGTCTCAGTGGAAATCATGACTCCGGATACGCAAGCCGGGCTCGCGGCTGTCCGGACCGCCCCCGTTCCGCGCCCCGTCCCCGCGTCCCGGCGCAATGGAGGGATCGCTGCGCCCGACCGAGCGCAGCAACGCATCATGATCGATGATCCGGTCGCAGATGATGTGAATGACCTCGCCTTCCTTCTGGAGCCGTCCACGCATCGCGATCATCGAGGCCGACATGATTTGGCGCTGATAGATGTCGAACCGGTCGGGCCAGAGGATGCCGTTGGCGATGCCCGTCTCGTCCTCGATCGTGACGAACAGCACGCCCTTCGCCGAGCCGGGCCGCTGCCGCAAGAGGATCACGCGTCCACCGCGACATTCCGCCCGCCGCCAATATGGAATGGAGCCCCTTCCGCCACAACTAACTGGATGCCCACGCAGACCGGGCGGGAGCATGCCCCACGTCCCTGGGCTATCGGCCGACGGGGCCCCGCCATCCCCGCTTTCCGGTCTTTCATCCACAGCGACGATACCGCTTCGCCGCAGCGCGCCTTGACGAACAGCAGTCAATGAGAACAAAGAAGGAACATAAGACCAGCTTGCCGAGTTACCCGCACCTATGCGCCAGTCCGCCGTTCTTGAAGAAATTCGCGCCAAAATCGCACAAATAGAAGGTGTTGGCGCGCGTCATGATGTCATCCCGTTCGGTATCGAGGATTTCGACTCGCGAATTCCGGCGCGGGGAATCGCCACCGGCGCGCTCCACGAGCTCGCCGGCAGCCCCGAACTGGCCGATGATGCGAGCGCCACGATTTTTCTCGCCGGCATCCTCGCCAGGAGCGATGGACCGGTTTTCTGGTGCCTGCGCTGGCGCGATCTCTTTGCCCCCGCGCTCCATATGGCCGGTCTGCATCCCGACCGGCTGATTCATGTCGAAGCGGGCAGCGACACCAACGTCCTCCTCGCGATGGAGGAGTGCCTCCGCCATCCGGGGCTCGCGGGCGTCGTCGGCGAGGTCAAGAAATACAGCACCACCGCTTCGAAGCGGCTGCAGCTCGCCGCTGAAGCCTCGGGCGTCCCCGCCTTCATCTTCCGCCGCGCCTGCAAGGCCGGCGAGCCTGCCGAAGGCAGTGCCGCCCTGACCCGCTGGCGCATTACCGCGAGCCCGACCGAGGATCTCGGCATCCCCGCGATCGGACGCGCGCGCTGGCGCGTCGCGCTCGAGCGTGCGCGCGGCGGCAATCCGCACAACTGGATCGTGGAGGGCTGCGATGCGACGGGTCGTATCGCTCTTCCTGCCGCACTGGTCGACCGACCGGCTGCGCAGGAAGATGCGCAAGCTGCAGCCTGACGGCAGCGCCCCGCCCCGCCCGCTCGTCACCGCGATCCCCGACCATGGCCGGCGCATCGTCGCGGCGACGTGCCGTGAGGCGCAGATGCTTGGCATCCAGACGGGCATGACGATCACGAAAGCGCGGGCGTTCGCGTCCGAGCTCGATGTCGTCGACGCGGAACCCGAGGCCGATCTCGACGGACTGCGGCGCCTCGCCCTCTGGGCAGGCGCACGCTATTCGCCGGTTGTCGCGCCCGATCCGCCCGACGGGCTCTGGCTCGACATCACGGGCTGCGCCGCCATCTTCAGCAGCGAGCGAGCCTTGCTCAAGGATCTTCACCGCCGCGTCGCGGCCTTCGGTCTCAGCCTGCAAATTGCGGTCGCGGATACGGCCGGCTGCGCGCATGCGGCCGCCCGCCATGTCCCCGCCGGGCGGCCCGTCACGGTCGAGCCCGGCGCGCATCGCAAGGCGATCGCGCTCTTGCCCGTCGCAGCGCTCCGCCTGCCGTCCGCCGATGTCGAAGGCCTGCGCAAATTGGGTTTCGAACGGATCGAGCAACTGATCGGGAGCCCACGCGGTCCGCTCGCGAAACGGTTCGGGCGCGAACTGCATCGCCGGCTCGACCAGGCACTCGGCACGCTGCCAGAGCCGATCGAACCGCTCTTCCCGGAAGAGCTGCCGCAGGCGAGGCGCGGCTTCATGGAGCCGCTCGCGACGGCGGACGCCTTGGCGCAGGTGATCGGCGACCTTGCGCACGACATCGCGGGCCAGCTCAACCGCGCGGGAACGGGCGCGCGGCGCCTCGACTGCTATTTCCACCGCGTCGATGGGCAAACCCAAGCCATCCGTATCGGAACCGCCTCGCCGTCGCGCGATCCCAGGCATCTCGCGAAGCTGCTCGCCGCGCGGATCGAGAGTGTCGACCCCGGTCTCGGGATCGAGGCGATGACGCTCGTCGCCGCGCTCGCCGAGCGGCAGCAAGGAAGCCAGGCCGACGCGCTCGATCAGGGGATCCCGGCGAGCTGCCGTACTGCTGCCCGGAATCGCGGCGGCAGCGGCGCTGCTGCTGTCCGGGTGCGGCGCCGGCCAGATCTCCGAGACGGCCAACAAGGTGCCGTCG
>JAFAGN010000195.1 GCA_023422695.1 Pseudomonadota bacterium
GAGATCCCGGCCTTCGCCGGGATGACGAACAAGGGAATGGCAGCTCCCCACCCCAAAGCAGGCGATTTGGCACCTGGCACCAACTGGGGCATGATAGGCTCCGAGAGGAGCCACGCATGACCGACCGCCATTCCCCCAGCCGCCGCCAACTCGTTGCCGGAGCCGCAGCGCTGACCGCCGCCGCCCCTGCCCTGCTGCACGCCGCCACGCCCACTGCCGCTCCATCGCTGAAAGGCCGCACGATCCTGATCACCGGGGCATCGAGCGGCTTTGGCCGCGTCGGGGCGCTCTATTACGCGAAGCTGGGCGCGAAGGTGATCGCAACCATGCGCGGGCTGCCACGGCCCGAAGCCGATACGCTCGCCGCCGAAGCCGCGAAGGACAAGCTGGACCTGCATATCGTCGAAATCGACGTGACGAGCGACGCGTCGGTTGCGGCGGGCACCGCGAAAGCGCTTAAGATCGCGGGCGGGCGGATCGACACGTTGATCAACAATGCCGGGATCGGCATCACCGGGCCGGTCGAAGTGCAGGATATGGCGGCGACGCAGCTGATCTTCGATACCAATGTGCTGGGCATCCAGCGCATGCAGCTGGCGCTGTTGCCGCAAATGCGCGCCGCCAAGAGCGGGCAGATCTTCAACATCTCGTCGCAGCTCGGGCGGGTGATCGTTCCCGGCGGCGGTCATTATTCGGCGACGAAATTTGCGGTCGAGGCCTTGTCTGAGCAGCTCGCCTATGAACTGGTGCCGCATGGCATTGAGGTCACCGTGATCCAGCCCGGCGGCTATCCGACCAAAGTCTGGGTCAACCGCAACGCCTATACCGGCGCGCTCAAGCAGCGCAGCGATGCCGCGCTGCTCGACGCCTATGCGCCCTTTACCCGCGGCATGGGGACCGAAGACGGGAGCGGGCGCAGCGCCGATCCGCTCGACGTGCCCCGCGCGATTGCCGAGATCATGGCGATGCCCGCGGGCAAGCGCCCGCTGCGCCGCGCGGTGCATCCGGGCAACAAGCCGCAGGAAGCGATCAATCGCGTGTCGGCCGAAGTGCAGCTGGCATGGCTCGGCGGCGGCGCGCTGGGGCCGCTGGTGAAGGCGGTCCACGACTGATCGGTCCCTTGTCACGGGAACGACATAAAAGTCCTTTCATCCCGCAATGGTGAAGCCATTTAGCTGACACCTCCCGCTGCCATCGGTGCGCCACCCAAGGCCGGACAAACCAGTCCGGCGGCTCAACCGAAAACAGGGGGACTGCATGTCACATCTTACCGACGACGCCCGCGCGCCTTATCGCGGCGACTCTGCCCACGCGGCGGCGCCCGATAGTCTGGAGGCGATCGTCGCCGCGAACCCGACCCGCCGCACGCTGCTGCGCAACGGCCTGTTCGGGCTGTCGATGCTTTCGACCACCGCGCTGGCGGCCTGCGGCGGGACGAGCGGCGATCCAGTCGTGACCCTGCCCCCGACCGCCGGACCAAGCCCCACGCCGACCCCGACCCCGACGCCGGTCAGCTATGCCGTGACCTTTGCCGCAGTCGCCGCGAACCAGAATGACGCGGTCACGGTGCCGGCGGGCTACACCGTCGATGTGCTGCTGAAGGCCGGCGATTCGGTCGAAAGCGGCGCCGCCTATTCCGGCAGCTTCCCGACCCCGGCGATCGCCGAGAAATGGGCGGGCGGCAACCATGACGGCATGGAATATTTCGCCTTTCCGGGCGTCGATGCCAACAACCGCGGCCTGCTCGCGATCAATCACGAATATCCCGATTTCAACATCCTGATGTCGGGCAACTATAATGCCGCCACCGCGACCGCCGATCAAAAGGCGCTCGCGCTGTCGGCGGTCGGGATCAGCGTCGTCGAGATCGCCAAAGACAGCGACGGCAAATGGTCGGTGCAGTCGGGATCGACCTATAACCGCCGCTATACCGGCAACAGCAGCTACCGCGTCGGTGGCCCCGCCGCGGGCGTCGTCGCCGGTCCGATCAAGGGCATGCTCAACAATTGCGCCAGCGGCCGCACGCCGTGGGGTACCTATCTGACCTGCGAAGAGACGACCGACAATTATCTCGACCCGACGCAGCCCGCCAATGGCTATGGCTGGGTCATCGAAATCGACCCGCGGCGCGAACTGGCGCAGCCGACCAAGCGGACCGCGATGGGCCGCTTCGACCATGAAAATGTCGCGTTTCTGGAAAACAGCGACCGCCGCACCGCCTTTTACATGGGCGACGATGCCACGCCGGGGTGCATCTATAAATTCGTCCCTGATCGCGCCTACAGTGCAACAAACCGGGCCGCGAACACCGACCTGCTCGATTCGGGGACGCTCTATGTCGCGCGTTTCAACGGCGACGGCACGGGCGAGTGGCGCGCGCTGGTCGTCGGACAGAACGGCCTGACCGCCGGAGCCTCGGACCCCGGCAACACCAGCCAGAGCACGACCCCGCCCGCGCCGACGATCGTCAATTTCGGCAGCCAGGCCGACGTGCTGATCAACTGCAAGTCGGCGGCGCGCGTCGCGGGCGGCACCGTGATGGACCGCCCCGAATGGATCACCGTCGCGCCCGACAACAGCGCGGTGTTCGTGACGCTCACCAACAACAGCGGCCGCCGCGTCACCAACCCGATGAACCCGCGCACGTCGAACCTGCACGGCCATATCATCAAGTTCAGCGAGCAGGGCAATTCGCCGCTGGCGACGAGCTTCCGCTGGGAAATCTTCCTGCTCGCGGGCGATCCGTCGCTGGCGGCGGGGGGCAGCAACCTGACCGGCAATATCAACGGTGACACCTTCTCCAGCCCCGACGGGATCGCCATCGACCCGCAGGGGCGGCTGTGGGTGCAGACCGATCATAGCGTCCCGGGCAATTCAGGCGTGTCGGGCCGCTCGATCGATCAGGCGTTCGGACACAATGCGATGTTCCATATCGATCAGGTGACGAAACTGTCGAAACGCTTCCTCGTCGGCCCGCTGGGCTGCGAGATCACGGGGCTGACCTACACCCCTGACCTCAAGACCTTCTTCGTCAATATCCAGCATCCGACGGGCAACTGGCCGGTTGCCGGGCAGCAGCCGCGCTCGTCGACGATCGTCGTGCGGCGCACCGACAACCAGCCGGTCGGCGCGTAATCACAGCCTGGCGCCCGCCTGTCGCCCTTGGGGGGGGCGGGCGGCTCATCATGGGGTCCGCTTCGGCGGCGGTGGTGGCGATCCGTCGGGCGTCTGCGACATCAGGGTCACGCACATCGTGCGATGGACGCGGTGCGTCCCGCAGGCGACCCCGGCATAGCGATGCGTCGGGCGCAGCAGACTGTGGCGGTGGCCGCGGTCAGGAACGCCATCATCGATCAGCAATTGCTGGACCACTCCCGCCGGGCTGTGGTGGCCATAGGTGATGACCTCGTTGACATAGGGGCCGCCGCCGCGCGCCTTCATCCGCTCGCCCGGACCGCGCCCGCGAGTGTAATGCCCCACCGCGCCCGTCCGCGACTGCGCGGCCACATGGTCGGCGGCGGCGGACGCCAATATGTCGCTTTGTTGCAAACGCGGCAGCGGCTTTTCGTGGCGCAGGTCGCGGATCGCCTCGTCGACCGCGGCGACACCCTCGTTGGTCATGATGTCGATCTCGCTGTCGTCGTCGGCGAGTAACAATCGGCCGTCGAAGCGGTCGCGGTAGGTGCGCAGCACCGCGGTGTAACCCGCCGGGTCGCTGCGAAAGCGGTTGAGTTCGGCGAGCACCCCGGCTTCGAAGCGGCTCGGTGCAGCGCTGGCGGCAACCGCGCCAAGCCCCAGTACGAGCGCGGCGGCGGTCCATCGGGAGAAGGTCATCATGGCGCCCGCGATAAAGCCGCAAGGCTGAACCTGCCGCAACCACAATCTGCTGCGTCAAAAGCTGGCGTCAGGGGCGACTTGGCGCTAGGGGCGCAGCAACCCGGGCCCTCCCCTTACCAGCGCGCCGGACACACGGAGTTTTTATGGGTTTCAAATGCGGCATCGTCGGGCTGCCCAATGTCGGCAAGTCCACCCTGTTCAACGCGCTGACCGAAACGGCAGCGGCGCAGGCGGCGAACTATCCCTTCTGCACGATCGAGCCGAACATCGGCAATGTCGCGGTGCCTGATGCACGGCTGGAAAAGCTGGCGGCGATCGCGAGCAGCAAAAAGATCATCGCGACGCAGCTCGCGTTCGTCGACATCGCCGGGCTGGTCCGCGGCGCGTCGAAGGGCGAAGGGCTGGGCAACCAGTTCCTCGGCAATATCCGCGAAGTCGACGCAATCGTCCATGTGCTGCGCTGTTTCGAGGATGACGACATCCAGCATGTCGAGAACAAGGTCGATCCGGTCGCCGACGCCGAAACGGTCGAGACCGAATTGCTGCTGTCCGACCTCGAGAGCCTGGAAAAGCGTGTCCCGGCCTTTGCCAAGAAAGCGGCGCAGGGCGACAAGGAAGCCAAGATCGCCGCGTCGGTGCTGGGACAGGCGCTTGACCTGCTGCGCGAGGGCAAGCCCGCACGGCTGACCGAACCCAAGGATGACGAGGAAGCCCGCGTGCTGCGCACCGCGCAGCTGCTGACGTCAAAACCCGTCCTCTATGTCTGCAACGTCGATGAGGGCAGCGCGGCGAACGGCAACGCCTTTTCCGAAAAAGTGTTTGCCAAGGCCGCAGCCGAAGGCGCGCAGGCGGTGGTCGTTTCGGCGGCGATCGAGAGCGAGCTGGTAACGATGGATATGGCCGACCGGATGGAATTCCTGTCCGAGATGGGGCTGACCGAAACCGGCCTCGCGCGCGTTATCCGCGCCGGATACGAGCTGCTCCATCTGATCACCTTCTTCACCGTCGGCCCGCAGGAAGCACGCGCGTGGACCGTCCACACCGGCGCCACCGCCCCCGAAGCCGCGGGCGAGATTCACAGCGATTTCCAGAAGGGCTTCATCCGCGCCGAAACGATCGCTTACGACGACTATGTCACGCTGGGCGGCGAAGCGAAGGCGCGCGAGGCCGGCAAGCTGCGCGCCGAAGGCAAGGCTTATGTCGTCCACGACGGCGACGTGATGCATTTCCTGCATAGTTGAGCAAGGGCCGCGCGATATTCCAAAGTTCAGTAAAGTTCAGGCCTGTGCAGCGCCGATCTGGAATTTTCGATAGGACGAATAGATGCGGTGCGTCGCGCGTCTTTATGTACCGAGTGAAAGAGCCGGACGAAGGCTGACACAGCCAGATAATGTAGGAAAGGCTTTTTTAAGGCTACGTCGGCTTTGGGGTGGGAAGCGGACGTAGGGATATCGTCGCCCCCGCGCAGGCGGGGGCCGCTAGCCGATTATTCCTGCGTTGCTGCTTAAACCGACAGCGGCCCCCGCCTGCGCGGGGGCGACG
>JAFAGN010000204.1 GCA_023422695.1 Pseudomonadota bacterium
GGCCGTGGAAACCCGGCAGCGCCGACGATGCGGCGTTCCTGATGAGCCAGGCCGACACCGTCATCATCGTCCCCGGTTACGGCATGGCGGTGGCGCAGGCGCAGCACGCGCTGCGCGAAATGGGCGATCTGCTCAAGAAAGAGGGCGTGACGGTCAAATATGCGATCCACCCGGTCGCGGGGCGCATGCCCGGCCATATGAACGTGCTGCTCGCCGAAGCGAACGTCCCCTATGACGAGGTGTTCGAGCTGGAGGACATCAACGGCGAGTTCGCGCAGGCCGACGTCGCCTTTGTCATCGGCGCCAACGACGTGACCAACCCGTCGGCAAAGACCGACAAGACGTCACCGATATACGGGATGCCGGTACTCGACGTCGAAAAGGCGAAAACCGTCCTGTTCGTGAAGCGCTCGATGGGCGGGGTCGGCTATGCCGGGGTCGACAATGATGTGTTCTATATGGATCAGACGATGATGTTGCTCGGCGACGCCAAGAAGATGACCGACGACATCGTCAAGGCGCTCAATGGCGGCGGGCATTGAAGCAGCTGTCAGACGACAAGATATTCCGGCACATTGTCCACCGAAGCAGCGACCATTCGGCGGGCAGTGGACGGCATCCTTGCACCCGGATCCCGGTGCGAGATGCCGTCGCTATCGATCGCCGGTTGGCGCTTTGGATTAGATCCTCGGTCTCGGGCGCCATAACCGGGCGAGCGGGGTCGGCTCTTGCCTTTCGCCCTCGGCGCGCTGATCCTGGCTTGCTATCGAGCCAGCTAATTTGATGCGAATGACAGCAAAAGACGGAGAGATGATCTGTGGCCAATGACCCGACCTGCGAACCCGTAGTGCCGCTCGATCCGGCATGGCCGAAGATGTCGCTCGCCGATGCCACCGCCGCGCTCACTGCACCGGGAGCGACGTTCGAAATGGAAACCGCCCACATCGGCGGCGTCCCCACGCGGGTCTGGAAAAATGTGCCGCGTGACCTTGGTGCCTTGCTGGATATTTCGCGCTCCCATGGTGAACGACTCTTCACGATTCTTGATGACGAGCGCGTGAGTTTTGAGGCTAACTGGCGTGCGGTCGCTACCTTCGCATGCGCGCTGGGTGACATGGGCGTGCGAAAGGGTGACCGTGTCGCGCTCGCAATGCGCAACCTTCCCGAATGGCCGATGATCTTCTTTGCGATCACTTCGATTGGCGCGATTGCCGTACCGCTCAACGCCTGGTGGACAGGTGCCGAGCTCGCTTACGGTATCCGGGATTCGGGTACGAAGATTCTGATTGTCGATGCCGAGCGGTACGAGCGGGTAGCCCAACATCTGGTAGCGATGCCTGCGGTCGAACGCGTCATCGTGACGCGCGCCGACACCCGTCCCGATCATATGTTGGCGCTGGAGGATATCGTCGGTACAACCCGGGATTGGGCAAGCTTGCCGCTGGTCGATCGGCCTGCAGCGGCGCTCGACAGCGACGATGACGCGACGATTTTCTACACCAGCGGGACCACCGGCAATCCCAAGGGTGCATTGGGAACCCATCGCAATCTGGTCACCAACATTCTCTCCACCGGCTTCTCGGCCGCGCGGAGCTTCCTTCGCCGCGGCGAACCGTTGCCCGATCCATCGCCGCGCACGGTGCTGACCGTCATCCCCATGTTTCATGTTACCGCTTGCTCGGCGACGCTGATGGGCGCCATGATGGCGGGACATACCACGGTTTTCATGCGCAAATGGGAGCCGGTCCGCGCGATGGAGATCATCGAGCGCGAGAAGGTGAACGCCACCGGCGGGGTGCCGACCATCGCGTGGCAGCTCCTCGAACATCCCGACCGTGCAAAATATGACCTCTCATCGCTTGAGGCGATCGCTTATGGCGGCGCCCCGTCGGCGCCCGAACTGGTCAAACGAATCTATGAAGAATTTGGTGCGCTACCAGCGAACGGCTGGGGAATGACCGAGACGATGGCGACGGTGACGCACCATTCGTCCGAGGATTATCTCAACCGTCCGACGAGCGCGGGGCCGCCGGTTGCGGTCGCCGACCTGGAAATCCGTTCCGACGATGGTGTGACCGCGCTTCCCGTCGGCACTGTCGGCGAACTCTGGGCGCGCGGCGCGATGATCGTGAAAGGTTATTGGAACCGACCCGAAGCCACTGCCGAAACCTTTGTCGATGGCTGGGTACGTACCGGCGATCTCGCTCGCCTCGACGAAGAGGGCTTCGTCTATATCGTCGACCGGGCCAAGGATATGGTGCTGCGCGGTGGCGAGAACATCTATTCGTCGGAGGTCGAGAATATCCTCTACGAACACCCCGCGGTCACCGACTGCGCGATCGTCGGCATCCCGCATCGCACGCTCGGTGAGGAGCCTGCGGCCGTCGTTCACCTCGCGCCCGGCACATCGGCAACCGAGGCGGAACTGCAAGACTGGGTTCGGGCGCGGCTCGCCGCCTACAAGGTACCCGTCGCGGTGCATTTCGTTGTCGACGCCCTGCCGCGCAACGCCAATGGCAAAATCCTGAAGAAGGATTTGAAGGCGCTATTTGTCGACCGTCGCGGGGAGGCAGCGGCATAGCGCGCCGATAACCGGACTTCGTCACCAAGCACTGGACGAAACCAAATACCTGTATTCAGGCAATCAGCCCTGCCTTCCAGTCGCGCTTGATCTTCTTGGCGAGGCTCCATTTATGGACCTCGGTGGGGCCGTCGTAGATGCGGAACGCGCGCACTTCGCGGAACACCTGCTCGACGATCGTCTTGTCGGTGACCCCGGTGCCGCCCATCACCTGCACACAGCGATCGGCGATCCGCATCAGCGCCTCCGACACCGCAACCTTTGCCATCGAGCTTTCGACGGTGCCGAGCGAGCCGGTGTCGAGTACGCCCGCGCACCAGTCGATCATCAGTTCGGCCTGCTTCAGGTCGATCATATTCTCGGCCAGCATGAAGCCGACGCCCTCATGGTCGATCAGCGGCTTACCAAAGGCTTCGCGGCGGTTCGCATAGTCGGTCGCAATCTCGTGCGCGCGGATGCAGGCGCCGAGCCAGCGCATGCAGTGTGACAGGCGGGCGGGTGACAGGCGGACCTGCGCATAACGAAAGCCTTCGCCCGCCTCACCCAGCATCTGGTCGGCGGGAACGCGCAGATTGTCGATCGTCAGCGTCGCATGACCACCGGGCATCGAGCTGTCGATGGTGTTCGGGACATCGTCGATGCGGATTGCGGGATCGGGCAGGTCGACGAGGAACATGCATGCGCCCTGTTCGGCCTTGGCCATGACGATACCGACGCGCGCGCCCTGTGCGCCGGTGATGAAGGTCTTGCGGCCGTTGATGACCCAGTGGTTGCCGTCGAGGTGGCATGTCGTCTGCATCATCGACGGATCGGATCCGGCGCCGCCCTCTTCGGCAGGCTCGGTCATGAAGAAGGCCGAGCGGACGCGCCCTTCGACCATCGGCTTCAGGAAGCGTTCCTTAAGGCCGGGGCCGCCTTCCTTGCCGAGCAGATACATATTGCCCTCGTCGGGCGCCATGGTGTTGCATGCGAGCGGGCCGAGCGGTGACAGCCCGCTCTTGATCAGAACAAGCGCCGTCTCGCGCTGGTTCAAATGGTCGCCGTTGCCCAGGATATGCGGGGTCAGCACGCCCGCGGCGCGCGCATGTTCGCGCATTTCCATGACAAGTTCGTCGGTCGGCGCGCCATGATGGTCGCGGCGCGGGTCGCGCTCATAGAACACGATGGTCTCGCGGACGAAGGCTTCGACCTTGGCAGCGATGGCAGTGGCGCGATCGGAGGTCATCAGGCCAAGATGCCCTGAGGCGCACGCGAATTATTCAAATATTTTCTCCCTGTCGAAGTTGTCTCGTTATCCCAAGCAGGTGCCTGCCACCGGATATCGGTGACAGCGGGCAGTCCGCGCTAGCTATCGCGGAACCCGCGGCATCGGGTGTTACATATGCATCCATCACGGAAGATCACGCTTGCCTGGCCGCCAGACGGCGATCGTCAGCGCGGGCAAATAGAGAGCCAGAATCAGCAACGGAAAGGCTGTCGGCTGCAAACGATCGAACGCCCAGCCGCCCACCGGACCGCCCAGTGCATAACCCGCCGCCAGTGCACAACTCCAGCCGCCATAGGTATAGGCGAAAAGGCGCGACCCAAACTGCCGCTTGGTCAGGGTGATCCACAGCATCTCGTTGGCTCCGATACCGACGCCGAGTGCGATCGCCCCGATCGCGGCGACCGCGACGCCATAGCCATGCTGGAGAAGAATGAGGCTTGCGAGACCCGTCATGAGCAGGAATGCGACCAAGAGGTCGCAAAGGTCAAGCTTCCAGCGATCGAGCAACCAGCCGATGGCAATCTGACCCGCCGCCGATGCGGCGGCGGTCAGGCCCAGAAAAGTCGCCGCCAGCTGCACCGAAATGCCCCCCGCCTCCATCAGTGAAGGCACCTGGCTCATCGCAGCCAAGGCACCGATACCGCTCAGCATCAGCGCAACGGCCATGATCGCGGCGGTGAGGAAATTGATCGATCGAAGCTCTGAGGCCGCTACCTTCGGCGTTGCTCCGTCGGTTTTTGCACCGCCCGCATTGAGCACGAGGGGCTCCGGATCGCCATCGAGCCCGGCGCCGATGGCGGCGGGATCGCGCGCGCCATAGCAAAGCACAACGATGGCAAGGGTCGCAATGCCCATGAAGCCGCCGAGCGCCAGCGCTGCCTCGCGCCAGTCCATGAACGACAGCAATCGCTCGGTAGCGGGGGCCATTACAAACCCGCCGAACGATCCACCGCACCAGGCTAACGCCATCGCTGTGCTGAAACGGCGCGAAAACCATGACGTGACCATCACTGGAACGGCGACGATCGCTACGACTTTTCCGACACCCATGACGACGCGCAGCACATACAGCTGCCAGAAACTGTCGATTTGTCCCAGCAGGGCCAGGCAAGCCACCTGCAGCAACAAGCCGCCGATCAATATCGTGAAGGCGCCGAACCGATGGATCGCCGGGGCGATGACCAGCGCCAGCGGCGCGGTCAGCCACATTGCCGAAACGAGCGAGCCGGTGGCGGCCGAGGACCAGCCAAATTCCTTCGCCAGCGGGTCGGTCAGGATGATGAAGCCGAACAGCGTCGTGCCATAAATCATCATCGTCGCAAGGAACATGGCAAGCACGATCCGCCAGCCAAAATAGATGCCCGCCCGCGTCTGCTGCGGTTCAGCCATCGACATCCGAGCGTCGTTCATTCCTCTTGGTCTCCCGTCTCGCCTACCGCGCGACGCTGTAACGGCGCTCGCGAACGTAGCAAGAAAGTCGATATTTAACGATAATCTTGCGTCGGGCAAGCTTGTAGTTGTGCCCGGCGGTCAGCAGCCGTCCGGACCGCTCAGCACCAGATCTTCGTGAAAAGAGGCGGGCTTCCGCAGCACCCGCCTCGCGCACGAGAAAGCTTCTGCGCGCTGATCGCGTATCAGTTCTCCGATCCCATGGCAGACTTCTACCTGAGCTATTTTAACCCCAGCAGCGCTTCAGCACGATCGCTGCCTTCTTATCTCGTACAGAGCTAATCGTCGCTGTTACACATCGAGCAGAGACTGCCTTCAGGCGATCACGGGGCTGCTTTACTTCGCGGCTAGCGGATTTACCTCTCGTCCACTTGGTCGGCCTGAACTGGCTGCGTCACGGACCGCTGAGTAATGCGGGCGGGCGACATCAGCAATCACGGGCGTCTTTCGCGGCAGAGCACGTTATTCACCCGCCCAGCGGGCAGATATTCCGTTCGCACCCAGTGTCTCTTGCGCTGCTGATATTTGACGAACTGGCTGAAGCTGTCGACCTGATCGTCATGCTTGCCGTGCGGGAACGCTTTTAACTCGGCGCGGAAGGCGCCGAGCCAGGACGCTTCGCGCGGGAGGAGGAACTTACCGGCCTCGACCTCGCCAAGGCAGCCATTGAACCGCTCTTCCTTGCATCCCTTGGGCGAGACCAGCAGCGGTCGATATGTCCCGCCAGACCGCAGATCCTGCACCAGGCTGTGCCCGCTGGCTGCCTTCTCGACGATGACCGAGTCCGGCTTCCATGTCCGCCACAGCTCGATCGCGGCGCGGCGCAGGTCCGGAAAGTCGAGCCGACGCCGGAATACGTCCAGTAGATACCATTTGTTCGCGTCGCGTTGAAATCCCCAGGTGGTGCAGACCGAGTAATCGCTGGTTGGGGCCGACGTCATGCCGGTATCCCAGCTCTGCACCACTTTCAAAAACTCATGGCGACGCGGTGCTTCTTCATAGGTGCCGAACCATTCGATGCGGAGCATATTGCCTTCGGCGGTCACCGGCTCCTGCTGATACTGCGCTGAGAATACGACGGACCCAAGATCGCGGCGCAGCTGTTCGAGCGTCGCATGATCCTCGCGGCCGGGGTTGAGGAGGCTGCCGACCCGGCGCCGGTATGGCGCGCTGGCACCGATGGCGATCTCTTCGTCCCGTTCGGCAACCGCGGGCAAGTTCAGGTGACGATAGCCCTTCTCAAGCATGTAGGCGGGCAGATCATCCTCGTGGAGCCGCTGCTGGATCGATATGATCCGCCCGGTTGCCTTGTCGTTGAGACGGCTGAGTAGGGTGTTGTCGAACCAGTTGCGCAGTTCCTGACGGATCGTCGGGCTGCGCGCCTCGTCGGCCTTCATACAGTCGTCGACGATGATGATGTCGGCACCGAACCCGGTAATGGACCCACCGACCGACACGGCCTTGCGCACACCGCCGGCGGTGGTCTCCAGTTCGAGGGCGCGGTTGCCGCGATCGCTGATCCGCGTGTGCGGAAAGTCGCGTCGATACCAGTCGCTTTCCATGATGATGCGCGTCTGGTTCGAATGATGCCGCGCAAGATCCTGGCTGTAGCTCGCGACCATGATCTTGGCCTTGGGATCGTGGCCAAGCACCCAGGCGACGAACGCGACCGATGCGGTGATCGACTTGAGGTGCCGCGGTGGGACGGTGACGACCAACCGCCGTTCGGTCCCCGCGCGCACTTCGGTGAGCGCGTGACAGATCGCGTCGAGATACCAGGCAAGGTCGAGCGGCGGATCGCCCGGGTGCAGGGTCTCGAAGGCTTTGACGAGGAACAGCCGGAAGTGCTGCCTCCGACCTGCGCGGAGCAGCTTTGTGAGATCAGCGTTCATGATCGATCTCCCCATCGATTGATGGCTGGAGCGCCTTCAGAATGGCAAGGTCCGCGGCGGACAGTTCCTCAAGGGTCCCGACGCCGTCGTCATGATCGGCCTTTGCCTCGGGGACTGCCACCGAATAGAGCTTCAGGAGCTCGGTCAGTGCGCGGCTATTGCCCTTCATCGCCAGCTCGATCGCCTTCTGCACCACCGCATCAATCCGCGAGATGCGCCGCGTTCCGCTGGCAGTGCGGACCGTGACCTTCTGGGTCAGGTTGTCGCGAACAATGCTGTTCATCCCCCGGGCGGCTTTGGGTCGTCCCTTGGGGTTGCCCGACTGGCCGGGTTTGAACTGCGTCGCTCGTGGCGGCCGCTGATAGCCGACCACATAATCGCCGGTTGCACTTTTGGTCTCAGCTGCGGGGAGCGCTTGCGGCCGTGTCCGGACACGGGCGGGCGGCAGAGGGCGATGGCCGGGTTCGCCGGCGTCATTGTGGGTCGATGTCATGATCTGGGTCTTTCCAAAAGAGGGGAGGCCCGGACGCGATCGCGCCCGGGCGAAGGCATCAAAGAGCTGCGGTTTCGAGCGGTGCCGCGGCGGCGAGGCGTTCGTCGGCGATCTCGGAGAAGGTCTGCCCGGTCGAGGCGAGCACGGCCTCTTCGCCGGTCATTGCCTGCCATCGCCGAAGGGCGACATCGACATAGCCGGGCGCGATCTCGATGCCGAACGAGCGGCGCCTGGTGCGCTCGGCGGCAAGGATCGTCGTTCCCGACCCCATGAAGGCGTCGAGGATGATTTCGCCGGGATGGGTCACATCGCGGATGGCATCGGCGACGAGCGCGACCGGCTTCACCGTCGGATGGTCGTGAAGATCCTCCATCCGGCCCTTGCCGAAGCTGTTCACCCCGGCATAATCCCACACATCCGTCCGGTACCGGCCATGTTTGCCAAGAGCGACATTGTTGGTGTGCGGCGCCTTCCCATGCTTGGTGATGAACACGAGTTCGTGTTTTGAGCGATAGAGCGAGCCCATACCGCCGTTGGTCTTGTTCCAGGCGCAGAGGTTGAGCAGCGACAGTCCGTTCGCGTCGATCGACGCAAGAAGCTCGCCCATATGGCGCCAGTCCATGCAGAGATCGAGCACGGCGCCGTCCTTCAGGTGTGGGAGCATCTGGGCGATGAAGGTGGTGAGGAAGCGGGTAAACTCGGGCGTGGTCATTTCGCCGGAGGCCATGGCGAACTCGGCGTGACTGACCTTGCCGAGGCCGCAGACGTGACCCGCGACCGGCACATTGTAGGGCGGGTCGGTGAACGCCATTGCCGCGGTCTCGCCGCCAAGAAGCGTGGACCAGGATTCCGCGTCGAGACTCGATCCGCAGAGCAAACGGTGACGACCAAGAACCCAGAGATCGCCGACGCGCGCGACGGGATTGGAAGGCGGCGCCACCTGCTCGTCTGCCGGATCGGCTTTCTCGGGCTCCGCTGCACCATCGAGGATCACGTCGATCTCGGCGGTTTCCCAGCCGAGGATTTCAACCGGCACATCATCGAACTCCAGCACCGCCGCCAGTTCGATGGCGAGCATCTCCCCGTCCCAGCTGGCCAGCTCCGCGAGCCTGTTGTCTGCGAGACGATAGGCGCGAACCTGCGCCGGGCTCCAGTGGTGCGCGACAAGAACCGGCACGCTGTCCATCCCCAGGCGCCGCGCCGCAGCGACACGACCTTCACCGGCGATGATCGTGCCCGCCTCATCGACGAGCACGGGGATCGCAAAACCGAACTCGGCGATCGAAGCAGCCAGGCTCACAAGCTGTCGTTCCGGATGCTTGCGGGGGTTGCGCTCATAGGCCGCGAGCTCGGCGACCGGGCGATATTCGATCGGACCAAACTGCCGTTCCAGAGCAGCGATGTGGTTGGCATGGAGAGGGTGGTTGAGGCTATTCGATGTTTTGGACATGTCGCAAATCCTTGTTGGTTGAACCAGCAAGGGGGCGGGACAGAAGCAGCAGCGTACAGGCAGGCAGCCACCATCCCGCCCGCAATGCTGGCGAGTGATTAAGCTGTCCTGAGAATGCTGCTGTGCGCGGAAGGCGCGGTGCAAATCTGCCTCAAGGGACTGCGGCGATATGGTCTCTCGCAGCCACCGTTCAAGGCGCAAGGTGCTGAAATATTGGCTTGGCTGATCAGCGCAAACCCCACCCTGATATCGCGGACAAGTTCGCTGCTACGGGTTAGTAAGTTCCCTGTTTTTTGCTTAGGGAATTTGAAGCCGAGAATGGCTGAATTATGCGGACTATTTGCACTGCCCATCAGCGCCTACTGCGTTCAGGTTGAAATATTCCCTGTAAATTCCCGTGGAACAGCGAAATCGCACGTCGAGACTGGTTCGCAAGTGACTGCGTCCACCACCACGCACGTCGCTGGCTGCCCTTTGGCTCTAGGCGGCCGGGTTCAGGCTGCGGAAGTGGCGGGCGTCGCGATCTTCTTTATCTCGCCGGGCTGCAATGTTCGCGCGAGATGAAGGAACGAGCGGCGCGCGATGATTTCGAGCATCGGCATTTGCGCGTTCCAGGGCTTTTCGAAGCCCGCGAAAATCGTCAGGCCTTCCATCGAACCCGAAATGAAGAGGGCCAGTATCTCGCGCTCGTCGTCGGGGAGGGCGGGATTTATCTCGGCGATCAGTTCGTTGAGCGACACGCGGGCGCGCTCGTAAAGTTCGTTCATCCGGTCGTGAACGAAGGGGTCGTGGTTCGCCATCGCCCATAATTCGGGGAAGAAGCGCGTCGTCTTCTTGGTGGTGATGTCTTCCAGAATCAGCGTCACCAGATTTTCGAGCCGTGCCTCCGCACTCGCCCCCGGTTCGTGGATGATCTCGTCGAACGACTCTTCGTAGCTGGAGATGACTGCATTGAGCAGCTCGCGGATCAATTCTTCCTTCGAACGGAAATAATAATTCAGGTTCCCGACATTCATCCCCGATTCGGCAGCGATCCGGCGGAGGGTCAATGCCGCCGACCCCTGATTCACCAGCAGCGCCAAGGCGGCGCGAAGGATGTGCTCAAAGCCGTCCTGACCGCGGGCATAACCGCCGGTACGCGGCGTGATTTTCAGGTCCGGAACAATGAAATTAGTCAAGATTCAGCATCCTCCGGCGCTTTCGTAACCGGCTCGCGTCCTTTGGACAAGTGACCTAATTTTGTCACTTGACTAAAATTGGACATATGAACAATATTATCGCGAATCGCCCGTCAGAGTGCGTTGTCACCATTGAAGAGGGAGTGCCGGGATGCTGCGCATCGCGAAGGGAGCGGCCTTTGCCGCACTGATGATTTCTGCCGGTGTTGCAGGGGCCGCGGACTATCCGCAGCCCTTGCCCGAAGAGCCCGTCCCGACGGTCAATGAACTGCCCGAACGCTACCCCGACAGTTGGGTGTTTGTGCACGATCTGCATTTCAACAGCCTGCCCGACGGGCGCGCGGCGATCGTCGATGTCGCGGCGGAAAACGGCAATTTGCGCGGGCAGGTTCCGGTGGCGCAGTTCGGCAACATCCTGCCGTCAACGACGCGCGGCGAAATCTATGTCGGCGAAACCTTCTATTCGCGATTGACCCGCGGTGAGCGGACCGACGTGATCACGATCTGGGACACCAAGACGCTGGCGCCGAAGGACGAAATCGTCCTGCCTGGCGGCAAACGGGGCCTGTTTGTCACCCTGCGCAACAGCCTGCAACTGACCAACGACGAGAAATGGGCGCTGGTGTTCAACTTCACGCCGGGCTCGTCGGTGACGGTCGTCGATCTGGGTGGCCGGAAAATCCTGTCCGACATCGATCTGCCGGGATGCTCGCTGGTCTATCCCACCGGGCCGCGCGGTTTCACGTCGCTGTGCGCCGACGGAACGATGACGAGCATCGCGCTCGACGCGGAGGGGAAGGCGGGGGCCGCGGTCACCAGCGAAGCGTTTAACAATATCGATGACGATCCACTCTTCATGACCCCGGCGATGGTCGGGCGGACCGGCTGGTTCGTCAGTTTCCGGGGCAATTTGCGCGCCATCGACTTTGCCGGTGCCGCCGCGAAAGACCTGGGCGGCTTTGCGATCCCCAAGCAGGCGGGCGGCGAACCCGAATGGCGTCCCGGCGGCTGGCAGGTCATCTCGTCGGATCGCGGCGGCCTGCTCTATGTGCTGATGAACCCGAAGGGCGGCGAAGGGTCGCACAAGGATGGCGGCACCGAGGCGTGGGTTGTGGATCCGAAGGCCAAGGCGCTCGTCCGCCGGATCCCGCTCAAAAACCACAGCGTCTCGATCGAAGCGACGCAGCAGGAAAAGCCGCTGTTGGTCGCATCGCGCCCCGATGGCTCGCTCGACGTCTATGACGCCGCCACCGGCAGTTTTGTGCGCACCGTCGCGAGCGTCGCGCACGATCCGATGACGATGACGGCCGCGCGCTGATGACTGCCGCCCTGTCCGTTCTGTCACTGACCCTCGCGATCATCCTCGCGGTGGCCGCGGCGCACAAGCTCGCCGAGCGGACGCGGCTGGCGCACGCGGCGGCGGGGTTGCTGCGGGTCGGTCCCGCGCTGGCGATGCCCGCGACGATGGCGGCGACGGCGATCGAGGTTGCAGCCGCGCTGGCGCTGCTGTTTCCGTCCTCGCGCCCCGCCGGAGCGCTGCTGGCCGCGCTTTTGTGGGCGGGCTATGGCGCTGCGCTGGTCGCGGCGCGGCGCCGCGGCGACGGCGGCCTTGATTGCGGTTGCGATTTCGGATCGCGCGCCACCGGGATCGGGCGCTTCACCATCATTCGCGCCTTCGGGCTCGCTGCAGCGGCGCTCGTCATTTGCCTCTCTCCCACCGGGGGCGGCGGGATCGACGTCCAATCGATTTTCGCTGCCCTCGCCTTTGTCGCGCTGCTCTTTGCAGTCGGCGAGATCGCCCATCTTCCCGCTACCCGCCGGAGTATTGCCCGATGACCGGATTTTTTCTCGCCTCGCAAATTCTGCTGTGGATCGCCGTCGCGGTGCTCGGCGTGCTCGTCGCGGCGCTCGCGCGGCAGGTCGGGGTGCTTCACGAACGCATCGCACCCGCCGGCGCGCTGACGCTGCATCAGAAGGTCAATGTCGGCGACAAGGCGCCCGAAATGACGCTCCCGACGCTTGAGGGCCGCGACGTCGCCATCGGCGGCAAACGGCATCGCCGCGGCCAACTGATCTTCTTCCTCTCGCCCGACTGCCCGGTGTGCAAGACGCTGCTGCCGGTCGTTCGCTCGGCGAGCGGCGCGGAGCGCGGCTGGCTTGACGTGGTGCTCGCCAGCGACGGCGATGCCGCCGCGCACCGCCGGCTGGTGATGGCCGAGGGGCTGGCGGGTTTCGACTATGTCCTGTCCGAGGATCTGGGGCGCAAGCTTGGCGTGTCGAAGCTGCCTTATGCGGTGCTGATCGACGAGGAGGGCAACATCGCCTCGCTCGGCCTCGTCAACAATCGCGAGCATCTGGAAAGCCTGTTCGAGGCCAAGGAACGCCGCGTCGCGTCCATTCAGGAATATCTCGCGCGCGGCTGAACCGGCGTGCGACGACAAGTAGGGGACGAATATGTCTGGTCTGGATAAATTTTCGGAGACGGTGACACGGCGCGTCGCCCGCGCGACGTCGCGGCGCAGCCTGCTGACGCTGATCGGCGGTGCGCTGACCGGCGCGGCGGTGATCCCGGTGCTTCCGGTATCGCGTGCGCAGGCGCAGGGACATGGCCATGCCGGGGGCGGCGATCCGATCGCTCCGCAGCCCACCGGCAATCCGCAAGATCCGGGCGATCAGACGCAATGCGATTACTGGCGCTATTGCGCAATCGACGGCTTTTTGTGCAGTTGCTGCGGCGGCAGTGCCAGCAGTTGTCCGCCGGGCACCGAAATGTCGCCGATCACCTGGATCGGTACGTGCCAGAACCCCGCCGACAACCGCGCCTACATCATCAGCTATAACGATTGTTGCGGCAAATCATCGTGCGGACGCTGCCTGTGCAATCGTAACGAACGCGACCGGCCGATGGTCCGGCCGCAGGCGAACAACGACATCAACTGGTGCCTGGGGACGACAAGCGCGGTCTATAATTGCTCGACCGCGGTCATCTTGGGCGTCGCGCTGGAGCAGCAGTGATGCGGCACCGGGCGTTTCTGGTCGCGATGGCGGGGTTCGCGCTGGCGGGTTCCGCGGCGGCGGCGGATGACGGCGCCACCATCTACAAGCGTTGCGCCGCGTGCCACCTTGCCAACGGGGCCGGGGTTCCCGGCGCCTTCCCGCCGCTCAAGAGCGATGTCCGGGCGCTGGCGGGGACCGCCGCCGGTCGCCGCTACCTGGCGCTGGTCGTGATCCGCGGCGTGTCGGGACCGATCACCGTCGAGGGCAAGGCATATCGCGGCATGATGCCCGCACAGGCCGGGCTCAATGATGCGCAGGTGGCGGCGGTGCTGAACCACGTCGTCCGCGGCGGAACCGCGAAACCCTTTACCCCGCGCGAGATCGCCGGATATCGGGCCGGCAGCGCGGCGCTGAATTCGGCGGCCGTCGGACGCCTTCAGCCGACCGCCGCCGACAAATGAAATGGCTGGTCGTTCCCGCGCTGATCGTGGCGACCGGGGCGGCCGCGACGACCGCAGCGCAACATGGGCCGGATGCGATCCCGGGGGTCGCAAATATGGCGCGTGCCAAGCAGAACTGGATGCTGTCGTGTCAGGGGTGCCACCGCGCCGATGCGACGGGGACGCCGCAAACGACGCCGACGATGGCGGGGTTCGTCGCACGATTCCTGCATGTGCCGGGGGGACGCGAATATCTGGTGCAAGTGCCGGGCGTTGCGACTGCGGCATTGTCCGACGCCGATCTGGCCGAAGTGGTCAACTGGTCGCTCGTCCGCTTCGATGCGGCGAATATTCCGGTCGATTTCAAACCATATACGCCCGCCGAGGTCGGCCGCCTGCGGCTGAAACCGCTGCGTGCCGAAGCGATGACGATCCGGGCAGGCATGGTCGCGCGCTTCGCGCCGGAAACCACACAATAGAAATGAAAATAGGGGAGGATTTTCGATGACCAAGGTAAAAATGCGCTGTGGCGCACGTCTGGTGGCTGGCGTGCTCCTGGCAGGCGTCTCGGCTCCGGCGCTGGCACAGGAGGCGGCGAGCGAAGCCGCGGTCGATGCCGTTGCGGCTGAAACGGTCGATGGCACCGACATCGTCGTCACCGCGCAAAAGCGGTCCGAACGCCTGCAAGACGTCCCCATCGCGGTCAGCGCGCTCGGCGGCGACTCGCTCGAACGCCAGCGGGTGACGCAGGCCGACGAACTGGCGAGCAAGATCGTCAACCTCCAGCTCACCTCGACCGTCGGCGACAACACGCCGATCTTTGCACTGCGCGGGGTGTCGATGTCCGACTACAGCCTGAACCAGGCCAGCCCCGTCGCGACCTATTATGACGAGGTTTACAAGGGCAACTTCGCGTTCCTCGGCGTTGCAATGTACGATCTTGAGCGCGTCGAGGTGCTGCGCGGGCCGCAGGGCACGCTGTATGGCAAGAATACCACCGGCGGCGCGGTCAATCTGATCAGCCGAACGCCGGTGCTCGGCGATACCGAAGGCTATCTGAATCTCGGCTATGGCAACTACAACCGCTATGAAGCCAATGGCGCGGTCAGCGTGCCGCTGGGCGAGACATTGGCGGCGCGCGTCGCCTTCACCTTCGCGCGGGCCGACGGCTGGTTCAAGAACCAGCTTCCGGGCGAACCTGATCTGGCCAGCGTCCGCGAATATGGCGTGCGCGGCAGCCTGTTGTTCGAACCGAGCGACAGCGCGCGCTTCATCCTGCGCGCCTCGACCAGCTACCAGAATCCGCGCAATTATGGCATTTATGCCCAGCCCGAGGCGGTGAACCGGCCGGGGCTCGGGCGGCGCGAGATCGAAGCCAATGTCACCGACCGCCGCCGCGCCCGCACCTGGTCGGTTTCGCTGACCGGCACCGTCGATCTCAGCGACACGCTGGCGATCACCAGCGTGACCTCGTGGGACAAGGGGCGGCTGAATTTCTACGAGGATACCGACGGCACCGCGACCCAGCTGCTCGAAATTCCCTATACCGACCGCGCGGCGCAATTCGCCCAGGACCTGCGGCTCACCAGCGATTTCGGCGGTCCGTTCAACTTCATTCTTGGTGCCTATTTCAACCGCGAAAAGGTTTACAACGAAACGACGTTCGAGATCGGCAAGGATATCGATTCCGATGGCTTGCCCGGCGTCACCGACGCTGATTGCGCGGCTGGTTTTCCCTTGGGCTGTCTGTTTCGCAACAGCTTCGACCAGCTCAAGAAAAGCTATGCGCTCTATTCGGACGTGAGTTTTGAAGTGACCGACCAGCTGACACTGCGCGGCGGGCTCCGCTTCACGCACGACAAGGGGACGCAGAGCAATTTCGAGGCCAATGCCTTTGGTCCGAACGGGGTGCTGGTGACGAATCTCATCCCGCCGTCGCGGCTCGACTACAGCACCGAAAATCTGTCGGGCAAGATCGGCGCCGATTACAAGCTCAATCCCGATGTGATGGTCTATGGCAATTACAGCCGCGGCTATCGCGCGCCGAGCTTCAACGCGCAGGCCTTTTTCGATCCGTCCGAACTGTCGGTTGCCGAAGCCGAAAAGATCGAGGCATTCGAACTGGGGTTGAAAAGCCAGTTCGCCGACCGCCGGGTCACGCTCAATCTGGCGGCGTTCCATTATTCGTACAGCAACCAGCAATTCATCAACATCGATCCCGCGACCGCGGCGCAGACGCTGCTCAATATCCCGCGTTCGCGCATATTGGGCGGCGAGGCCGAGCTGACGGTGCGCGCAAGCGACATGATCACGCTGCGCGCCGGGATCGGCCTGCTCGATACCAAGATCAAGCGCGGGATCGTCAGCGGCGTCGATGTTCGCGGCAATAACCTGTCCAACGCGCCCAAATTTACGTTTACGGGCGGGATTGATGCGACAGTCATGGACAATGGCAGCGGCAAGCTGAGCCTGCACGGCGACATCAATTATTCGTCGAGCCAATATTTCGAAGTGCTCAATATCCCCCGGCTGCGGCAGGACAGCTATGTGATGCTGGCCGGACATATCGATTGGGAATCGGCCGACGGCCGCTGGAACGCTTCGATCTGGGGCAAAAACCTCACCAACAAATTCTATTTCACGTCGCGTGTCGATCTGCTTGCGGGTTTCGGTTTCGACTATAATCATGTCGGAACTCCGCGAACCTATGGCGTGACCGTCGGCACGAAATTCTGATCGGAGAGAGTCGATGTCTGATTACAAGATGCTGATCGGCGGGCGGCTGGTTGACGGCGACCATGCGATGGACGTCGTCAATCCGGCGACCGAAGAGGTCTTCGCGACTGTCGCGCGCGCGTCGGAACGGCAAGCCGATGAAGCGATCGAGGCCGCGGCGAGCGCCTTTCCCGGCTGGGCTGAAACCCCGATGGCGGAGCGGCAGGCAAAGGTCAGCGCGCTCGCCGACGCGATCGTCGCCAACGTCGACAGGCTGGCGCGCGCCCTGACGCAGGAACAGGGCAAGCCGCTGGCCGAAGCGCAGGGCGAGATCGCGTGGGCGGAGGGCTATCTTCGCCATTATGCGACGCTCAAAATTGCCGAGCGGACGATTCAGGACGACGCGAACGGACTGATCCAGGTCCGGCGCAAGCCGCTCGGCGTCGTCGCGGGGATCATTGCGTGGAACTTCCCGCTGCTCGTCGCCTGCTGGAAGATTGGCCCCGCCGTCATCGCGGGCAATACGATCGTTTTGAAACCTGCGCCAACGACGCCGGTCACCGCATTGATACTGGGCGAACTGTGCCGCGATATCTTTCCGGCGGGGGTGGTCAACATCATCACCGACGCCAATGATTTGGGTGGCTACCTGACCGCCGATCCGCGCATCGCGAAGGTCGGCTTCACCGGCTCGACCGCCACGGGCAAGAAGATCATGGCGAGCGCCGCCGACGGATTGAAGCGGCTGACACTCGAGCTCGGCGGTAACGATCCCGGCATCGTCCTCGACGACGTCGATGTGCGCGCCACCGCGCAGGGCATTTTCAATGCCGCCTTCCTCAACTGCGGGCAGGTCTGCCTTGCGATCAAGCGCGCCTATGTCCACGACAGCATCTATGACGCAATGTGCGACGAACTGGCGCGACTGGCCGAAGCGGCAGTGGTCGATGACGGGCTGGCGCAGGGGGCGCAGATCGGGCCGATCCAGAACAAGGCGCAATATGAAAAGGTAAAGGCCTTTCTGGAAAGTGCGCGCCGCGACGGGACGATCGTCGCGGGCGGCGAGGTCATCGACCGCGCCGGATACTTCCTGCGCCCGACGATCGTGCGTGATGTGACCGACGGCGATCAGATCGTCGACGAGGAACAGTTTGGGCCGATCCTGCCCGTCATCCGCTTTTCGGACGTCGACGACGTTGTGGCGCGTGCCAACGCTTCACCCTATGGCCTTGGCGCATCGGTCTGGTCGCGCGATGTCGAGCGCGCACTGACGGTCGCGAGCCAGATCGAAAGCGGTTCGGTCTGGGTCAACCAGCATGTCGCGATCGGGCCGCACATCCCGATGGCGGGGGTCAAATCCTCGGGGCTTGGGGTCGAGCAATCCGAAGAAGGGCTGGCCGAATATACCCAGCTTTCGGTGATCAACGTGGCGCGCGGCGGATGAGCGAAGCTTTCGACTGGAACCCGCCGACGAACTATAATTTCGCGCGCGACGCGATCGACCGGCTGGCGCAGGAACGACCGGGTGATCGTGCGATATTGTGGACCGACGGCGCGGGCGGCGTTGCCGACCGCAGCTTTGCCGAGCTGTCGGAGCATAGCGCTCACGCTGCGGCGGTGCTCAAGGCGGCGGGTGTCTGCCGCGGCGATACGGTCCTGATCCTGATGTCGCGCGAGATCGAATGGTGGGAGCTGATGCTCGCCTGCCTGCGGCTCGGCGCGATTGCGTCGCCGGGGACGGTGCAGCTGACCCCCAAGGATATCGCCTACCGCTGTCAGGCGGCGAACGCGCGCTGTATCATCGCCGGGGTCGATGTCGCGCCGCGCGTCGACGAAACGCCGGTCGATGCCGCGATTCCGCTGATCCATATCGGCGGCGCTCGAACTGGATGGCTTGATTACAATCAGGCAAAGGCTGCTACCGAACCACTGGCCGACATCGTCGATACCGCGTTCGACGACCCGGCGCTCTGCTATTTCACCAGCGGGACGACGGGGCAGCCCAAGATGACGATTCACGGCGCGGGCTATCCGCTCGCGCACGAGATTACCGGGCGCTTCTGGCTCGATCTCGGCCCTGGCGATCTGCACTGGAACATGTCCGACACCGGCTGGGCGAAGGCGGCATGGAGCAGCCTGTTCGCGCCCTGGCTGATGGGCGCCGCGATTTTCGTGAACCACGCGCCGGGGTTCGATCCGGCCGCCGCGATGGACCTGCTTGAACACCATCCCGTGACGACGCTGTGCGCTCCGCCGACCGCCTATCGCATGTTCGTGCGCGGCGATCTCGAAAGCAGGACGTTCGAGCACCTGCGTCACTGCGTCAGCGCGGGCGAGCCGCTCAATCCCGAGGTCATCGATCTTTGGAAGAAAGCGACCGGGCTCGACATAAACGATGGCTATGGCCAGACCGAAACGGTCCTGCTGTGCTGCAACCGCGCGGGTTCCGCGCGGCAGGGCGCGATGGGACGCCCGACCCCGGGCATCGACCTGGCGGTGATCGACCATGACGGCGGCATCTTGCCAGCGGGCGAGGAAGGCGACATCGCGCTGCGCATCGGCGAACGCCGTCCGCCGGGACTGTTCCTTGGCTATCGCGGCGATCCCGACCGCACGGCCAGCGTCTTCCGCAATGGGTGGTATCTGACCGGCGACCGCGCGACCGTCGACGAGGACGGTTTCTTCTGGTTTGTCGGGCGCGCCGATGACGTGATTCTGTCCTCCGGCTACCGGATCGGCCCTTTCGAGGTCGAAAGCGTGTTGTTCGAGCATGAAGCGGTGGCCGAAAGCGCCGTCGTCGCCAGTCCCGACCCGACACGCGGCGAGGTTGTCAAAGCTTTCGTAGTTCTTGCCGCTGGACATAGCCCGTCGGACGAGCTTGCCTCGGCCCTGCAGGATCATGTGAAGCGGACGACCGCGCCGTATAAATATCCACGCCGTATCGAATTTGTCGACAGCCTGCCCAAGACCGTGAGCGGCAAGATCCGGCGCAAGGAATTGCGCGACAATGAATTCAGGAACGCAATGGCATGACCGACAGCATCGTTCGCGGTAGCACAGACGCCGCGCTGATCGAAATGACGATCGGGGACTGCTTCGATCAGACAGTCCGGCGCTATCCCGATGACGAGGCGTTGATCGTCCGGCATCAGGACGTGCGCTGGACATGGCGTGAGCTGAAAGCGCTTGTGGATGCGGTCGCCGCTGGGCTGGTGGAGCGCGGGCTGAAGCCGGGGGACCGCGTCGGGATATGGGCACCAAATTGCGCCGAATGGGTCGTCGTCCAGTTCGCGACGGCAAAGGCGGAGTTGATCCTCGTCAATATCAATCCGGCCTATCGCATTGCCGAGGTCGAATATGCGCTGAAAAAGGTCGGCTGCGCAGCGCTCATCCTCGCGCCATCGCACAAGAGCAGCGATTATATCGCGATGATCGGTGAGCTCGCGCCCGAACTCGCATCGTCGCTGCCTGGTATGCTGCAGGCGCCGCGGCTACCCGACCTGCGGCTCGTCGTGGTGCTGGGCGAGGCGGAGCACGCGGGCTGTCTGCCGTTTGCGGCGCTGACGAGCGACGCCATCGATTTGTTGTCGGACATCCGGCCCGATCCCGGCGCGGCGGTGAACATCCAGTTCACCAGCGGTACGACCGGCTTTCCCAAAGGCGCGACACTGTCGCACCGCAGCATCCTCAATAACGGGGCGTTCGTCGGGGCGCGGATCGGCCTGTCGGCTGCTGACCGGCTGTGCATTCCGGTACCGCTGTACCATTGTTTCGGAATGGTGATGGGCAATCTGGCGTGCACGGTTCACGGCGCGACCATGGTCTATCCAGCAGAGGCTTTCGACCCGCGGGCGGTGCTGGAAACGGTCGAAGCGGAGCGCTGCACCGCGCTCTATGGTGTGCCGACGATGTTTATCGCCGCGCTTCAGGATCCCGAATTCGACCGCTTCGACCTGTCGTCGCTGCGCACCGGAATCATGGCGGGATCGCCATGCCCGATGGCGGTGATGCGCGAGGTGATCGACCGGATGCATATGGATGAGGTCACCATCGCCTATGGCATGACCGAGACCAGCCCGGTGAGCTTTCAGAGCGCCACGGATGACCCGCTCGACTTGCGCGTGTCAACGGTCGGGCGCGTGCAGCCGCATCTGGAGGTCAAGCTGGTCGACCTGGCCGGCGAGATCGTCCCGCGCGGGCAGACGGGCGAGCTTTGCACGCGCGGCTATTCGGTGATGATCGGCTATTGGGACGATGCCGAGCGTACCGCCGATGCGGTGGACGCCGACGGATGGATGCACACCGGCGATCTCGCGACGATCGACGACGCCGGCTATTGCCAGATCGTCGGGCGGATCAAGGATATGGTGATCCGCGGCGGCGAGAATATCTACCCGCGCGAGATCGAGGAATATCTGATGACGCATCCCGACGTCGTCGATGCCCAATGCGTCGGCGTCCCCGACGAGAAATATGGCGAGGAATTATGCGCCTGGGTCCTCCTGCGCACCGGCGCTTCGCTGACCACCGACGAGCTGCGCGATCATTGCCGGGGGCGAATCGCGCATTTCAAGATCCCGCGCCATATCCTGTTCGTCGACAGCTTTCCGATGACCGTCACCGGCAAGGTCCAGAAATTCGCCATGCGCGAACAGACCGTCCAGTTGCTGAAGGAGACGGCCCAGCCCGCGGCGGCCGGACGCCGGGCCTAAGCCGAGGACTCCCACGGGCCGAAGGGCGGCGCGGGGAAGGCGCTGAAACATCCGTTTCGGAGAAATACGACGTCGAGGGCGGCCGCTCTTTGCGACTTTCCGGCTGTTTCCCTCGCGCTTCCACTTCTGCACCGCCATCGGCGAAGGTCCGAACCGGACCCGGATTTCCGTGACAGGCCGAAACATCTCTCTATAATTATAAATATAGTGCGCGAAGTATGACTATACTTCTATGTATAGTTATTTACTTTAATCATTGCAACTTGTTAACTTCATGATCGTATAGGCATTTGCTTGTACGATTATTTTTCAATGCGGGCGTGGGGGATAGTTCAGGAGTTATCGACGTGCGCAAAAACATGGTTTTTTCACTGATCGGCGTCTCTGCATTGCTTTCGGCGGCGCCGGCCCATGCCGACATCACCGGGACGATCGACGCGACGATCACGCTGGAGGCCGGCTGCATCATCAACGGCCAGAATTACGACGACGGGTCGACTGGCGTCGATTTCGGCACGCTCGATTTCGGTACCCAGAACACCTTGTTCACGCAGACCGATGCACAGGTGCTGAGCGGCGCAACGGGTTTCACGATCCAGTGCAGCAACGGCGTCACCCCCACGCTGTCGTTCGACGCAGGGCAGAATGATGGGTCGGGCGCGGGCACGGGCCTGCATGCGATGGCGCATCAGACCGCCGCCGGGCAGTTCGTGACCTATAATCTCTATTCGGATGCCGGCCGCACGGCGATAATTCCGGTCGGCGGCGACATCGTCCTGGCCGGCGACGGGTCGGTGCAGACGGTCAATGTTTATGGCCGCGCTTTCGGCGAGGCCGGGCTGACGCCCGGCATCTATACCGATGTCGTGACGGTGGTGGTCGAGCTTTAGCCCCCCGGCTCACAGCGATGCCCCGCCCC
>JAFAGN010000215.1 GCA_023422695.1 Pseudomonadota bacterium
TTGTCGGCGGTGCCCTGGAGCAGCGCGCGGCCGCTGAGGCCCTCTTCCTTCGGCGCGCCGACGGTGACCTGATTGACGATGCCGCCGGTGCCGCCGATCCCCTGCAATGCGTTCGAGCCGTAGATGAGCTCGACGCGGTCGACGAAGAAGCCGTCGATCGTGAAGCCGTCGCGGCTGCCGTCGCGCATCGGGGTCGATTGCGGGATGCCGTTGATCGCATAGAGCGGCGAACGCCCGCGCAGCGATTCGCCCGATCCCGACAGTTTCTGGCGCGTGGGCGAGAAGCTGGGGGTGAGGTTCGCGACCGCGTCGGTGACCGATCCTGAAATCGCGATCTGCTGGTCGAGCGTGTCCTTGTCGATCAGGTCGATCGTGAGCGGGAGGGCGTTCGGCGGCAGGATCGTCCGTGCGGCGGTCACGACGATCGTCTCCCCGCCGCCCGCGTCGCCCTCGTCGACGGGGGCATTGTCCTGCGCGAAGGCGGGGGATGAAAGCGCGGTGCTCAACAGCGTCGCGGCGACTAGTTTGCGAATCATTCTCAACTCCTGCTGGTGCGCGCGCTAATGAGAGCGATTTGCATAAGCAAGGAAAAAGCCGCCGCGGCGGCGGCTTCCCGCGCATTTCCCGCTTGCTGTGGAAAATTCGCCACATCCGCCAAAGCGCGCTATCACCCCGGCCATGCGGGAAAAGGAACTGCGCTTCGCCCTGATTTGCTACGGCGGCATCAGCCTTGCCGTCTATATGCACGGTATCACCAAGGAAGTGTGGCGCCTCGCCGCGGCGTCGCGGGCGTTTCATGACGGCGCCCCCCAGCAAGGGTCGGGCGCGGTCTATGGCGAGTTGCTGTCGCAGATCGCGGCGCGCAGCAATGTCCGGTTGCGCGTCCTCGCCGACATCGTCGCGGGGGCCAGCGCCGGCGGGATCAACGGGATTTTTCTGGCGCGCGCGCTGGCGACCGGGCAGTCGCTCGACCCGCTCACCGACCTGTGGCTCGACAGCGCCGACGTCGACCGGCTGATCGACCCCGATGCCCGCCCGCTGTCGGCGGCGACCAAATTCTGGGCGGTGCCGATCGCCGGGTGGCTGATGAAGCGGCGCGGCAATGTCATCGACCGCACCGTCGGCCATGGTGCGCAGGACGAGGTGCGCGCCAAACTGTCGCGCTTCGTGCGCGCGCGCTGGTTCGAACCGCCGTTCGGCGGCGAGACGTTCACGAACCTGCTGCTCGACGCGTTCGACGCGATGGAACGCGCGCCGCGCGGGCCGATCCTCGTGCCGGACGGCCAGCCGATCGACCTGTTCGTGTCGGTCACCGATTTTGCCGGACACAGCGTGCCGCTGGCGCTCAACAGCCCGGCGCGGGTGACCGAGGACGAGCACCGGCTGATGCTGCAATTTCGCGAGGACAGCCGTACCGGCGCGCGGCTCGACGATGTGCCGGGGCTGACCGCCGCAGCGCGCGCGACCGCGAGCTTTCCGGGCGCCTTCCCGCCCTTCACCTTGCGCGAACTCGACCGGGTGCTGGACAAGCGCGGGATCGCCTGGCCCGACCGCGACGATTTCATCCGCACCCAGCTTCCGGCAACGGCCGAACTCGACCCCGCCGACCGCGTGCTGATCGACGGCTCGGTGCTCGCCAACGCGCCGTTCCGTCCCGCGATCGCGGCGCTGAAACAGCGCCCGGCACGCCGCGAGATCGACCGGCGCTTCGTCTATATCGATCCCAAGCCCGATTACCGCGCGATCAGTTTCGGCAAACCCGCCGCCGCGGGCGAGGCGCAGCTGCCCGGCTTTCTGCCGACGATCCTCGGCGCGCTGTCCGAAATTCCCCGCGAACAGCCGATCCGCGAGAATGTCGAGGCGATCGAGGGCATGTCGCGGCGCATCCGGCGGATGCAGCATATCGTCGACGCGATGAAGGTCGAGGTCGAGGAACAGGTCGCGGCGCTGTTCGGCAGCACCTTCTTCCTCGATACGCCGACGGTGGCGCGGCTCGAAAAATGGCGCGCGAAAGCGCAGGATCAGGCGGCGGCGCGCGCGGGCTTTGCCTATGCGCCCTATGGCCATCTCAAGCTATCGGCGGTGATCGAGGAGCTGGCCAGCCTGATCGACCGACTGCTACCGCCCGAGGGCGCGGTGCATCAGGCGAACCGGCGGCTGGCGTTGTGGGAGGAGGCACGCGCGCGCGGGCTCGACCGGATCTCGGGCAAGAAGGGCGCGGGGGCGAGCGGCGACGCGATCGCCTTTTTCCGCACCCATGACCTCGGTTTCCGTATCCGCCGCCTGCGCTTTCTGGCGCGCGAGCTCGATACGGCGGTCGAGGCGACGCGCGACCGCCGTGACCCGGTGTGCGAGGCCATGCGCGAGGCGATCTTTACCGCGCTCGGCCTGTATCTCGACCGGCAGGGCGATGCCTGGCTGGCGGGGCTCGACCTGCCCGCCGATGCGGGGCCGGGCGACTGGATCGACGCGGTGGCGGCGCGGCGCGATCTCCCGGCGATCGACGGCGAAGCCGACGCGCTGATCGCCGCCGCGCTGGGCGCGATGCCCAAGGACGACCGCCGCACGCTGCTCCTCGCCTATTTGGGCTATCCCTTTTACGACATCGCGACCTTGCCGCTGCTCCAGGGCGAGGGGTTCGATGAGTTCGACCCGATCAAGATCGACCGCATCTCGCCCTCCGATGCGACCGCGATCCGCACCGGCGGCGCCGCGGCGATGCTCAAGGGCATCGAGTTCAACAGCTTCGGCGCCTTCTTCAGCCGCGCGTACCGCGAGAATGACTATCTCTGGGGTCGCCTGCACGGCGCCGACCGGCTGATCGATATCGTCGCAAGCAGCGTCGGCGGCGATGGCGCGCTCGCGGGCGAGGCGCTGGCGGCGATCAAGCGCCGCGCGTTTCACGCGATCCTCGATGAAGAAGAGGGGCGGTTGCCGAAGGTCAAGGCGTTGATCGACGAGTTGCGGCGGGAGATTGGGTCGGTTTAGCGTCGCCCCCGCGCAGGCG
>JAFAGN010000157.1 GCA_023422695.1 Pseudomonadota bacterium
GCCCCTCCGTCAGCGCTTCGCGCTGCCACCTCCCCATCGCTGCGCGACAGGGAGGATCAGGCTACGGGCTTGCACTCCCCCCAGCCCCGCGCCAAAGTCGCGCCCATGTTGAAAAGATTCCTCCCGCTCGCTGCGGTTCTCACCCTGACCCTTCCATCGACCGCACTCGCACAGGGCGTGACCTCGTCCGCCGACTCGCGCGCGACCGAGGCAGGGCGTCAAATCCTGCATCAGGGCGGCACCGCCGCCGACGCCGCGGTCGCGATGGTCGCGGTGCTGACGCTGGTCGAGCCGCAATCGAGCGGGATCGGCGGCGGCGGCCTGATGCTGCATCACGATGCCCGGGACGGCAGCATCTCGACGATCGACGGGCGCGAGATGGCGCCGGCATCGGCCAAGCCCGATCGCTTCCTAGCCGCCGACGGCAAGCCGCGCGGCTATTCGGACGCGATCCCGGGCGGGCTGTCGGTCGGCGTGCCGGGCAACATGCGCCTGATGGAAATGGCGCACAAGAAATGGGGCAAGCTGGAGTGGTCGGCGCTGTTTCAGCCTGCGATCAAGCTGGCCGAAGATGGTTTTGAAGTGACCCCCGTGCTTCACAACTGGATGACGCGCTTCGAATCCTTGTGGAAGGATTTTCCCGAAGCGCGCGCGATCTATTATGTCGATGGCAAGCCGGCGCCGGTCGGCACGCGGATCCGCAACCCTGCCTATGCCGCGTTCCTGCGCGACGTCGCGGCGCGCGGTCCCGATGCCTTCTATACCGGTGCGAATGCCAAGGCGATCAGCGACGCGGTGGCCAACGCCCAGCGCAACAAGGCGACGCTGACGGTCAAGGATGTTGCGGCGTACAAGGCGAAGGAACGGCCCGCGGTCTGCACCACGTACCGCGTGTACAAGGTGTGCGGCATGGGGCCGCCGTCGTCGGGTGCGACCACCGTTTTCGGCATCCTCGGGATGATCGAGGGCTGGGACATGAAGGCGATGGGCAAGGATAATCCCATGAGCTGGCACCTTTTGTCCGAAGCGATGCAGCTGTCCTATGCCGATCGCGGCGCCTATCTGGGCGATGGTGATTTTGTCGACGTCCCCGTGGCAGGACTGCTCGACAAGAAATATCTGGCCGAGCGCCGCCAGCTGATCTCGCCATTCGGCGCGGCGGGGAAATATGAACCCGGCACCCCCCCGGGTGCGAAGCCGCGCGCCGAAGCGCCGCCGATCCCCGAGCAGGGGACGACCCATTTCGCCGTCGTCGACAAGGCGGGCAATGTCGTGTCGATGACCTCGACCATCGAAAGCATTTTCGGCAGCCACCTGATCGCCAACGGCTATTTCCTCAACAACGAGCTGACCGATTTCGATCTGGCGCCGACCAACAACGGCGTGCCGACCGCCAACCGGGTGCAGGCGGGCAAGCGCCCGCTGTCATCGATGTCGCCGACGATCGTTTACGGACCCGACGGCAAGGTCGTGCTGGCGGTCGGTTCGGCGGGCGGCAAGCGGATCATCATGCATGTCACGAAAGTGCTGGTCGGGGTGCTCGACTGGGGTCTCGATGCCAAGACCGCGATGGAACTGCCCAATCTCTACTTCGGCGAGCGCGGCGTGCTGATCGAAGATACCGCGGCGGGCGAAGCGATCGCCGCGAAGATGAAACCGTTCGGCTACAATTTTACCCCCACCGATCTGGGGTCGAAGCTGAACGCGGTCGAACGCGTCGATGGCGTGTGGCGCGGGGCCGCCGATCCGCGCGGGCCGGGGACGTCATCGGTGGATGATGCGCCGCCGCAGGGTTAAGATACAAATATAACAGATAAAAATCGCGGAGAGTGAGAGGCATGAAGCTCGATAATCCCCATCTCGACCATTTTCCCAGTCTGGTCGCGATGTTCTTTGACCGCGCCGCGCGCGGCGGCGAAGATCCGTTCCTGTGGCGCAAGGCCGATCGCGTCTGGCACCCGCTGAGCTGGCGGCAGGTCGCCAATCAGGTCGCGGCGCTCGCGCATCATCTGCGCGCGATGGGGCTGAAGGACGGCGACCGCGTCGTGCTGGTCAGCGAAAACCGCCCCGAATGGTGCATTGCCGACCTTGGCATCATGGCCGCGGGCTGCATCACCGTGCCGACCTACACCACCAATACCGAGCGCGATCACCAGCATATCCTCGACAACAGCGGCGCGACCGCGGTGATCGTGTCGACCGCCAAGCTGGCGCGCACGCTGATGCCCGCGGTGACGCGTTCGGACGCGCACATCGTCATCACCATGGAAAGCCTGCGCGTCGGGCAACAGGGCGATGTCGCGATCCATGACTGGGAGCCGCTGGTGACCGGCGGCGAAGCGTGGCTGGAAGAAGCGAAGGCGCGCGCGACCACGATGAAACGCGAGGATACCGCGTGCCTGATCTATACCAGCGGCACCGGCGGCGCCCCGCGCGGGGTGATGCAGCATCATGGCGCGATCCTGCACAATGCGGCAGGCGCTGCCGAGGTGCTGGTCAATGATTTCGGCATCGGCGACGAGGAAGTGTTCCTGTCGTTCCTGCCGCTCAGCCACGCGTATGAACATTCGGGCGGCCAGTTCCTGCCGATCATGGTCGGGGCGCAAATCTATTACAGCGAAGGCCTCGAAAAGCTCGTTTCTAACATCGAGGAAACGCGGCCGACGATCATGGTCGTCGTGCCGCGCTTGTTCGAAGTGATCCGCGCGCGGATGATCAAGTCGGTCGAGAAACAGGGCAAGCTCGCGAACTGGATGCTGAACCAGGCGCTGCGCGTCGGCGAAAAGGATTATGAGCGCCGGATGGGCGTGCTCGACCGCCCGGTCGATCTGATCCTCGACAAATTGTTCCGGCCCAAGATTCAGAAGCGTTTCGGCGGGCGGATGAAGGCATTGGTATCGGGCGGCGCGCCGCTCAACCCCGAAATCGGGGTGTTCTTCCACTCGATCGGGCTAACCTTGCTGCAAGGCTATGGCCAGACCGAGGCCGGGCCGGTGATCAGCTGCAACCGGCCCAGCGCCGGGATCAAGATGGACACCGTCGGCCCGCCGCTGATGAACACCGAAGTCCGCATCGCCGACGACGGCGAGATATTGGTGCGCGGCGAACTGGTGATGAAGGGCTATTGGCGCAACGACGCCGAAACCGCCCGGGTACTCGTGGATGGTTGGCTGCACACCGGCGACATCGGGCATATCGATGACAAGGGCCGCATCGTCATCACCGACCGCAAAAAGGACCTGATCGTCAACGACAAGGGCGACAATGTCTCGCCGCAGCGCGTCGAAGGCATGCTGACCCTCCAGCCCGAGATTTTGCAGGCGATGGTCTATGGCGACAAGCGCCCGCATCTCGTCGGCCTGCTCGTCCCCGATCCCGAATGGATGGCCGAATGGGCCGAGGCCGAAGGGCTGCCGAAAGACCTGTGCCGCCTGCGCGAGCATGAAAAATTCCGCGCCGCGCTGCGCGCCGCGGTCGACCGCGTCAACGGCCAGCTGTCGGTGATCGAAAAGGTCCGCAAATTCGACTTTGCCGACGAGCCGTTCACGATCGAGAATGAACAGATGACCCCGTCGATGAAGATCCGCCGCCACGTGCTGCGCGAGGTCTATGCCGACAAGATCGCGGCGCTGTATAAGGCCTAGTCATCAAAGCAGGCGGGGGTGCGACCCGAAGAGCTCGGCGCAAACCGGTCCCCGCCTGCGGCTGAACCGCGGGTTCAGCCAGCGTCCCCCGCCGGTTTGCGATAGGGGACGAATTCGCCAAAGACACAGGTCGGGCCGCGGATACCGCTTGACCGATCGACCAGATGAAAGAAGTCGCCTTCGCAGGTCGATGACCCGAACTGGCGCACGACCATGATATCGCTGTCGCGGGCAAGCCCCGGGCAGCTGCTTTTCAGGTCGTTGCGATACACCAGATTGCCACCCGACCGGTACAGCAGGACGTTGTCCGACACGCGGATCGTGTCGTTGCTGCGATAATTGGGCAGGCAGCGCATCGGTTCGCCCGCGACCTTGCCAGCCAGTTGCTTGTCGAGCCGTTCGGCCTGTTTCGGGGTCAGCGCCGCGGCGCCCGGTTCGGCGGTTCCGGCGGGGGCGCAGCTGGCGATCAGCGGCGCCGCTGCGATCAGCAGCACGGCGCGCATCGGATTCAGCGTGGCCATGACATTGCTCCTTGAGATTGCTCAATATATTGCTGGCAGATGAACCGGCGCTGAAGCGGCGGCATCAGGCGGCATCCTTCAACGCGCGGATGCGCGCGAGTTCGGCAGCGCTCGGCGCGCGCAAAAAGGGGTTGGTCGCGCGTTCGGCGCCGATCGTCGTCGGCACCGTCGCCTCACCCGCGGCACGGGCCGCTTCGACCGCCGCCAGCCGCGCCGCCAGCGCGTCATTGCCGGGGTCGACGGTCACCGCGAAACGCGCGTTGGATAGTGTATATTCGTGCGCGCAATAGACGCGCGTCGCATCGTCGAGCGTGGCGAGTTTTTGCATGTTGGCGAACATCTGCTCCGCCGTCCCCTCGAACAGGCGGCCGCATCCCATCGCGAACATCGTGTCGCCGACAAAGATCGCGGCGTCATCGGCGAAATGATAGGCGATATGGCCCGCGGTGTGGGCGGGGACATCCCACACGCTGGCGACATGGTTACCGAGGCGAACGGTATTGCCGCCCGCCACCTGCACATCGAGCGTCGGAATACGCGCATATTCGGCCGCCGGACCGGTGATCGTGCAACCCGTCGCGTCCTTGATCGCCGCGTTGCCGCCGGTGTGGTCGGGGTGCCAGTGGGTGTTCCAGATGTCGGTGATCGTCCACTGACGCGCCGCCGCGGCCTCCAGCACCGGATCGGCCACCGCGGGATCGACGACCATTGTCGCCTTGCTCTTCGGATCATGGACCAGCCAGACATAATTGTCGCTGAGCACCGGGATGCGGACGATTTCGAGTGCAGTCATGCGTCGCTCCTTTTCATCGCCGGTCTCATGCTGGCAAGACGGAGACGCGCGCGCCCCGCCTTGATCGCATGACCTACCAGCTACCTGTGTTCGGCATCGACGACCAGGGTTCCTGCGGCGGTAAATGACCATTTTGGAGGAGTTCGACCGAAATGCCGTCGGGCGACCGGACGAATGCCATATGGCCGTCGCGCGGCGGGCGGTTGATCGTCACTCCGGCGTCCATCAGCCGCTGACACGTCGCGTAGATATCGTCGACGCGGTAGGCCAGATGGCCAAAATTGCGCCCGCCCGCATATTGCTCGGGCGCGCTACCGTCTTCGGGCAGCCAGTTATAGGTCAGCTCGACCTCGGCAACCCCCTCCTGTCCCGGGCAGGCGAGGAAGATCAAGGTGAAGCGCCCCTGTTCGCTGTCGAACCGGCGCACTTCCTCCAGCCCGACAAGGTTGAAAAAGGCGACGGTGGCGTCGGGATCGCTGACGCGGATCATGGTGTGCAGATATTGGGTCATCGGGTCGTTCTACCCGCGAAGGCTCTGTCCTTCAAATGCTTCGAACAGCACCCGGAAATCTTCGGGGACCGGGGTCGGAGCGCCTTGCGCCTCGGCGACATGGACGCTGACCTCCAGCCCCGTCGCGCGCAGATCGTCCTTGCCGACGCCGTGCAGTTCAAACAAGAAAGTCATCGAGCTGCGCCCGATGCGCGAACAGCGCACGCAAATATCGATTTCTTCGTCGAGCAGGATCGGAACCTTGTAATCGACCTCGGCGCGCGCGACGTGAAATTCGGGGCTGTCGCGATGCGGCCAGCGGTCATAGACGCCCGCAGCGCGCCAATATTCGGTGATCCCGATGTCGAAATATTCGAGGTAGCGGCTGTTGAACACCACCGCCTGCGCATCGATTTCGGCGTAGCGGACGCGTTTGGTGACGTGAAATTTGAAGTCGCTGCGGGCCATGATATTCCTTCAGTTTGCGGTCGCCAGGCGCGCGACGGTGTCGATCAGCAGCGCGATGTCGGTGTCGCGCGACAGGCGGTGGTCGCCGCCTTTGACCAGCGTCACCTGAACATCCTCGCTGGCCAGCGCCGCCGACAGGCGCAAGCTGATGGCGGGCGGCACGTCGCCATCCTCTTCACCGTGCAGCAGCCGCACCGGGCAGGCGAGGGCGATCGGATCGCCGAGCAGCAGGTTCGCTTCACCCGACTGGAAAAAGCCGCGCGTGGTCACATAGGGCTGGTCGCTGTACGGCGTTTCCTCGCGCAGTTCGCCCTCGGCCAGAATGATCGCCTTTTCGGCGTCGGTGAAGCCCCAGTCGGTGAAATCGGGCGCCGCCGCGATGCCGACCAGCCCCGCAACCCGGCTCGGCCCGTCGCGCTGCACCAGCGCCAGGGCGGTGAGCAGCATCAGCCAGCCGCCCATCGACGAGCCGACGATGACGACGGGCCCATCGGCCCTTGCGTCGATCAGGTCGAGCACATCGCCGCGCCAGTCGAGCAGATCCTGCTCGGCAAACAATCCGTCCGACAATCCGCACCCGGCATAGTCGAGCAGCAGGCAGGCCTGACCTTCGGCGGCCGCCCAGTCGAACAGCGCGGTCGCCTTGCCGCCCGCCATGTCGGACATATAGCCGGGCAGAAAGACGATCGTCGGCCCTGTGCCGCCGGTGTAGCGATAGGCCAGGCGGGGGCGGCCCGCGCGTTCAAGATAATCGGGGCGGGAGCCTTCCTTCACCTATACGCGCTCCCTGATCCCGTTCGTGTCGAGCGAAGTCGAGACACCCATCGGGGTAGCGCAAGATCGAGGGGCATCTCGACTTCGCTCGATGCAAACGGCGTGTTGTATATCGTGATGGCGTGCACGCCGGTCAGATGACCCAGTCGATCGTGCTCATCTGCATCACGGCCTGCCCCTTGGCACGCCGCTGCTCGACCATGATATGGTTGAGCCGTTTGATCGTGTCGCTGCCGGTGGTGATGCACCAGCCGGGGACGACCGCGTGAACCAGCGCGCACAAGCCGCCATAGATCATGGTCACGCCGAATTTCGACGCGACGCCGAAATGTTCGATGTAATTTTCATCGACGCTCTTCGGATGGTCGACGAACAGGCGCTTGAACATGGTGACGGCTCCCTTCCGGTTGCCGCCGCCCTAGCGAGCGTTCGCTCGGCTCGCAAGGGCGGGGCGCGGCTGGCCGCACTCAGCGCTATGCGTCGCGCAGGAAAATCTCTTCGATCGGCAGGCCGAACAGGTCGGCGATGCGAAAGGCGAGGGGGAGGGAGGGGTCATATTTGCCCGTCTCGATCGCGTTGACCGACTGGCGCGACACCTCAAGCCGCTCGGCCAGATCGCCCTGGCTCCAGTCGCGCTCGGCGCGCAGAACCTTTAGCCGGTTCTTCACGGGCAGGGTCCGCCATCGCCGATGGTGACCTTGTTGACCAGCGATCCGACCGCGAGCCCCAGGCACCAGACGGGAAACACATAGAACAGCTGCACCCGCGGGACGTCGGTGAACAATTCCAATATGCCCCAGCCGCTGGCCAGCGCGAGCGTCAGGCCGGTGGCGACCAGCATCTTGCGGATTTCCAGCATCCGGACATATTCGTCCGTCAGCTCCGCCACATAGCGCGCCATCGCCCAGATGAAGCCCGAGGTTGCGAGCGCGGGAACGAGCGCGATGGCCACGGTCAGCGGCGTCGCCGCCGCATCGTCGGGTATGAGCCAGCTCGCCAGCATGACGGCTGCGATATAGGCCGCTGAAAGCAGGATCATCCGGCGCTGGTAGCGGCGTTGTGCGGGATTGCTTGCCATCGCTCAGCGCCCCACCGGGCGGCAGCGCCGCGAACCGGTGATCGTCGCCACCATCATCAGCGGCAGCACCGTCACCAGCGTGTTCGCTACGTCGGCGGCAATGATGTCGGCGGCGCCCGACAAGGCGATGGCGAGGATGGCGATCGCCCATGGCAGGGCGCGCAGCATTTGCGGCATTGGTCAAGCTCCCTTGTTAATCAGTCAAGGGACATTGACACAGTATCTGGGAATAGTCAAGTGACATTGACAAAGTGACAAGCTCGCCATTCAGAAAGCCCGGCAGACGCCGTAATATCGACGATGTTACGATCGGGGATGCCGCAGACCGGTGTGGCGCCAACGCCAGTTGAGCAGGTGCGCGGTGGCGAGCATGGTTGCGCCAGCCGATGTCAGCCACCGATCGGCGGCTTCGGGATCGGCATGCGCGATCCATCCCTCGTGCGCCGCCAGCCCCGCCGCCAGCAGGCCAAGGCCTACTCCGGCGAACACGGCGGGTGCGGCGCGACGGTGGCGTCGCCAGCCGTCCTTCATCGCAAGGATCGCGGCGGGCAGGGCAAGGGTCAGGATTGCCGCATGGACCCATTCGGGCATGGCGATCCATCGGCTGAGCGCGGGGGCCAGCAAGATGAGCGTCGGCAGTGCCAGGCAATGGAGCAGACAGGTGAGCGACAATGTGATCCCCAACAGGTCGGGGAAGCGCGGGCGCGCGGCGGGGAGGCACATGATCGGGGGCTTTCGATGAAGGAGCTTGGCTGCCAGATAATGATACAAAGTATCATTGCAAGTCCGATTGTGAATCCGCCCCTTGCCGCTCGGGGTGCATGCTGGCAAAGGAACGCGGCAATTTTGCCCAGAAAGGCCGATTTTCCCGATGTCCCAGATGATCCGCGTCACCCTTCCCGATGGCTCTGCCCGTGAAGTCGCGCGCGGCACTACCCCGGCGCAAATTGCCGCCGACATCGGGCCCGGCCTTGCCAAGGCGGCGCTCGCCGCGAAGATCGACGGCGAACTGCGCGACATCATGCGCCCGCTGGAGGAAGACACAAACCTCGCGCTGGTGACGAGCCGCGACGAAGCCGATGCGCTCGAACTCGTGCGCCATGACTTCGCGCACGTGCTCGCCGAGGCGGTCCAGAACCTGTTCCCAGGCACGCAGATCACCTTCGGCCCTTCGACCGGCGACGGTTTCTATTACGACTTCGCGCCGACCGCCGACCATGGCCCCTTCCGCGATGAAGAACTGCCGCTGATCGAGGAAGAGATGCGGCGGATCATAGCGGCCGACCTGCCGCTGACGCGCGAAGTGTGGGAACGCGACAAGCTGATCGCCAAATGGCGGGCCGATGGCGAGACGTTCAAGGCCGAATGGGCCGCCGAACTGCCCGCGAACGAGGAGCTGACGGTCTATCGCAGCGGTGACGGCTGGATGGATATGTGCCGCGGCCCGCACCTCGCCTCGACCGGCAAGCTCGACCCCGCAGCGTTCAAGCTGACGCGCGTGTCGGGCGCCTATTGGCGCGGCGACCAGAAGAGTGCGCAGCTGTCGCGCATCTACGGCACCGGCTGGCTCAACAAGAAGCAGCTCGCCGAACATCTCGTCCGGCTCGAGGAAGCCGCGAAGCGCGACCATCGCAAGCTGGGACAGGAGATGGACCTGTTCCACCTCCAGGCCGAAGCGCATGGATCGGTATTTTGGCACCCCAAGGGCTATATGATCTGGCGCGAGCTGGAGGCCTATATGCGCCGCGCGATCGACGGTGCGGGGTACCGCGAGGTCAAGACGCCGCAGGTCATGGACGCGCGCCAGTGGGAGCAGTCGGGTCATTGGGGCAAATATCGCGAGAATATGTTCGTCATCCCCGACGAGGTACCGAACGTCGAGGACGAAGGCCCGATCGTTTCGGATGACGCCGACTGGATGGCGCTGAAGCCGATGAACTGCCCGGCGCATGTGCTGATTTTCCGGCAGGGGATGAAATCATACCGCGACCTGCCGCTGCGCCTGTATGAAAACGGCTGTTGCCACCGCAACGAGCCGCATGGCGCGCTCCACGGGCTGATGCGGGTGCGCCAGTTCACCCAGGACGACGCGCATATCTTTTGCCGCGAGGATCAGATCGTCAGCGAGGTGCAGGCGTTCTGCGCGCTTGCCGACCGGATCTACAAGGAATTCGGCTTTACCTATTCGATCAAGCTCGCGCTGCGTCCCGAAAAGCGGTTCGGGACCGAGGAAATGTGGGACATGGCTGAAGCCGAGCTGCGCGCCGCGGTGGTGGCCGCGGGGCTCAACACCCCCGAATATGGCTGGGAAGAATTGCCGGGCGAAGGTGCTTTTTATGCGCCCAAGCTGGAATGGCATCTGACCGATGCGATTGGGCGGACGTGGCAGGTCGGGACGATCCAGTCCGACCGCGTGCTGCCGGACCGCCTCGACGCGTCGTACATCGCCGAGGATGGCGAGCGCCACCGCCCGGTGATGCTGCACCGCGCGATATTCGGCAGCTACGAACGCTTCATCGGCATCCTGATCGAGCATTTCGCGGGCAAGCTGCCGGTGTGGCTGGCGCCGGTGCAGGCGGTCGTCGCGACGATCGTCAGCGACGCCGACGATTATGCCCGCGATGTGACGGCCCAGCTGGCGGCGGCAGGCGTGCGGGTCGAAACTGACCTGCGCAACGAAAAGATCAACTACAAGGTCCGCGAACACAGCCTGGCCAAGGTTCCGCACCTGCTGGTCGTCGGCAAGCGCGAGGCCGACGAGGGCACCGTCGCGATCCGCACCCTGGGTCAGGAAGGCCAGCGTATCATGCCGCTCGCTGAAGCGATCGCACTGCTGCAGGGTGAAGCGACGCCGCCCGATCTGCGCCGTTGATAGCGGCGGCCGATCGTCGCCCGCGGCGATGGCTGCGCTGGCTGATGCTGCTGGCGCTGCTCGGCACCGGGTTGCTGGCAAAGGGCTATTGGAACGCGACCCGCGACCCGGTGATCCGTACCGCTTCGGTCGCGGTTGCCGACTGGCCGACGGGGCAGCCGCCGCTCAAATTGCTGCTCTTGTCGGACATCCATGTCGCCGGTCCCGACATGCCGCCCGAACGGCTGACGCGCATCGTTGCCGAGCTCAATCGGCTTCGCCCCGACCTGGTGCTGATCGCTGGCGATCTGGTCAGCGAAAAGCGCAGCGCGACGCATATCTACACCGCCGCGGAAGTCGTTGCGCCGCTTGGCAAGCTGCGCGCGCCGCTGGGCGTCGTGGTTGCACCGGGCAATCACGACCATTGGTTCAAACCCGACGCGCTGCGCGGCGAGCTGGAAAAGCGCGGGCTGCGCGTTTTGCAGAATGAAGCGGTCAAGCTCGGTCCGCTGGTCGTTGGCGGCGTCGATGACGATTATTCGGGGCATGACGATGTCCCCGCGACGCTCGCCGCGATGGACCTGCTCGGCCCCGGCGTTCCGTTGATCCTCTCGCACAGCCCCGACATCATCCCCGATGTCCAGCGCCCCGTTGCGGCGATCTTCGCGGGCCACACCCACTGCGGCCAGATCCGCTTCCCCTTCGTCGGCGCGCTCACCTATGTCTCACGCTACGGCGACCGCTTCGCCTGCGGCGACATGACCGATCGTGGCCAGCGGGTGTTCGTTGGCGCGGGGCTGGGAACCAGCCTGCTGCCGCTGCGCTACAACGCCCCGCCCGATGCGTGGCTGGTCACATTGGGGCCAGCCGCGCCGGCGAGCGCCGTTCCGGATCGGCGCCAATGACGGCGATGGGCATCGGCGTGCATGGCGCCCACGCGTGCCTGCCCCGTCACCGCCATGCCGAACCCTATGTCGCGGTCGTGCTCGCGGGTTGTTATCATGAAGCCGGGGACGAGGGACGCTTCACAGCCGCGCCCGGAACCGTCGTGGTGCACGAGTGCTGGACCGCGCACCTCGATCGTTTTGGCAACCGCGGCGCTCGGGTGCTGAACCTGCCCGCCGTTCCCGGACTGACGCCGGGGGCAGGGACGATCGCCGATCTCGACGCCCTTGCGCGGATCGCCGAACGCGACCCCATCGCCGCTTCGGAGCATGTGCGCGCGCATTGGCAGGCGGCAGCCAGCGTGTGCGATGACTGGCCCGATCTGCTCGCCGCTGCGCTGCGCGCCGACCCCGATCTGATGCTTGCGCCCTGGGCGCGCCGCATGGCGCTTGATCCGGCCTCGGTCAGTCGTGGTTTTGCTCGCGCCTATGGCGTCAGCCCGAAGCGTTTCCGCATCGAGGTGCGCACGCGCCGGGCCTTGTCGGCGCTGGCGGAATGGCGAGGGACCCTCGCCGATCTTGCCGCCGATCAGGGTTTTGCCGATCAGGCGCACATGACCCGGTCGATCACCGCCATGACCGGGCTGCCCCCGATTGCGCTGCGGGCAAAGTCCGTTCAAGCGCCAGGGGGACGCACCGGCTAACCCGGCGCCATGGATCGCCGTTTTTTCTTTGCCGCATCGCTCGGCAGCTTCGCCATTCCCCACCTCGCTTATGCCCAGCGCCTGCCGATGCGCACACGCTGGAAAGTTCGGGCGTCCGAAGGGTTCGACGCGCTGGCTTTTCTGGGGCCGTTGGCTGGGGGTGCACTGTATCTGCCCTATTACCAGGCCGACGTTGACGTCTTTGCACCGCGCCTCGCTGCCGCAGTCCGCGCCGATGTCCCGGCGTTGGCGCAAGAGGCCGAACGCAGCGGCTTCGGGTTGCTCGGACCCAATTTGTCGGTGCTGTTTTCATCTGGCGGTGACGCCGATTTGCCGACCATGATCGCGCATATCGCGGCGCCTGAGGCACGGCTGCTGCCCGCCTATCGTGCCAGCCCCTATTGGAACGAGAAGGACTGGCGCTGGTTCATGGGCGCGGCGCCGCGGCTGAAGACGCTGTTCGAAGCGATGCAGGGCGCCGATTTCGCCGCTTTCCGGGCCGAGCGGGCAGCGGGTGTCACGCGCCGCATGGTCGAACTCGACCGCGATCTCGCCGACTATGACGTCATTCGCTGGCACGAAAAACTGACCGGGCGGACTTTCGATCCGCTGATTGAGGTGGTGCTGCTGCAATTCTGCAAGCCGCACGGGATCAAGGTGCAGGGGCAGACCTTTCTGCAGGCGGCGGACTGGAACACACCGACGACGGTGCGCAACGCCGCGCATGAAATGCTCCACCCGCCCGTGCCGATGGATGGCGCGGCGGCGCGGGCAGCGCTGGCGGTGTTGGCCCGTGATCCGCTGATCTCGCATATCGTGGCGGATCACGATCCGAAATGGGGCTACACCACGCTCGAAGGGCTGCTCAACGAAGATATCGCGCAGGCGCTCGATCAATTGATTGCCGAGGCGCTGGGCGTCGCCCGCGATCCCGCCGACCGCTGGCGCAAGGCCGATGACGGCATCCATGTGTTGGCAGGCGCCATTTATGGCATGCTCCGTCACGACCGGTGGATCGATACCGGTGGGTCGATCGAGGATTGGCTGGCCACTGCCGTGCGGCGCGGGCGGTTCGATCCGCCGCAGTTGCACGCGGTCGCCGCGCAGGTGCTCGAACGCCCGGTGACGGCGCTGTGGCCGCTCGCCTAGTCGGCGCGCCAAGGGGCTAGGCGGCAAGGCTTTCATGCCGTATCGGCCAACGCAGCCCGTCCAGGCCTGCGGAGAAGCTCACTGCTCGACTTGTCACCCCTGTGCTGGGCGGTCGCCGCCCGATGACCGACGTGCAAAGTCTGGTCGGCATCGCGCCGCTGACGCTCGTCGGCGCGGCGGCAATGACCTTTGGCGCCGCGTATGTGCGCGGGCTTACGGGGTTCGGCATGGCGATCATCCTCGTGCCGTTGCTCGGGCTGATCATCGCGCCGGGCGAAGCGGTTGTGCTGGGTATTTTGCTGCAATTGCTGATCGGACCGGTCGGGTTGAAGGTCATCCTTGCCGACGCCGACCGGTCCACCGCAGTGCCGATCGCGCTGATCGCGATGGCGACGACGCCGATCGGCATGGTCGCGCTCGATCTGGCGCGCCCCGACGTGGCGCGGCTGCTGATCACCCTGATCGCGGTCGGCGCCTTTGTCGCAGTCCTCCTGCCAAAGCAGCCCGAGGGTCATCGCCCCGGCCGTGTCGCGATCGGCGGTACCGGCATCGCGTCGGGCATATTGACCGGCTTTGCCGCGATGCCGGGTCCGCCGGTTGTCCCTTTTTACCTGCGCCGTTCGCTGCCGCCCAGCGTCGCACGGGCATCGATGATGCTGATCTTTTTCGCGACCGCGATCGCGGGGACGCTCGCGGCACTGTGGGTCGGCATTGCGAGTTGGCGGCTGCTCATCCTGTCGCTGCTGCTCTTTGCGCCGATGTGGCTCGGCAACCGGATCGGCGGGCGCCACTTCGGTAGCGTCGCGCCGCATATTTGGCAGGCGATGGTCGCGGTCGTGCTGGGCGTCGCGGCGGTGGCGGCGGTGGTGCGGATATTGAACTGACGGCGGTTCTGGACGCGAGTTCGGTTAGAAAGATTTCGCACGAAGACACAAAGGCACGAAGAGGTCGTGCGCGCCGCAAAGCGGCATTTTACGTTTCAGCGTTGCGTTCAACCGCACCGGTCAAAAAGAAATATGGGCCTTTCGGCCCGAGTGATTCTCTTCGTGTCTTTGTGTCTTCGTGCGAACCAAATATCCCAAACGCGCAGCTCGACCCACCGTCCGACTGATAAACTTAGAGACTCCGCAGCGCCTGCGCCGGTTTGGCCGACAGCAAAGGCCAGCTGCCCGCGATGCCGATCAGGAACGACAGCCCGGCGCCGCCGACCAGCGTTGCGCCGACGATCAGCGGATCGGGGGCGAAGGTGAAATCGAACAGGCTGACGACGACATAGCGCGCCGCGATCAGGCCGAGGCCGAGCGCGAGCACAGCGAGGACCGCTGCGAGAACCGCATATTCCATCGCCTGCGCCCCCAGTATCTGGCGGCGCGTCGCGCCGAGCAGTTTCAGGATCACGCTGTCGTACACGCGCCGCTCACGGCTGGCGGCGATCGCGCCAATCAGCACCGCAATCCCGGCGAGGATCGCGATACTCGCCGCCGCGGCAATCGCCTGGCTCATCTGGGTCAGCAATAGCGTCACCTGCGACACGACGTCGCGCACCGCGATCAGCGATGCCGACGGGAAGGCGCGCGGGATGCTGCGCGCCAGTTCGGTTTCGGCCTTGGCATCGACGGCGACCGTCGCCACCATATTATGCGGCGCCGCGTCGAAGGTGCCGGGCGAAAAGACCATCACATAGTTGAGCCCGAAATTGTCCCAATTGACGGTGCGGAACGACGCGACCTTCGCCTGCACTTCGACCCCCAGCACATTGACGCTGAGCGTATCGCCGATCTTGAGGCCCAGCGACGTCGCCACCTCCTGTTCGACGCTGACCAGCGGCGGTCCCTTGTAATCGGCGGCCCACCATTGGCCGCCCACCAACTCGCTGCCGCTCGGCGGCACCGCGCTATAGGTCAGCCCGCGGTCGCCGCGCAGCACCCACGCGCCTTCGGGCAGCTCCGCCAATTCGTCGACGCGTATCCCTCGAAATTCGGTGACGCTGCCGCGCAGCGCCGGGATCATGTTGATCTGCGCATCGGGCGCGGCCTCTATCACCATCGACCGGAACTGGCGGGCGCCGTCGCGCGGCACGTCGAGCACGAAAAAGCTGGGCGCGCGCTGCGGCACGGTGCGCGAAATCTCGTTGGTGATGCTGGTCTGGATCGCCGCGAGGGTGACGAACAGCGTCAGCCCCAACCCCAGCGCCACCACCAGCGCCCCGGTCGCGGCGCCGGGGCGATGCAGGTTGGCGAGCGCCAGCCGCAACAACGGGCGGCGCGGGCGGGGCAGGCGGCTCGCGGTGCGGCGCACCAGCCAGCCGAGCCCTACCAGGATAAGGAGGAGGCTGATCGCCGCACCGATGAAACCGAGCGCGAACAACGGCTCGCGCGCCGTGCCGACGGCGAGCGCGACGATGGCGGACAGCGCCGCCGCCACGGCGATTAGCGCGGGCCGGTCGATCCTAGCGCCCTTGTCGACGGTGGCGCGGTACAAGCCCGCCGCCGGGATGTGTTTGGTGGCGGCGAGCGGCGGCAGCGCGAAGGCGATCGCGATCAGCAGCCCATAGGCGGCGCTCACTGCGAGCGGCAGAGGATAGAGCGCGAATCCGGGTCGCACCGGCAAAACATCGCCCGCAATCGCCCCGATCGCGACCGGCGCGAGCGCGCCAACGACCAGTCCGGCGAAGATCGCCACCGCGGCGACGGCCAGGATCTGCAGCCCATAGATGCGCAGCACCGTCGCGCTATCGGCGCCCAGCACTTTGAGCGTCGCCAGCCCGGGGCGCTTACCCGCCAAATAGCTGGCCACGCCATTGCCGACCCCGATCCCGGCGATCACCAGCGCGGCGAGACCCACGAGCGACAGAAATTGCCCCATGCGTTCGATGAAGCGGCGCGTTCCGGGGGCGCCGTTGCTGCTGTCGGTGATGTCCCACCCAGCGTCGGGAAATTCGACGGTGAGTGCCTTGCCGACCGCTTCGGGATTGGCGCTGGCGGGCAGGCGGACGCGATATTTGCTTTCGTACAGGCTGCCGGGCTGGATCAGCTGGGTCGCGGGAAGGTCGGCAAGGCCGATGATGGCCACCGGACCGAGGGTAAAGCCCTCGCCCAACCGGTCGGGCTCTTCGGCGATGATGCCGTCGATCAGGAACGCTTTTTCGCCAAACTTCACTCGGTTTCCGACGTTCAGGTCGAGCCGCGAGGCGAGATCCTGGCCGATCCAGATGCTGCCCGTGGGCGGCGGGCCGCGGCGCACGCCGCTTTCGAGGCGCAGCGTGCCATAGAGCGGGTAGGCGCCATCGACCGCTTTCAGTTCGGACAACAAGGCATCGCCGCCCGGCGCATTGGCCATCGCGCGCATCCGCACCGTGGCGGAGGGCGTGCCGACCCGCTGGAACCCGGCCATTTCTTCGGTCGTGGCTTCGCGCTGCGGGATGCCGAATTCGATGTCGCCGCCGAGGATGGTCTGGCCGCGCACCTCGAGTTCGGAGGTGATGCCGCTGGTCAGGCTGCCGATCGCCGCCAGCGTCGCGACGCCGAGAAACAGGCAGACGGCAAGCAGGCGCAACCCGCGAATCCGCGTCGCAAGATCGCGGCGCGCGATCCGCCAGAGAGACGACAACGGGAGCATTAGATCGACACCCCCCTTAGCCCGTTCGTGTCGAGCGAAGTCGAGACACCCGGTAGGCAGGCTCTACCGCGCGAGGTGTCTCGACTTCGCTCGACACGAACGGACTTAAGGAGCGGCGTCATCACGCCCGTTCCTCAATCCGCCCGTCGTGCATCACGACCACGCGGTCGCAATGTTCGGCGAGTTCGGGATCGTGGGTGATGATCAGCAACGTCGCACCCAGCGCGGCGCGGCGCGCGAAGATCAGGTCGATGATCGCATGACCCGTCGCGGTGTCGAGATTGCCCGTCGGTTCGTCGGCAAAGATGATCGCGGGCTCGCTCGCCATCGCGCGCGCAATCGCGACGCGCTGCTGCTCGCCGCCCGACAGCTGTGCCGGATAATGGGTCAGCCGGTGGCCCAGCCCGACGGCTTCGAGTTCGGCCGCCGCGCGCCCGAACGGATCGGCGACCCCCGCCAGCTCCAGCGGCACCGCGACATTTTCCAGCGCGGTCATCGTCGGCAGCAAGTGAAACGCCTGCAACACGATGCCGATGCGCCCGCGCCGCGCGCGCGCCAGTTCGTCCTCGTCCATCGTGGCGAAATCCAGCCCGGCGACGCGGATCGTGCCGCCGTTGGCGCGCTCGAGTCCGGCGAGCACCGCCATCAGCGAGCTTTTGCCCGATCCCGACGGCCCGAGCAGCGCGACCGAAGCGCCAGCGGGAACCTCCAGATCGACGCCGCGCAAAATTTCGACAGGGGACTTGTCGCTCCCCAGCGTCAGCGTCACATTATGGGCGGCGATCGCCATTTCGGGCGAAGGTCGATCTGCGGTCAAGAAAGGACCCTTTGGAAATGAGAACGACCGGATGGCGCTCTTACGCCCTATATGGTTGCGCCATTGCGCTTTGCCAACCGCTCGCCGCGTGCGGATCGGCGGAAACCCCGGCGGCTTCGACCAACGACAAGGTTGCAGCGGAAGCGGCCCCCGCCGTGCCCGCCGATGCGCCGCTCGTTATCGCGTTCGGCGACAGCCTGTACGCGGGGTATCAGTTGGGGCCGAAAGAGGGCTTGGCGCCACAATTGCAGGCGGCGCTGTCCGCCGATGGCGTCGCGGTGCGGGTGCAGAACGCCGGGGTGTCGGGCGACACGACCGCGGCGGGGCGCCAGCGGCTGACCTATGTGCTCGACAATGCAAAGGTGAAGCCCGCGCTCGTGATCCTGGGCCTTGGCGGTAACGACATGCTGCGCGGCATCGGCCCCGATCAGACGCGCGCCAACCTCGACGCGATGCTCGCCGAACTGAAAAAGCGCGGGATTCCGGTGCTGCTCACCGGGATGATGGCGGCGCCCAATCTGGGCAGCGACTATGCCAAGACATTCAATCCGATCTATCCCGAGCTGGCGGGCAAATATGACGTCAGCTTCTATCCGTTCATCCTCGACAATGTCGTCACCGACAAGGCGCTGATGCTCGCCGACAATCTGCACCCCAATGCGAAGGGGGTGACGGTGGTGGCCGAGGCGCTGGCGCCGCTGGTCGAACAGGCGCTGCCGAACGCGGGGTAAAATGATCCTCCCTGTGGCGAAGCCATGGGGAGGGGGACCGTCCGTGAAGCGGATGGTGGAGGGGCCGCGACGGTAGCGCCAAAGCCCCTCCGTCAGTCCTGCGGACTGCCACCTCCCCATCGCTACGCGACAGGGAGGATTATCTAGCTCCCCCTGGGCCCGAACAATATGATCGCCGCGCCGCCCAGGCACACGGCGGCGCCGATCAGGTCCCAGCGGTCGGGCTTCGCGCCCTCGACGGCCCACAGCCACAGCAAGGCCGCGACGATATAGACCCCGCCATAAGCGGCATAAGTCCGCCCGGCATGTTCGGCATCGACCAATGTGAGCAGGTAGGCGAACAAAGCGAGCGACGCGATGCCGGGGACGAGCCACCACACCGACTTGTCGAGCCGCAGCCACGCCCAGAAGGCGAAGCAACCCGCAATTTCGGCGAGCGCGGCGGCGATGTAGGCAAAGGCGGTCATCGGCCGACCGTGGCGCGTCGACTGTCGAAAGGGAAGGGGGTTGTAGCGGAGGGCGGATGTGGTTGTCGGATTTGGGGTGGGGAGCGGCCCTTGACGATCCTCCCCGGCACGGGGAGGGGGACCAGCGAAGCTGGTGGAGGGGCACCATCGGTTTGCCTTGCCGGTACGATAGTGAGCCGCCGATCGGTCGCCGTTGAAGGAGCGCGTTTTCCCCGGCGCCGCGTAAACCGCCTGTGCCCCTCCACCACCCTTCGGGTGGTCCCCCTCCCCCTGCGGGGGAGGATCGCTTATGTCCGCAACCGGTCGGAAACCCGTCATCGCGCCCGCAAAACAAAAAAGGGGCGACCAATCGGCCGCCCCTTCCTGTTTCATCGCAGCTTCCGAAAAATCAGAACGCGAAGCCGACGCCTGCGACGAAGGTGTCGAAGTCGCCGAAGTTGTTGATGAACTGGTGGCGATATTCGGCCTTGGCGTACAGGTTCTGGCCCAGCTTGTGCTGGTAACCCGCGCCGACATAGGGATCGTCGATGTCGCTGAAGGTGTAACCACCGGTGACATAGGCCTTGCCGTTCGCGCCAACCTTGGCGCCGACGCGGCCGCCGGCCGAGAACTGGACATCCGCACCGTCGACGAGCACCTTGTCGCCCGCGACTTCGGCGCCGACAAACGCGGCCGAGCCAAGGTCGAAGTCATAACCGGCGGCCAGGCCGAGGGTGCCTTCGTCGATGCCGTTGCCGGTGATCAGGCCGCCGCGCACTTCGACGCGGCCTTCGCCGCCTTCGGCAGCCATGGCGGGGGTTGCAACGATGGCCGTCAGGAGAGCGGCTGCAACTGCGAATTTCTTCATTTTGTTTTTCCTTCTGCTTTACATGGCCACGCCCTTTGGGTCGCGGTCCACCGCCTAAATGGCGTTTGCAGCTGTCGCTTCAATGAACGGATCGTTCAGAATGTGACAATTTTCTTACCTGTGTTATTTTTACCACACGGTATAGAATAGCTATGCAGAAAAACATTGAAAATGTGTCTGAAAAGCGTGCCTTCAGTCCGTCATCGCGGCGAACGCCGGCGTCTCGCGGGTGCCGTAAAACGCGATGTCGAGATCCCGGCCTTCGCCGGGATGACAAAAACTAGGTCAGCCTAGCGCCGCCTGTTTCTCTTCCGCAATCCGGTCGAGTTCGGCGCGGGTTGGCTTGGTCGCGGCGCTTTTCAACTGGCCGCACGCGGCCATGATGTCGCGTCCGCGCGGGGTGCGGATCGGCGCCGAAATCCCGGCCTTGAAAATCAGGTTGCTGAACGCCTTGACGCGCTCGGGCGACGAACATTCGTAGATCGCACCGGGCCAGGGGTTGAAGGGGATCAAATTGACCTTGGCATGCAGCCCATATTCGCGGATCAGCCGGACGAGTTCGCGTGCATCTTCGTCGCTGTCGTTCTTGTCCTTCAGCATCACATATTCGAAGGTGATGCGCCGCGAATTGCCCGCACCCGGATAGTCGGCGCACGCCTTCAGCAATTCGTCGATGCCATATTTGCGGTTCAGCGGCACGATCTCGTCGCGGATTTCCTTGCTCACCGCGTGGAGCGATACCGCCAGGTTGACGCCGATTTCTTCGCCCGCGCGCGCCATCATCGGGACGACGCCGCTGGTCGACAGGGTGATCCGGCGCCGCGACAGCGCAAGGCCGTCGCCGTCCATGACAATCTTGAGCGCGCCCTTGACCTCGTCGAAATTATACAGCGGCTCGCCCATGCCCATCATCACGATGTTGGTCAGGATGCGGCCATCGGCGGTGTAATGCCCGCCCTCTTCATCATCGTCATCGTCGGGGTCGGGGCCAAAGCCCGCCATCGTCCCCTTGGGCCATTCGCCGAGTTCGTCGCGCGCCAGCATGACCTGCCCGACGATCTCGCCCGCGGCGAGATTGCGGACCAGCCGCATCGTCCCGGTGTGGCAGAAGCGGCAATTCAGCGTGCAACCCACCTGGCTCGACACGCACAAGGTTCCCCGATCGGCGTCGGGGATGAACACCATCTCATATTCCTGGCCGTCGGCGGCGGCGAGCAGCCATTTGCGCGTGCCATCGCTCGATACCTGCGCCTCGCGCACCGTCGGGCGGCCGATGATGAAGCGGTCGGTCAACCACGGACGCATCGCCTTGGCGATGTCGGTCATCGCCTCGAAATCGGTGACCCCGCGGTGGTACATCCAGTGCCAGATCTGCTTGGCGCGCAGCTTCGCCGCCTTGGCATCCAGCCCCGCTTCGACCAGCACGCCGCCGATCGCGTCGCGGCTGAGCCCGACGAGGTCGATACGGTTGCCCCCGCGCAAGGGGACGGTGCCCGTCGTGACGGGGTCGATATGGCCGGGAATCTGCATGATGGCCGCGCATATAGGGGGGAAGCGGCGATTGTGCAATTGGCGGCGCGGTGCTGGCATTTCCCCGTTCATTCGCGAGCGGGCGGGGTTGAACCGGTACATTGCAAAGGCTGGCGGGGCGAGCGGCGCGGCCTAGAACGGCGAACAGACTTTGCCGAGGATGCCGTTATGCGCCGATATGTTCCAATCCTTGCCGCGACGCTGGCGTTCGCGATCCCGCAAACCGCTTTGGCGGGGGCAGGGCAAAAGATCTGCACGCGCCATTCGACGATCCAGCTGGAGCTGGGCGAAAAGGCGGAGGTCAACGGCGCCGGGTCGAGCGGGGTCGAGTTGCTGATTTCGGGGCCGGCGGGGCAGTGGATATTCGCCGATTTCAATGGCTTGTCGGCACCCGCCGCAGGTGATGTCGAGGTGGCATCGACCAGGACGCAGACGATCGTCCGCCGCGGCCAGCTGCCGCAAATCTATGCCATTTATTCCAAAGCGTCGCGGTTGATCGAGGGCAAGCAGCTGAGCGCGTTCATCAGCGGACTGTATCTCGACCGGCGACCGCTCGCCAATCCGCGGATCACCGGAACGGCCGCCGACGAGGCGGTCTGGCGCCGCGTATCGCTCGGCCAGACGAGCGGTTGCGATCTGCGTTGGGTGCCGGGGCAGGGGCTGGTGGAATAGGCCTTTCGCGGCTTCCACCGGATCGCGCCCCGGCGGGCCCGACTTATTTGCGGATCGAGCTGACGCGGATCAGCTGGTCGCGCGATGCGTCGGCAATGACCCGTTCGGCCTGCGCCGTGGCGATCAACCGCGTGTCGACGCGGCATTGCCGGACATCATTCTTGCCCTGAAGGTCGAAATCGGGCGCGGTGCCGCACACTTCGACGACGGCGCGCCAGATGCGGCGGTCGAGGCTTTTGGCGCCAGCCTCGGTGCGAAGGTCGAGGTCGCGGTGCGCGACGGCAACGCTGGGGTTTGCGGCGGGTGCCGATTGGGCGAGAGCGGGCTGGCCCACCGAAGCGGCGGTCAGCGCGGCGAGGATCAGAAGCTTTTTCATCTTGTGTCTCCATCGACCGGCCAAAGAGGAGGGGAGGAAGCCGGTACAGCGCAGATAAGCGATCGCCCGATCCGCGAGGAGCAACGATGTTGCTGGGCCATTCTGCAAAATTGCAGAATGCCGCGAAGGCGCTTATGCCGCACAAAGCGGCATGTATGATTGGAACGACCTCAAGGCCTTTCTGGCCGTTGCCGAAACCGGCAGCACGCTGTCCGCCGCGCAGGCGCTGCGCGTCAGCCAGACCACCGTCGCGCGGCGCATCGCGGCGCTGGAGGCCGCAACCGGCCTTAACCTGTTCGAGCGGCGGCAGGCGGGTTATGCGCTGACCCCGGTGGGCGAGGCGATGCTGGGCAGCGCCGCGGCGGTGCGCGATGCCGCCGATCGTTTTGGCGAAGCCGCTAGCGCGTCGTCGCGCGAAGTCGGCGGCACGGTCAGCCTGACGACGATGGAAATCTTTGCGGTCACCATCCTGCCGCCAATCCTGCGCGACCTGCGCGCGGCGCATCCCGGCATCCATATCCAGCTCGATACATCGGACGAACAGCGCGATCTGGCGAGCGGCGCCGCCGACATCGCGATCCGCAGCAGCAAGCAACCCACCGGCGCCGGGCTGGTCGGCCGCCGCATCGCCGACAATCCGTGGACCGTATATTGCAGCCGCGACTATGCCGACCGCCACGGCATTCCGCACAGCCGTGAGCAATTGGCGGCGCATCCGTTCATCGGCGGCGGGGGCGGCGTGTGGACGCCGTACCTCGCGTGGCTACGCCAATATGGGCTCGAGGAGTCGGTGGTCATGCAATATGACAGCGCCCCCGGCCTGCTCGCCGGGGTGCGATCGGGGATGGGGCTGACGATCCTGCCCGGCTTTATCGCCAATCGCGAACCCGATCTGATCCGCTGCATTCCGCCCAAGCAGGAAGATACCACCGGACTGTGGCTGCTCACCCACGAACGGCTGCGTCATGTCCCGCGAGTCCGGTTAGTGCTGGATTTTCTGGCAAAGGAATTGACGCAGCTGGCGCGCGACTAGGACTCGGCCTTTTCCTTTACCGTAGCCCTGAGGCACAAGCGACGGTCGATACTCACCCCAGCCGCGCGCACCCCAGCGCCGCGGCATCGATTGCGGTCGCGGCGCCGCGCAGCCGGTAGGTGTCGGCAATCGCGCCGCCGGTCGCGGTGCTGCTCGCGACGCTCATGCTGGGGGCCGATCGCATCGCGGCGACGATCGCGGCATCCATCCGCGCGTCGCTCGCCCAGCCGTGCGCGCCATTGCCGGTCAGGATGAAGCGGCGGCTGCCGATGGTCAGCCGTAAGTCGCGCCCCGGCGCTCGCGCTTTCGACAGACGGACGTAGAATTGGCCGCGAATCCGCGATTTCGGCCAATAGCCGACACTGGCATAGGCCTTGACCTGCGGGGTGCCGATCGTCGCGGCGGGGGCGGCGAGCGCATAGCAGCGCGGCGTCGCCGGATCGCGAAACGCGCCCCAGCCGTCGAAAATCCCCAATGCCGTCGGGGCAGCGGCGAGCGCCGCGACAGGTATTGCCGCCAGTGTCGTGAAAAGGAAGGCCCAGCGCCGCATCGCGCCCTCGTTCGCGCGATTGGGGATGGTTTGCAAGCATGGCTTGCGCGTGCCGATGCGTGCGTTAAGGAAGGTGGGCATTTTCAGGGGCCGGGAATCGGAGCGACGAATCGACTCCGATCGCTGCCCCTTCAGGGACTTCTCCCGCGGAACACAGGGATGGCGGATTAGAATGAAAGCGACGATCGAACGCGCAGTGTTGTTGAAGAGCCTTGGCCACGTCCAGTCGGTGGTCGAGCGGCGCAATACCATCCCCATCCTGTCGAACGTCCTGATCGAAGCCGATGCTTCGGGCCAGCTCAAGCTGATGGCGACCGACCTCGACTTGCAGGTCGTCGAGACGATCGCGGCCAAGGTCGAAACCGCGGGCACGACCACAGTGTCGGCGCACACCTTGTTCGAAATCGCCCGCAAACTGCCCGAAGGATCGGAAGTCAGCCTCGCCGCTGCCGAAGGCAAGATGCAGGTCAAGGCCGGGCGCTCGAACTTCAACCTGCCGACGCTGCCGCGCGACGATTTCCCGGTGATCGCCGAGGGCGACCTGCCGACCAATTTCGAACTGCCGGTCGCCGAGCTGATCCAGATCATCGACAAGACGCGCTTTGCGATCTCGACCGAGGAAACGCGTTACTACCTCAACGGCATCTTCCTGCATGTGGCCGAAGATGCGTCGGGTCCGGTGCTGAAGGCCGCGGCGACCGACGGTCACCGTCTCGCGCGCTACACCGTCACGCGTCCCGAGGGCGCGTCGTCGATGCCCGACGTCATCGTGCCGCGCAAATGCGTCGCCGAAATCCGCAAGCTGCTCGACGAGGCCGAGGGCAATGTCGAGATCAGCCTGTCGGCGAGCAAGATCCGCTTCCAGCTGGGCAACGCGATCCTGACGTCGAAGCTGATCGACGGGACGTTCCCCGATTACAGCCGTGTGATCCCGACCGCGAACGACAAGCTGCTCAAAGTTGATCCGAAGAGCCTGTACCAGGGGGTCGATCGCGTCTCGACGATCGCCAGCGAAAAGACCCGCGCGGTCAAGGTGGGCCTCGACAAGGACCGCATCACGCTCAGCGTCACCAGCCCCGAAAACGGCACCGCGGCCGAAGAAGTGGCGGCGGGTTATGACAGCGACGCAATGGAAATCGGTTTTAACGCGCGCTACCTCAGCGACATCTTGGGGCAGGTCGACGGCGACAGCGTCGAATTGCACCTTGCCGACGCCAACGCCCCGACGCTGATCCGCGAGAGCGAAAAGAGCCCGGCGTTGTATGTTCTGATGCCGATGCGAGTATAAGAGCCCGCTACAAGTTGCGTCATTGCGAGCGCAGCGAAGCAATCCAGAGTAGCGTAAAC
>JAFAGN010000218.1 GCA_023422695.1 Pseudomonadota bacterium
AAACTTCCAGCGGCCCCCGCCTTCGCGGGGGCGACGGTTTATCCTACCCCCGCCACATCGCGACCATCTCGAACGCAAACGCGCCGAAGGTCAGCGTCAGCCCGACGACGAACAGCCGGTACGCATAGGCAAGATAACGATATTTGCGCCGCGCCAGCACAATGCCGTTCTGATAGGTGTCGCGCAGCATCGTTTCGTAGAGATCGTCCTCGGTCCGCAGCCGCGCTTTCACCGCGTCGATAAACTCATCCTCCTCCATCTGCGAAAAGCGGCCGAAGAACAGGATATTGCTGTGATCCTTGCCGTCCTTGTAAACGATCGGGGGCGCCTTGCCGACGCGCGGCAGCACCGCCGACACCGCGAGCAGCGCCGACAGGAAGGAAAAGGTCGCGAGGATCGTCAGCGGCATCGCCAGCGCCCCTGCCCCGGCGCGCGCCTGTCCCACCGCGAGCGTGAACACGACAAAGGTCGCGCCCATCAGGATCGACGCCTTCTGGTCGGCCATCTGCGACAGCTGCATCGTCAGTTGCTGATTGGTGCGGACCAGATGGACCGCGTTGGGCGGGAACGACACCGCCGGGCGCGCCGCTAGCGCCGATGCACTTTCGCTGTCCATGGACAATCCCCCCGTCCTTCCTGCGTCAGCGACCCGTCACAGCGATGCCACGAAGTGCGAAGAGCGGCAAGATGCTGCCCTGTTCCCGCCGCAATCGCTTGCCAATCGGGATCGAGCGCGGCATTCCCGCGCGCAACATTCTTCCACTATGGGACGCACCCTATGAGCACCGCCCTTTCCGAGCAGATTTACGGCCTGATCGCGCCCTTCAACAAAAAGGGCGTCGAGCTGACCGATGCGACAACCTTTGCCGGCGATCTTGAATGGGACAGCCTGACGGTGATGGATTTCGTCGCCGAGGTCGAGGACACGTTCGACATCATCATCAGCATGAACATGCAGGCCGAGATCGAGACGGTCGGCCAGCTGGTGGCGGCGGTTGAAAAGCTGCAAGGCTAGGCTCCCCTACTCCCGTTCGTGTCGAGCGAAGTCGAGACACCCATCGGGACAGCGCAAGTTCGAGGGGCATCTCGACTTCGCTCGATGCGAACGGACTTTGGATATTTGATATGACCGACCTCTTTTCCAAATTCGACCCGCTGATCCAGCAGCGCGAAGCCCTGCTCGCGACCGGCGTGACCGATCCGTTCAGCCTGGTGATGGAACGCGTCGTGTCGCCGACCGTCGCGATCTGCAACGGGCGCGAGACGATCCTGCTCGGCACCTATAACTATATGGGCATGACCTTCGATGACGACGTCATCGCCGCGGGCAAGGACGCGCTCGACAAGTTCGGCAGCGGCACCACCGGCAGCCGCGTCCTCAACGGCACCTATCAGGGGCACAAGGAGTGCGAGGATGCGCTCAAGGAATTTTACGCCATGGATCATGCCATGGTGTTTTCAACGGGTTATCAGGCGAACCTCGGCATCATTTCGACGATCGCGGGCAAGGGCGACTATGTCATCCTCGACATCGACAGCCACGCCTCGATCTATGACGGCTGCGCGATGGGCAATGCCGAAATCGTCGCATTCCGCCACAATGACGTCGAGGCGCTCGAAAAGCGTCTGAAGCGCCTGCCCCCCGAAGCGGGCAAGCTGGTCGTGCTCGAAGGCGTCTATTCGATGCTGGGCGACGTCGCGCCGCTGAAGGAGATGATCCGCGTCTCCAAGGAAAATGGCGCGATGGTGCTGGTCGACGAAGCGCATTCGATGGGCTTCATCGGCGAACATGGCCGCGGCGTCGCCGAGGCGCAGGGGGTGCTGGATGACGTCGATTTCGTCATCGGCACGTTCAGCAAGAGCGTTGGCACGGTCGGCGGCTTCTGTGTGTCGAACCACCCGAAGTTCGAGATTCTGCGTCTTGTCTGCCGCCCCTATGTGTTCACCGCGTCGCTGCCGCCGAGCGTCGTCGCGACCGCGGCGACGAGCATCCGCAAGCTGATGCACGGGTCGAACAAGCGCGCGCATCTGTGGGAAAATTCCAAGACGCTGCACAAGGGGCTGCGCGAGCTCGGCTTTACGCTCGGCACCGACGAGCCGCAGTCGGCGATCATCGCGGTGATCATGCCCGACCTGGAGCGCGGCGCGATGATGTGGGAAGCGCTGCTGGAGGAAGGGCTGTACGTCAACCTGGCGCGCCCGCCCGCGACCCCGGCGAACATGACGCTGCTGCGCTGTTCGCTGTGCGCCGAACATTCGAGCGACCAGGTCACCGAAATCCTCGCGCGCTTCGAACGCGCTGGCCAGCGCGTCGGCATTATCGGCTAATCGCCCGGTTCTTCTGGGCCGGTCTGCCGACCAGCGGATTCCTTTTTGCGCCGAAACGAGGCTGCGGGCCAGCGGCAAGGGCTTCGGCGCTTTGCGGCGATGCGCTTGTCCGGTAAGACAGGCGGGTGTTCGAGCGGGATGGCGATACCGAAACCGAGACGCGGCGCGAGCGGTTACGCTTTTGGCTGACGATCGGCATGGCGACGATGCTGACCAGCATCGTCGGCGCGCTCGTGCTGCTGCTCGCGCGCGCCAGCGACAATTATGACCAGTCGCTCGGGTGGCAGACGCAAAGTCTGGAAGTCATTTCGCAGACCCGCTCGCTCGACGCCTCGCTCGCGCGCGCCGAGGCGGCGCTTGGGCGCTTTGCTGTCGGGCTGCAAAAGGAAGACGGCCGCGTCTATGAACAGCAATGGGGGCTGGCGCGGCAATATCTGACCCGACTGGACCGCAGCGTGCGTGACAATGCCACGCAATCGAAGCTGGTCGACGATCTGACGCGCGAAATGGACAATCGCGGACGTCAGTTGGGCGACGCCGCGCTCAGCGCCAATTACAACCAGACCGTCGCGGCGATCTCGAAATATCATGCGGCCGGACATGATGCCGGGCTCAGCCGCATCGACGGCCTGCTCAACCAGATTATCGCCAACGAACGTGCGCTGCTGCGTCAGCGCATCCGCACCGCGTCCGAAGATCGCGCCAGCCTGAACCAGGCGATGCTGTTGTTTGCGCTGCTCGGCGCGGCGATCGCCGCGGTGGCGATCGGCACGACATTCTCGTTCGTCCGCGCCGAAACCGAGCGCCGCGTCGCGCGGCGCGAGCAGGTCGCCGAAAGCGAACGCGCGATGCAGCTGGAAGAAGCGGTCGAGGCGCGCACTGCCGAGCTGGAACAGGCGAACATCGCGCTGCGCAGTGAGATGACCGAGCGCGCCGCCGCCGAAGCCCAGCTGCGTCAGGCGCAGAAGATGGAGGCGGTCGGCCAGCTGACCGGCGGCATCGCGCATGATTTCAACAATATGCTGGCGGTTGTTGTCGGCGGGCTCGAACTGGCGCAGCGCTGGCTGCCCGGCACCCCCGAAAAGGCTGAGCGCCATCTGGCCAATGCGCTGGACGGCGCCAATCGCGCCGCCGACCTGACGCGGCGGTTGCTGGCCTTTGCCCGGTCGGAACCCGCGCGCCCCGAAATGACCGATATCGACGCGTGCATCACCGGCTTTGCCCAGCTGATCGAACGCACGATCGGCGATCGTATTGCGCTGACGCTCGACCTGCGGGCCGCCAATCTCGCCTGCTGGCTCGATCGGCAACAGTTTGAAAATGCGCTGCTCAACCTTGCGGTCAACGCGCGCGACGCGATGGAGGGTCATGGTGCGCTGACCATTCGCACGCTCGACGACGGCGACGGCAAGGCGCTGGCGGTGCAGGTGATCGACACCGGATGCGGCATGTCGCCCGAAGTGCTGGAGCGCGTGTTCGACCCCTTCTACACCACCAAACCCGCGGGTCAGGGTACGGGGCTGGGCATGAGCCAGGTCTTTGCCTTTTGCCGCCAGTCGGGCGGCGAGGTGCAGATTTCGTCGACCGAAGGCGAAGGGACGAGCGTCGCGATGCTGCTGCCCGTCGCGAAACCCCAGGATGTCGCCGCGGCGACCAGCGACGCCGACGCCGACATGGTCGACGCCGCGCCCGCCGAAGCGCTGAACATCCTGGTGGTCGAGGACGACCAGCGCGTGCTGGCCGCGACGGTCGATGCCGTCGAGGAACTGGGCCACAGCGCGGTCGGATGCGGCAATCCGCTGGAGGTCGCGGGGCTGGTCGAAGGACGGCTGGCCAACGGGGGTAAATTCGACCTGATCCTGTCCGACGTGCTGATGCCCGAACTGACCGGGCCCGAGATGGTGGCGCAGCTCAAGCAGCGCTGGCCCGAACTGTCGGTGCTGTTCGTCACCGGCTTTGCCGGCGACGCCAGCGAGGCCGAAAGTTTTGGCGACCATGACGTGCTGCGCAAGCCCTTCACGCTCAACGCGCTCGATCAGGCGATCCGCCGCTGCGGCAATTCGCGGCCGGTCGAGGGCGAGCGGCTGGCGGTCTGACAGGCCTCCAAGGACATTGGCGCCCGGGAAATTACCGGATCGCGCCGCCCTTGATCAACCGCGGGACCAGCGTCAGCGCGGCGACCAGCGGCCAGCGCCGCTGCCACGGCTTGATCTCGATCTGCGTTCCCGCGTGGCGATTGATCTTCCACGCCAGATAATCGATGCCGCCCGCATAGGTCAGGCTGGCCTTGGCCAGCCGCGCGATGCTGAGCGCCTTGCCCTCAACCCGCCGCCGCGCCCAGGCGCCGCTGGGCGCCCCTGCCGGAATCGGCGCCATCGCGGGCGCGCTGAAGCGGGTGTAGCGATCGGCATCGGCATCGACCACCGACTGCCCGCGCCCGCTCCGTTCGGCGCGCAGTTCGACCGAATAGGTCAGCGCAAAGGCGCGCCGCCACCAGTCGAGCGGCGCCTCGCCATCGACCGCGCCCGCCGCCGCGAGCAGGGTCGGCGC
>JAFAGN010000068.1 GCA_023422695.1 Pseudomonadota bacterium
TCGGTAGTGTGAACGCCCCTCCGTCAGTGCTTCGCACTGCCACCTCCCTATCGCTGCGCGACAGGTAGGATCGAGGATCAGGCCTCGGTCAAATCCAGCAACGTCCGCGCATCCAGACCGATGCGGCGCATCTGGTCGGCAACCGGGGGCCAGACATTGGTCAGGAAATCCTCGCGCATCATGGTGCGCAGCCGTTCGGTCGCGCCCGCCGCGACGAACATGCCGACGCCGCGTTTGACGGTGACCAGTCCTTCGTCCTGAAACGTCTGATACGCTTTGGCAACGGTCAGCGGGTTGGCGCCTTCGTCGGCGGCCAGCGAGCGGACCGACGGCAGCATGTCGCCGTCGCGGAAACTGCCATCGAGAATCGCATTGGCGATGACGTCGCGCAGGCGCTGATAGACGGGCTTTGATTGATCGAGCATGCCGCCTTAATGCCATAAGACAGCAGCACAGTCAAATGCCGGTTGTTACAATTCGGCCTTCTGTAATGTAACTAAATTTCCCAAGCCCGAACAACGTCGTCATATTCAGGGCGTGGCCGTTCGTCGAGGTCGCGGGCGGGCGAGCCGAGGAAGAAGTAGCCGACGATCGTGTCGCCGTCGTTCGCCCCGAACGCCGCCGCGACGTCGGCATTGTAGGCAGCCCAGCCGGTCAGCCAGCTGCCGACAAAGCCAAGCGCATGCGCGGCGTGGAGCAGGTTCATGCCGACGGCGCCGGCCGACATCTGTTGCTCCCACACCGGAACCTTGCTGCCCGCAACCGGGGTCGACACCAGCACGAGCAGGCTGGGCGCCTGATGCGCAAACTGGTCGAGCGCCGACAGGTCGAGACCGGCAGCGCCCGGATTTTCCTTGATCCACGCGGCCTTGAGCAGCGCCGCGAAGCCGTCGCGCTGGTCCGGGCCGACGGTGACGATGCGCCAGGGGGCCAGCTTGCCATGATCGGGGGTGCGCAGCGCGAGCGCGATGATTTCGCGCAATTGGGCATCGTCGGGGCCGGGCGCGACCATGTCGCGCGCCTTGCCCGAACGGCGGGTGGCAAGATAGCTGCGGAGCGAGGAGGTGTCGTTGAACATCACGCCCATGTGGCGGCGCGGCGATGCACGCGCAACCCCGATTCGCGCGCGCAAATGCGCCGGACCGATGGTTTCCGGCGTAATTAGATTCTTCCCATACGCAATTTTCGCGCTAGGTTGCCCCATTCGCGCGGTGGGGAGCCGCGCCCACGATAAATGGGAAAAGGGACGCTTTCATGAAAGATATTGGCCTCTGGCAACAGGGCGACTGGATCGCGGTTATCGCGCTGGTCCTATTGGGGGTATTCCTGACCGTCGGCGCGCTGATCGCCACAAGCAGGAAACCCGAATTCGCCGGGCATCCCAAAGGCCTCTACATGTTGTTCTTCGCCGAAATGTGGGAGCGTTTCTCCTATTACGGCATGCGCGCCATCCTGATTTTCTACCTGACCCAGCATTGGCTGTTCAGCGATAGCAAATCGAGCCTGATCTATGGCGCCTACACCAGCCTGGTGTACATCACCCCGGTGCTCGGCGGCTATCTGGCCGATCGTTATCTCGGCCAGCGCAAGGCGGTGCTGTTCGGCGGTCTGTTGCTGGCGGTCGGCCACAGCTTGATGGCGGTCGAGGGCGTTGGCGGGCAAAATGATCCGACGATCAACGTGTTCTGGGCAGCACTCGCTTTCATCATTGTCGGCTCGGGCTTCCTGAAGGCCAATATCTCGGTGATGGTCGGCCAGCTCTACAAGCTGACCGATACGCGCCGCGACAGCGCCTATACGATCTTTTACATGGGCATCAACGCGGGCGCCGCGCTGGGCACCATCCTTGTCGCCTATCTGGGCCAGACGATCGGCTGGGGCTTTGGCTTCGGGTTGGCCGGGATCGGCATGCTCGCCGGTCTGGTCGTTTTCGTGCTGGGCAAGAAGGCGCTGCACGGCGCCGGCGAAGCTCCGGCGGTGCTCGCCAAATCGCGCGAATATCTTATCTATGGCATCGGTTTTGCTGCGGTCGCGGTGATCTGGGCGCTGGTCCAGTATCAGGATATCATCCAGACGCTGCTCGCCATCTCGGGCGTCGCGCTGCTCGGCTATGTCCTTTACGAGAGTTTCAAGCTGGAAAAGGAACCGCGCGAACGCATGTTTGCCATCCTGTTCCTGATCAGCCTCAATCCGCTGTTCTGGGGCTTGTTCGAACAGGCGGGCGGATCGATGAACCTGTTCACCGACCGTTTCGTCGATCGCGCCGGGGTTCCGGCGGGTATCTTCCAGTCGATCAACCCGATCATCATCATCCTGGTTGCGCCACTGTTTGCGGCATTGTGGATGTGGCTCGGCAAGCGCCGTATCGAACCGTCGGCACCCGCGAAGTTCGGCCTGGCGCTGGCGCAGATGGGCCTCGCCAATCTGGTGCTCGTGTGGGGCGCCGAAGCCTATGGCGTCGCGGCGATGACGCCGGTGTTCCTGGTCTTTGCCTATTATTTCTTTGCTACCACCGGTGAGCTTTGCCTCAGCCCGGTCGGGCTTAGCGCGATGAACCGGCTGGCACCGACGTTCCTGGCGTCGCTCATCATGGGCGCTTGGTTCTATATGACCGCGGTCGGCAACTTCGTCGCGGGCAAGATCGGCGAGGCGACCGGCGGCCATGATGGTCAGATGACCAAGCAAGGCCTGCTCGACATCTATGAATTGTTCGGCTGGATCGCGATCGGCGCCGCGGTGGCGGTGTTGCTGGTCAGCCCGATCGTGAAGCGGTGGATGCACCTCGACACGCTGCGCGACCGCGACGAGGTGGCCGGCGGCGGCGAGCTCGGCGAGCCGCAGGCTGCGGGCGTTCGTCCCGAACCCAAGGGGGCATAATCCATGATCCGCGGTGTGAAAGGCAGCCTGCTGGCTGCGGTATCGCTGGCGCTTGTCGGTTGCGCGGCAACCGGCGGCGAAGCGAAGTCGGCGAGCGACAAGCCCGCCACGGCCGAAAAGCCGGTCAAATTCAACAAGGATCCCTATCCGTCGACCTATCGCCCCTATGGCGGGCGGCCGACGGCGGTGCGCGGCGTGACGATCTTTGACGGCGAGGGCGGGCGGATCGACAATGGCGTCGTGCTGTTCGCGGGCGGCAAGGTCGAGGCGATCGGCGGCGCCGACACCGCGATCCCCGGTGACTATGACGTCATCGAAGGGACCGGCAAATTTGTCACCCCGGGGGTGATCGACATCCACAGCCACCTCGGCGACTATCCCTCGCCCGCGGTCGATGCGCATTCGGACGGCAACGAGGCGACCTCGCCGACGACCCCCGAAGTCTGGTCCGAACATAGCGTGTGGCCGCAGGATCCGGGTTTCAGCCGCGCGCTGGCGAACGGCGGCGTCACGGCGCTCCAGATCCTGCCGGGCAGCGCCAATCTGATGGGCGGGCGCTCGGTCACGCTGAAGAATGTGCCGTCGCGCACGGTGCAGGGCATGAAGTTTCCCGGCGCGCCTTACGGCCTGAAAATGGCGTGCGGCGAGAATCCGAAGCGTGTCTATGGCGGCAAGGGGCGGATGCCCTCGACCCGCATGGGCAATTATGCGGTCAACCGCGCGACCTGGCAGAAGGCGGCGGCGTACAAGAAAAAGATGGACGATGGCAAAGCCGTCGACCGCGATCTGGCGATGGAAACGCTGGCCGGGGTGCTGGCGGGCGAAATCCTGATCCACAATCATTGCTACCGCGCCGACGAAATGGCGCTGGTGATCGATATGTCGAAGGAATTCGGCTACAAGGTATCGACCTTTCACCATGCGGTCGAAAGCTACAAGATCGCCGACATCCTGGCCAAGGAAGGCATCTGTTCGGCGATGTGGGCCGACTGGTGGGGCTTCAAGATGGAAGCCTATGACAGCGTGAACGAGAATATCCCGCTGGTGTACAAGGCGGGGGCATGCACCATCGTCCATTCGGACGACGCCAATCAGATCCAGCGATTGAATCAGGAAGCGGCGAAAGCGCGCGCCGCGGGACGCCGCATGGGGATCGACGTCAGCGACGAGGTGGCGTGGACCTGGCTGTCCTTCAATCCCGCCAAAGCGCTAGGAATCGGTGACAAGACGGGCAGCCTGAAGCCGGGCAAGATGGCCGATGTGGTGCTGTGGAACGGCAATCCGTTCAGCGCCTATACGCGGCCCGAAAAAGTGTGGATCGATGGGGCGTTGATGTTCGACGCGATGGACCCGAAACGCCGTCCGGTGAGCGATTTCGAGCTGGGCCAGCCCGGCGAGGGAGATGTGAAATGATCCGCGCGCTGCTTCTTTCCGCCGCCGCGCTGATCGCGGTTCCGGCTGCGGCCCAAGACATCGCGATCACCAACGCCAAGCTGGTTATCGGCGACGGCAGCGCGCCGATCGATGGCGGCACCGTCGTCGTGCGCGGTGGCAAGGTCGTTGCCGCAGGCGCGGGCGTGGCCGTTCCCGGCGGGATCGAGCGCGTCGATGCCGGGGGCCGCTGGGTCACCCCGGGAATCGTCGCGGCGTTCAGCCGCGTCGGGCTGGTCGAGGTCGATGCAGTCGGCGGCACCAACGATCGCAATGCGCCGCGCACCCGCTTTTCGGCGGGGCTCGACATTGCGCCCGCGCTCAATCCGATGGGCTCGCCCGTCGCCGTCAATCGCGCCTCGGGCGTCACCCGCGCGATCGTCGCGCCGGGGGGTAGCAGCAATTTGTTCGCCGGGCAGGGCGCGGTCGTCGACCTGGGCGACGATATGGACATGGTGACCAAACCGCGCGCGCTGCAATTTGTGGCGTTCGGCGAGGATGGTTCGGCGAAAGCGGGGGGCAGCCGCGCCGCGACCTTCCTGCTCTTCCGCGAACAATTGCTCGCGGCGCGCAGCTATGCCCGCAACCCCGCGACGCTTGCCGAATGGGGCAATGACGCGATGATCCAGCGCGCCGACGCCGATGCGCTGGTGCAGGTGATCAACGGCGCGACGCCGCTGTTCGTGCGCGTCGACCGGGCATCGGACATCGTCAATGTGCTGAAGCTGCGGCAGGAATTTCCGGCGCTGAAGCTGGTGCTGGTCGGGGTGACCGAGGGCTGGCTGGTCGCGCGCGAACTGGCGGCGGCGAAGGTGCCGGTGCTGGTGTCGCCGCTGACCGACCTGCCGTCGAGCTTCGAGCAATTGGGCGCGACGCAATCGAACGCCGGGCGGCTGAAAGCTGCCGGGGTCGATGTGTCGGTCGGGGTGTTCGACGACGACGACGCGCACAAAATGGGTTATGCAACGCAATATGCGGGCAATCTGGTTGGCCTTGCGCGCCTGCCCGGAGCGAGCGGAATGAGCTGGGATCAGGCGTTCGCCTCGATCAGCAGCGCCCCGGCGCGCGCGGTCGGTATGGAAGGCAGCATCGGATCGCTGCGCCCGGGCCGCGTCGGCGACGTGGTGATGTGGGACAACGACCCGCTCGAACTCGGCAGCCGCCCGACCGCGATCTGGATCGACGGCAAGGCGCAGTCGCTGACGACGCGGCAGGACCGTCTGCGCGATCGCTATGCGACCCCGAGCGAGGGCGCGTTGCCCAAGGCTTATGATCGGTAGGTTGGACGCTAATCGCCTCGTTCGTCATCCCGGCGAAGGCCGGGATCTCGCCCTCGCATTATAGGGCGCTGGAGAGAT
>JAFAGN010000073.1 GCA_023422695.1 Pseudomonadota bacterium
GCCTTCGCGGGGGCGACGTTTGGGGCAACGTCCGCTCCCCATCCCAAAGCCGACGTCCAAGCCGACGCCTCACTCATAACTCAAATGCGTCGCCTTCCCCCGGAAGATCCAGTGTGCCAGCACCGAATATCCTAAAATCACCGGCAGCACGAACAGGGCGCCGATCAGGATGATGCTCAACGCCTCCGGGCTGGCCGCCGCCTGCCAGATGTCGAGCCGGTCGGCGATTAGATAGGGGTAGAAGCTGTAGGCGATCCCCACAAACCCCAGTGCGAACAAAATCCCCGCCACCGCCAGCGGCACCCACGAGAGTTCGTCCTTCGCGCGCAAGGGTCGCCGCAGGAAGATCGCGAGGCCGACGAACAACGTCGCCGACGCAATCGGGATCGGCAGCAGCGCGATAATCTCTGGCAGTCGGAACCAGCGATCGAAGATGCGCTCCGACAAGAGCGGCGTCGCGATCGAGATGATCGCCATCGCCAAGGCCGTCGCCCACAGGCTGATTTCGGCCCAACGCACCGCGCGCTTCTGCAAATCGCCCTCGACCTTGTAGATCAGCCAGCAGGCGCCGACGAAGACATAGCCCGCGACCAGCCCCAGCGCGGCGAGCAGGCAGAACAGCACCGCGGCGAAACTCTGGTCGAACCCCAGCACATAGGCGCCCAGCATATAGCCTTGGCATAGCGCGGTGAGCAGCGACCCGGCAAAGAAGGCATTGTCCCAGTGTGGCTTGTGCGCGGGCGGCGCCTTGGCGCGAAATTCGAAACTGACGCCGCGCAGGATCAGCGCGACCAGCATCAGCACGACCGGCAGGTAAAGCTGGGTCAGGATCAATCCATGCGCGATCGGAAAGGCGACCAGCAGCAACCCGATGCCCAGCACCAGCCACGTCTCGTTGGCGTCCCAAAACGGCCCGATCGACGCGACCATCAGGTCGCGGTTTTCGTCCTTTTCCCATCGCGTCAGTATCCCGACGCCAAGGTCATAGCCGTCGAGGATGACGTAGAGCAGGATCGACAGCCCCATCAGCCCGGCAAAGATGACGGGCAGCCACCAGGCATCGATGAACGGGGTCATGCCGGTTCCTCCTGCGGCGCGGCGGGGCCGGGCGCGACGGTGGGTACCGGGAACATCGGCTTGCCCGCCGGCGCCGCTTTGCCCAGCCGCGCGAGACGGTAGAGCACGGCGATATAGGCGGTCAGCAGCACCGCATAGACCGCCAGATAGAGCGTCAGCGAACTCGCCACCATCGCACTGCCCACCGGCCCGACCGCATCGGCGGTCTTGAGCACGCCCGTCACCAGCCACGGCTGACGCCCGATTTCGGTGACATACCAGCCCGCGAGCGTCGCGATCCAGCCGCTGAAGGTCATTGCGACCAGCGCGCGCGCCAGCCAGCGCGGCATTGCATCGACCCCGCGGCGGCGGATCGTCCACGCCGCGAACCACGACAGCGCCAGCATCGCAACGCCGATCCCGACCATGATCCGGAACCCCCAGAACAAGGGAGCGACGGGCGGGTGATTGCCCGGATAATCGTTGAGCCCCGGCACGACCCCCGCCGCCTTATGCTTCAGGATCAGGCTGGCGCCCGACGGCACCGCGATTTCCAGATGGTTGGTGCGCGCCGCCTCGTCGGGGATCGCGAACAGCACCAGCGGCACATGGCTGCGCGTGTCCCAATTGGCCTCCATCGCTGCGACCTTCTGGGGCTGATGCTCCAGCGTGTTCAGCCCGTGCATGTCGCCGACGAAAATCTGCACCGGGATCAGCAGCGCCGCGGCATAGACGGCTGCCTTCAAGGTGCGCCGCACCCCGTCGCCGCCGCCGTCCTTCAGCCAGCGCCATGCCGACAGGCCCGCGATCAGAAAGGCGACGGTTAGCGCGGAGGCGATCAGCATATGCGTCAGCCGATACGGCATCGACGGGTTGAAGATGATCGCCCACCAGTCGGTCGCATGGACGACGCCGTCGCGAATCTCGTAACCGACGGGGGTCTGCATCCAGCTGTTGAGCACGATGATCCAGAACGCCGACAGCGTCGTCCCTGCGGCGACGAGGAATGTCGCGAGCGTGTGGACCCAGTTGGGCACCCGGCTGAACCCGAACAGCATGATCCCCAGGAACACCGCTTCGAGGAAAAAGGCGGTCAGCACTTCATAGGCGAGCAGCGGCCCGGCGATATTGCCGACCTTTTCCATATAGCCCGGCCAGTTGGTACCGAACTGGAAACTCATCGTGATGCCCGACACGACCCCCATTGCAAAGCTCAAAGCAAAGACCTTCACCCACAGGCGGTACGCGTCCATCCACGCGCCGTCCTTGGTGCGGTTATACGCCAGCTTGAAGCCGAGCAGCGCCCAGCCCAAGGCGATCGTGATCGTCGGGAACAGGATATGAAAACTGATGTTCGCGGCAAACTGGATGCGCGCGAGGATCAGCGGGTCAAGCGCGTCCATCACTAAACTCCAACCTCCATGTCCCGTTCGTGTCGAGCGAAGCCTGTCCCGAGCTCGTCGAGGCGGTCGAGACACCCGCCGGCATGGCGCCAGGTTGATGGGTGTCTCGACTTCGCTCGACACAAACGGAAAGGGGAGCGGTCATGCTCTTTCCTCAAATGATGGGTTTTTTCCTCGCCCCAGCATCCGGTCCTTGAACTCCAGCGCCTTCACCACCCGCTCGCCCAGCCGCAGCAGCTGGAGCAGCCGTTCATTGTCGAGCCGCTGCATTTCGGCGTACCAGTCGGTGAGCAGCTCGATCTGTTCGTGCATCGCCGCCATCCGCTCCTGCGCAAAACGGTCGGCAGGATCGACGGCGGGTTCCATCATCAGCGCGCGCAGCGTCGTCAGCGTCGGGTCGATCTCGCGCTTCTTGCGCTCCTCGACCAGCGTGCGGAAGATCGCCCACACGTCGCGCGGCGTCTCATAATAGTCGCGCCGGTCGCCGGGGGCGTGGCGCAGCTGAACGAGGTTCCAGCTCGCCAGCTCCTTCAGCCCCATCGACACGCTGCCGCGCGACAGGCTCAACGCCTCGCTGATCTCCTCGGCATGGCGCGGCGCGTCGGCGAGGAACAGCATCGCATAGATTTGCCCGACCGTCCGGTTGATCCCCCAGCGGCTCCCCATCTCGCCGAAATGCAGGACGAAGGCCTGCGCAAGCGGGGAGAGCCGGAACGGCGGAGACGGAGAGGCCGCTGGAGAATCGGAGGCAGGGGACAAATCCATGTTCGCTTCATATGCGAATATTTCTGAAGTTTCAATAATTATTGAAACTTTGCACCGCTGATGTCACGCTACGCGGCACCTTCGACCACTTCGGCAATCATGTTGCGCCGCAGCACCGCTTCTGTTAGGGGCGCGGCGTTTCGCGGCGCTCCGGGCGCTGCCCCCTCCCATCAAGGCTCTCCCGCATGTCTCTGCGCAATATTGCCATAATCGCGCACGTCGATCATGGAAAAACCACCCTCGTCGACCAGCTGTTCCGCCAGTCGGGTACCTTTCGCGACAACCAGCGTGTCGAAGAAAGGGCGATGGATTCCAATGACTTGGAAAAAGAACGCGGGATCACGATTCTGGCGAAATGCACCAGCGTCGAGTGGGGCGAAGGCGCCGACCTGACGCGCATCAACATCGTCGACACCCCGGGCCACGCCGATTTCGGCGGCGAGGTCGAGCGGATCCTGAGCATGGTCGACGGCGTCATCCTGCTAGTTGACGCCGCCGAAGGCCCGATGCCGCAGACGAAGTTCGTGACCGGCAAGGCGCTCGCGCTCGGCCTGAAGCCGATCGTCGTCGTCAACAAGATCGACCGCAGCGACGCGCGCGCCGCCGAAGTGCTCGACGAAGTGTTCGAACTGTTCCTGGCGCTCGAAGCCAATGACGAACAGCTCGACTTCCCGATCCTCTACGCCTCGGGCCGCGGCGGCTACGCCTCGGAAAGCCCCGACGCGCGCGAAGGCACGCTCGAGCCGCTGTTCAAGACGATCGTTTCGCACGTCCCCACCCCGGGCCTCGACGAAGACGCGCCCTTCACCTTCCTCGCGACCCTGCTCGACCGCGACAATTTCATTGGCCGCATCCTGACCGGCCGCGTTCAGTCGGGCACGGTCAAGGTCAACCAGCCGATCCACGCGCTCGACATGGACGGCAAGGTCATCGAAACCGGCCGCGCGTCGAAGCTGCTGGCGTTCCGCGGGCTCGACCGGGTCCCCGTCGAGGAAGCACGCGCGGGCGACATCGTCGCAATCGCGGGGCTTACCAATGCGACCGTCGCGAACACGATCGCGGACACCAGCGTCAGCGAGCCGATCGCGGCGCAGCCGATCGACCCGCCGACGCTGTCGATGCGCTTTGCCGTCAATGATTCGCCGATGGCGGGCCGCGAGGGCAGCAAGGTGACGAGCCGCATGATCCGCGACCGCTTGCTGCGCGAAGCCGAAACCAATGTCGCGATCCGCATCACCGAAAGCGCCGACAAGGACAGCTTCGACGTCGCCGGCCGCGGCGAGCTTCAGCTGGGCGTGCTCATCGAAACGATGCGCCGCGAAGGCTTCGAACTCGGCATCAGCCGCCCGCGCGTGCTGTTCGGCGAGGACGAAAATGGCAAGCGCACCGAACCCTATGAAACCGTCGTCATCGACGTCGACGACGAACATAGCGGCACGGTCGTCGAGAAGATGCAGATCCGCAAGGCCGACCTGACCGACATGCGTCCGTCGGGCGGCGGCAAGACGCGCATCACCTTCAGCGGCCCGTCGCGCGGCCTGATCGGCTATCACGGCGAATTCCTGTCCGACACGCGCGGCACCGGGATCATGAACCGCCTGTTCGAAAAATATGGCCCGCACAAGGGCGTGATCGAGGGCCGCAAGAATGGCGTACTGATCAGCAACGGCAATGGCGAAGCGGTCGCCTATGCCCTTGGCCCGCTCGAGGAACGCGGCATCCTGTTCGTGTCGCCCGGCGAGGCGCTGTACGAAGGCATGATCATCGGCGAAAATGCCAAGCCCGAAGATCTCGAGGTCAACCCGATGAAGTCGAAGCAGCTGACGAACTTCCGTTCGACCGGCAAGGACGACGCGATCCGCCTGACCCCGCCGAAGCGCATGACGCTGGAACAGGCGATCGCGTATATCGACGACGACGAAATGGTCGAAGTGACCCCGAAGAACATCCGCATCCGCAAGGCGCTGCTCGACCCGCACGAGCGGAAGAAAGCGTCGCGCAAGAAGGAAGCGGCATAAGATACGGACCGGCGGCCCCAAAGGCCGCCGGTTTTTCTTTGCGTGCGCGAGCGGATCAGAGAGCCGGGGGGAATGATCCTGACCGACGACGGGGCGCCGCAGACGCGCATTTGGCCGCTAATGCACAAGACGCCGACAACCCATTGGACGAGGTAGGGGCGAAACCTGACGCGATAAGCCTCGACCGGATTGCGCCGAGGTAGGATATCGCGAGTGGATCGCGGAGGCTGAAGGGGAAGGCGAGGCGACGTGATCCTCCCTGTGCCGCAGGCATGGGGAGGTGGCCGTGCGGAGCACGGACGGAGGGGCTTTGGCGCTGGCGTCGCGGCCCCTCCGTCAGCCCTGCGGGCTGCCACCTCCCCATGGCTTCGCCACAGGGAGGATTTCCGGACGACGACGCCAATATGGCCTAAGCCGCCGCCGGGCCGTGCAGCCCGCGGATATCACGGCTAATGCGCGTTTACCGTCTTTTCATGCCGCGATCCTATGGCGGGATGAAGGGACCAACAGTTTTGCGAGGCGATCTATGCCCATTGGTCCCGAAATGCGACGGTTGCGCGCCGAACATGCGGCGCTGGCAACGCTGTCGCAGCTGTTGATGGACCTGGTCCGCAATCCCGAACCGCCGCGCCCGACCGAGCTGGCGTCGGTGCGCGGGATGCTGCGCGACACGCTGCTGCGCCACCTGAAGTGCGAGGACTGGATCCTCTATCCGCGGCTGAAATCGAGCGGCAATCCCGAGGTTGTCGCGATGGCGGGCGAATTCGTCCGCGAGATGGGGCATATCGCGCAGGATTTTGCGGCTTATGACGCCAAATGGACCGGCGAGCGGATCGCGGAGGACTGGCCGGGTTTCTGCCGCGAGACCGAGGCGGTGATGCATGTGCTGGGGATGCGGATCGAGCGCGAAAATTGCGAACTGTATCCCGCCGCCGAGCAGCTGGATTTCATGTGACGCCGAAGCTTCTTTTTACCGTCATCGCTGCGTCACGCCTTCGCCGCAGCGCAGCAATATCGCCTCCCTAAAGCCCCCGCGACCACCGCGCCATTTCGGCGGCGGGATAGGGGGATATATCGATGACCAACAAGTTCAGGAACCGCCTGCGCGTCGGGGCCGCTTTGATCGTGGCGCTGGCCGCGACGCCGGTGTTGGCCGCGGAAGCCGCGGTGGAAGCCGTCGAAACGGGCGAGGGCGACGCTGCCGAAATCGTCGTGCTCGGCCAGGGGCAGGCGCGGCAGGTGCAAGAAATCGCCGCCGCCGACATCGCGCTGGAAGTGGCGGGGATCAGCCCGCTCAAAGCCATCGACAAGCTGCCGGGGGTCAATTTCCAGGCCGCCGATCCGTTCGGCGCCTATGAATGGTCGTCGCGCATCTCGATCCGCGGCTTCGCCCAGCAGCAGCTGGGCTTTACCCTCGACGGGGTGCCGCTGGGCGACATGAGCTATGGCAACCATAACGGCCTGCACATCAGCCGCGCGATCATCAGCGAAAATGTCGGGCGGGTCGAAGTCGCGCAAGGCGCGGGGTCGCTGGGCGCGGCGTCGAGCAGCAATCTGGGCGGGACGATCGAATTTTTCGCGCGCGAACCCGGTGAGGCGTTCGGGGTCGAGGCATCGGGCACCTATGGCAGCGAGGATACCAAGCGCGCGTTCGTGCGGATCGACAGCGGCGCGATCGGCGCGAACGGCCCGCGGCTGGCGCTGAGCTATGTGTGGCAGGATGCCGACAAGTGGAAGGGCGACGGGGTGCAGCGCCAGCACCAGGTCAACGCGCGGATCGTTCAGCCGGCGGGCGACGGGCAATTCTTTGGCTTCGTCAATTATTCGGACCGCGCCGAGAACGACTATCAGGATCTGAGCGCGGGGATGATCGACCGGCTGGGGTATCGCTGGGACAACTTTGCCAAGGATTGGGACACCGCGGTGCGGGTCGCCAAAATCTATCAGAACCAGGTCGCGCGCGCCGCGTTCAATACCGGGGTCGCCAACGGCTCGCTGCCGCTGGGGGCGGTGTTCACCGCGCCTTTTGCCGGGGTCGGCGAGACGTTCCCGGCGCCGGTCGCGAGCGTCGACGACGCCTATTATGACGCCGCGGGGCTGCGCAAGGACTGGCTGGCGGGGGTCGGCGTGAATGCGCCGCTGAACGATTATTGGACGATGAACGTCACCGGATATTATCACGGCAATGAAGGGCGCGGGCTGTGGTTCACACCCTATGTGACGACCCCCGGCGGGGCGCCGATGACGATCCGCACCACCGAATATGAGATCGAACGCTATGGCATCGTCGCCAGCAGCCTGTTCACGCTGGGCGACCACCAGCTGGAACTCGGCATGTGGTACGAGGATAATGATTTCAATCAGGCGCGGCGCTTCTATGGCCTGGCCGACACCGCCGGGGCGCCGAGCCGCGGCAGCCTGAAATTCCCGAAGGATCCGCTGGCGACGCAGTGGGCGTTCGATTTCAACACCCAGACGCTGCAATATCATGTGCAGGACACGCTCGATCTGGGGCAGGTGCAGGTCAACGCGGGGTGGAAGGGGCTGCGCGTCACCAACCTTGCGACCCCGATCGTCCGCGGCGGGCTGGCGGCGGGGCGGACCGAGGCCAAGGACTGGTTCCTGCCGCAGGCGGGGGTGCTGTTTCGCGTCAACGACGATAACGAGCTGTTCGCGAGCTACACCGAAAATATTCGCGCGTTCGAAAGCTCGGCGACCGGCGGCCCCTTCGCGACGACGCAGGCGGGGTTCGACGCGCTCGACCTGAAACCCGAAACCTCGACCACCTATGAGCTGGGTTTCCGTACCAAATCGCCGCGCTTTCAGGGGGTGGTCGCGGGCTATTATGTCGACTTCAAGGATCGCATCATCGCCTTTGCCAACGGCTCGGGGATTCAGGGTAATCCGGCGATCCTGCAGAATGTCGGCGATGTCCGCTCATGGGGCGTCGAGGCGGCGGGGACGTTCCGCGCCACCCCCGAATTGTCGCTGTTCGCCTCCTATGCTTACAACAACGCCGAATATCGCGACGATGTCGTGAACGCGGCGGGGACGATCGTCGCGGCGACCGCGGGCAAGACCGTGGTCAATTCGCCGCGCCATCTGGCCAAGGGCGAAATCACCTGGGACAATGGCAGCTTTTTCGCCCGCGTCGGCGCAAACTATACCGGCAAGCGCTATTATTCGTTCGAGAATGATGCCGAGGTTGGCGGCTTCGTGATCGTCGATGCCAGCATCGGGTATCGGCTCAATGACCGGATTTCGGTGCAGGCCAATGCGACGAACCTGTTCGACAAGGAATATGTGTCGACGATCGGCACGAACGGCTTCGCCAACCGCGGCGACAACCAGACCTTGCTGGCGGGCGCGCCGCAGCAGTTTTTCGTGACGGTGAAGGCGGGGTTCTGAAAAGCCCCTTTCCATTGACGATGGTGGCGCGGTCCAGCTAGGGCCGCGCCATCATTTTTTCTGGAAGTAGCATCATGACCGATACCCCGCCCGACCATATGTCGACCAACCCGCGTTCGCCCCATTTCGACATGGAGGTGCTGCAGCGCGGCATCGGAATCCGCTTCAAGGGCAAGGAACGCACCGACGTCGAGGAATATTCGATTTCCGAAGGCTGGATCCGCGTCGCCGCGGGCAAGTCGAAGGACCGGTTCGGCCAGCCGATGACGATCAAGCTGTCGGGCGAGGTTGAGGCGTGGTTCGAGGATGTGGCGGCCGCCGGCGACAGCGACGCGCCCAAGGATGCGGGCGACGAAGCCTGATCTTCCTCCCCTCCCGCTTGCGGGAGGGGAGTTTCAGGTTGATCAGCCCCCGGCTGATCAAGGATGTGCCGGGGGCACATCCGACCTGATACTGGGTGGGAGCGAGCGAAGCGAGCTTTGACAGCGCATTCGCCCACCCCGCTGCGACTAACGAGCAAGCTCGTAAGTCTCGCTGCCCCTCCCGCAAGCGGGAGGGGAGTTTCGTTTGCGATTGATGGGCTCGGTTACTGGCCGAGCGACGCGACGACGACTTCCAGGCCGTTGCCGGGCTTCCAGTCGTTCTGCGCCCACACCGGCGCCTTGAAGCTCGGCGCCTTGTTCGGGGCGCCGCCCGCGTAGATGAAGCCCTGCACCGGGTTGGCGCGCAGGCCAAGGTCGCCGATCGGGGCGTACCACACGCGGACCATGCTCCAGTCACCGGCATCGCTGACGTCGACGACGCGGACGTTGCGTTCGATCTGGCCGCGGCGGCCGTTGATCGGCGACCAGTTGGCGTGGTCGATGCGGATTTCGCGGTCGCTGACGATCTTTTTGACCACCGCGACATGGCCCATCGGCATACCGCGGGTTCCAGCAAAAGCCATCACCGCGCCTTCGCGCGGTTCGTTGCCGCGGGCGTAGTCGCTGGCGGCTTGCGCCCACCAGGTCTTGGCATTGCCGCGAATGTCGACGCCCGATTCGGCGCGGGCAAAGGGAACGCACTGGAGATAACCCTGCGCGGCGGTGGGGGTGCTGACGAGCAGACCGGTGAGCGTCATGACGGACGCGATGGCGGCAGCCAGAAAGCGACGATAGAGCATGAAAGGCGACCCCCAAAGCTTGTGTTCAAGCGTTGCAGCGTCTTTGCCATGCTTTGGACGGTCCACCACCCACCGCGCGACGAGTCGCGCCGCGGCTGCGGTGAGCGGCGGAACCTTTTGTTAAGCCCGTCAATTCGTCGCGCAAGGGGTTCGACTGGTCGCCGTCAGGCGGCGGCGCTGGCTGCCGAATCGTTGGAGCGGAACAGCGCCAGCACGTCGACCGACGGCATCGGGCGGCCGTAATAATAGCCCTGGATATTGCTGCACCCCATGGTGCGCAGCGTTTCAACCTCGAGTTCGGTTTCGGCGCCTTCCGCGGTCGTCGACATGCCGAGGCTGTCGGCGAGCGCGACGACGGCGCGGATGATCGCGATCGATTCGATGCTGCCCTTGGCGGCGCCGACGACGAAGCTGCGGTCGACCTTGATCGTCGAAAATTGCGTCTTGCGCAGATAGCCGAGCGACGAATAGCCGGTGCCGAAATCGTCCAGGCTGAGCCGGATCCCGAGCCCGATCAGCTGGTCGAGCAACTGCGCCGCACCGCCGCCGTCGCGCAGGAAGACGCTTTCGGTGACCTCGATTTCGAGCCGCTGCGGGGGCAGTCCGCTCTGCGCCAGCGCCGAGACGACGACCGAGGCGAAATTGGGATCGGTGAGCTGATCCGCCGACACGTTGATCGCGACCTTCAGGTTCGACGGCCATTTCATCGCTTCGTGGCACGCGGTGCGCAGCACCCATTCGCCGATCGGCGAAATCAGGCGGGCGTCTTCGGCCAGCGGGATGAAGCGGCCCGGCGAGACATTGCCGAGCTTCTGGTTGTTCCAGCGGATCAATGCTTCGAACCCGTTGAGCGTGCCGTCGGCAGCGGTCACCACCGGCTGGTAATACAGCTCGAATTCGCGGCGTTCGAGCGCGCCGCGCAATTCCTGTTCCATCACCCGCCGTTCTTCGGCCTGCGCGTGCAGCGAGGCGACATAGGCGGCGACGACATTGCCGCCGCGATCCTTGGATTTATAGAGCGCAAGGTCGGCGTTGCGGGTCAGCGTTTCGACCGTCGCGCCGTCCTGCGGCCCGATCGCGAAGCCGATGCTGGCGCCGACGAACAATTGGTGATTGTCGACCACATAGGGGCGGCTGATCGTCGTGATCAGGCGCTGTGCCAAATCTTCGGCGGCGTCGGCCGACGGGACATTGTGGAGGACGACGGCAAATTCGTCGCCGCCCAGCCGCCCGCAGGTCATCCCGCGTTCCATCAACCCCTTCAGCCGCGCGGCAACCTGCGCCAGCAGCTTGTCGCCGACCGGATGGCCCAGCGTATCATTGACCGCCTTGAACCGGTCGAGGTCGATCATCAGCATCGCGCAGCGCGACTTGGCGTCGATCGCATGGTTCAGCGCGCGCGCCAGATCTTCGTTCAGGCTGAGCCGGTTGGGCAAGCCGGTGAGATTGTCGAAACGCGCCATCTTGGCGATCTGTTCGGCGGTCGCGCGCTGTTCGGTGACGTCCGACCCGACGCCGCGGAAGCCGAGGAACTTGCCCGCTTCGTCGAGGCGGGGCGATGCCGACAATTCCCACCAGCGCGGCGCGCCGCCGATCGTGACCGGCACGATCAGGTTGGAAAAGCTTTCGCGGCGCTTCATCCGTTCGGCCATTTCGTGCAGGCTTTTGGGAAACAGCCCGGTGTCCCACGCGTCGCCCGACAGCGCCTGGAGCAGCGGCACGCCCTCCAGCGCCTCGGCGCTGGCGCCCAGCGCAAAGGCGAGCCGCGGCGACACATGGACCAGGCGGCGGCTGTTGTCGGTCTGCCACAGCCAGTCGGCCGAGGTCTCTTCGAACTCGCGCAGCAGCAGGCTGACCGTTTCGGTCTTTTCGTGCAGCGTTTCTTCGGCGCGGCGATAGCGGATGTGGCTTTGCGCAAAGCGGACGCAAAAGCTGGCGAGGAGCAATCCGGCGACCAGCGCCACCCCCGCGAGCTGCGGCGCCCCGGCGCGGATCAGCGCCGCCGCCGCCGACAGCGTGACCGGCGCGATGAACAGGATGCACGCCATCGGGACGCTGTGGGCGACGATAGCCAGCGTGACCATCATCAGCACCGCGATGGTCCACATCGACAGCACATGGTCGAGCGGCGGGGTCAGCCCGTGCAGCCAGAAGGGCGCGCTCCACAACAGCGCCGAATAGAAGCCGTGGCGGTTGCACAGTCGATATTCGGCGATGCCCGACAATTTGGGATCGCCAAGCGGCAGGCTGCGAAAGCGGCTGTACGACCACAGACTGAAGATCAGCGCGCAGCCGAACCAGCCGCCGGCGAGCGCGAGCGGCACGCTGTGGATCATGGTGAAAGCAGCGACCAACGCCATCCCGATGCCCATGGCCAGGCGCAGCGCCCCGCGGCCGCGGAGCGGCGCGAGTTGAAGCTGGCGGAGATTGCCGATGTCCGCATCGCGCGGTCCCAGCCCCAACAGGGTCCGCGCAGGAATCTCTTCGGCAACAATCTGGTCGGTCAACTGGCTCTTCACCCGACCCGTTTAGCGTCGGGGTGTTACTCGAAGGTAACCAGCGCGTTCATTTAACGCGATTTTTGTCCAGCTGCGGGACAGGAATTTAAGCGCAAGGTCAGGGGGTTGTGCGACCCTTGGCCCTAGGCCGCCATGGCAAAGGGCTGAATTTCCCCGGCCAGATATTGGGCGCGCGCTTTCGACCGGCTGAGCTTGCCCGAACTGGTCCGCGGCAGGGTGCGCGGCGGGATCAGTTCGATCAGGCAATTCATGCCCGTAATCGCGCGGACGCGGTCGCGAATCGTCTCGCGCAGCGCGAGCCGCTCGGCATCGTCGCTGGTGCGGCACTGGACGAGTACCGCGGGGGTTTCCTCACCCCCCGGCGCGGTGATCGCGAAGGCGGCGATGTCGCCCGATTTGAAGCCCGGCAATTGTTCGACCGCCCATTCGATATCCTGCGGCCAGTGATTCTTGCCGTTGATGATGATCATGTCCTTGGCGCGGCCGACGATATAGATGTAACCGTCTGACAAATATCCCATATCGCCGGTGTCGAGCCAGCCGTCGACCAAACAGGCGGCGGTCGATTCGGGGTCGCGGTAATAGCCGGTCATCAGCGACGGGCCGCTGCACCAAACCTTGCCGACCGTCTGGTCGGGCAGGGCGTTGCCCAGTTCGTCGCGCACTTCGATCACCATGTCGCGCGCGGCGCGGCCACAATTGACGATGGCGCGGTAGCGCGTCGGGCGACCGGCGTCGCCCGCGGCGCCCGACAGCTCGGTTTCCTCGACCAGTTCGACGACGATCCCTTCGCCCGGCGGCATGATGCTGACCGCGAGGGTCGCTTCGGCGAGGCCGTAGCTGGGCAGGAAGGCGCTGGCGCTGAACCCGGCGTCGGCAAAGGCGTCGACGAAGCTCTGCATCACGTCGGGGCGGATCATGTCGGCGCCATTGCCCGCGACGCGCCAGCGCGACAGGTCGAAACGGTCGGCGACGTGCGTCTGACTCGACACGCGGCGCGCGCAGATGTCGTAACCGAACGTCGGCGAATAGCTGAGCGTCGTTCCTTCGTTGCGGCTGATCAGGTCGAGCCAGGCGAGCGGACGGCGCGCGAAATCCTCGGTCTTGAGATAATCGACCGACACCTGATTGGCGACGGGCGAGAGCAGGCAGCCGACCAGCCCCATGTCGTGATACCAGGGCAGCCAGCTGACGCAGCGGTCGCTGTCCCGCACCTCCATGCCATGGCTGTGCGCGGCGAGATTGTTGAGCAAGGCGGCGTGGGTGACGGCGACGCCGTGCGGGAAGCGCGTCGAGCCGCTGCTGTACTGAAGATAGCAGGTTTCGTCGGACTTCTGCGCGGGCAGGTCGGTGACGGGCGCGGCCTTTGCGGCAAATTCGCTCCAGTCGACCGGCAGCACATTCTGCGCCTCGGCGGCTTCGACCGCCATCGCCGCGATTTCGGGCGGGAAGAACAGCATCGTCGGGTCGCAGCTGGTGAGCTGGACGACGAGCTGGCCGACATAGCTGTCGCGGCCGCCAAAGCTGGTCGGCAGCGGCAGCGGCACCGGCCAGGCGCCCGCGTAGATCGTGCCAAAGAATAGCGCGGCGAATTCGGCGCCGGTCTCGGCGATCAGCGCGATGCGGTCGCCGGGCTTTACCCCCGCGGCGATCAACCGGTAGGCGGTCTGGACGGCGTCGTCCTTCAGCTCGCGATACGGATAGGGGCGCACGAGCTTGCCGCGCGGATCGTGGAAATTCAGCCCGCGGGTGCCGCTCGCCGCATAGTCGAGCGCTTCGCCGACGGTGGCGAAATCCGAAAAGCGGCGCGGCTGGGCGCAAAAGGTCGGCGTCGGCTGAAGCGCGTCCGCCTGGGGCGTGTTTTGATCGGTCATAAAGGGTGCGACATCCCGCGAAATGGGCCGCGCGGCAACAAGCATGTCATCTTTGCGTGTCATGGTGCCTTGCGCGATCCCTGAGCAGTTGGAACAATTCGCCCGTTTTCGGGCTATCTTGCCCGATATGGCGGCGCTGATCGTTCTCAATCAGGCCCGACTGTGGCATAAACATGGCATGGTCAAGCGCCGCGCTCCATCCGACCGGACCAGAAAACCGTTGGACGCGGCGCGGCTCGACGAGCTGGCGCTGGCCTATGTTGCGCGATTCGCCACCAGCCGCGCCAAGCTGGTGCGCTATCTGTCGAGAAAGGTTCGCGAATCCGATTGGGCGGAGGAAGGCGACGCGATGGCGGCGTGCGAAGCGGTCGCCGACCGCATGGAACGCCTGCGCTATCTCGACGATCGCCACTATGCGGTGATGCGCGCCGGCGCGATGACGCGGCGCGGGCTCGGGGTACGCCGGGTCAAGGCGCAGCTCTATGTCGACGGCATTGCCGAGGGCGACAGCGGCGAGGCGATCGAGACCGCCGAAGCGGCGGCGCTGGCTTCGGCGGTCGGTTTTGCGCGGCGGCGGCGGTTCGGGCCATTCGGCGCGGTGGTGCTGGACGATCCGAAGCTGCGCGAGCGGCAGATCGCGGCGTTTTTGCGCGCGGGTCACGGCATGACGGTGGCGCGGCGCCTGCTCGCCATCGCCCCCGGCGACGCCGCCGCGCTGGCGGCGCTGGACGATGAAGCGGGGGTCGATTAGGGCTGGCGCATTCTATCGGAACAAGGATCTGCCGATGCGCGCGATTTTGACTGCCCTTGCCCTGTCGCTTGCCGTGCCGATGGCGGGGTGCAGCCGGGACGGCAGCGAGGCGGCCGAGGCAGCAACGATTCCGGTGACGATCGCCGCAGCGGGGCAAACCCACCGCTTTAACGTCGAGGTCGCGCGGACCGACGCCGAGCAGGACAAGGGGCTGATGTTCCGCACCAGCCTGCCCGCCGATGGCGGCATGTTGTTTCCGTTCGAAAAGCCGCGGATCGGCAGCTTCTGGATGAAGAACACGCTGATCCCGCTCGACATGATCTTCATCCGCGCCGACGGCAGCATCGACCGCATCGCCGAAAACACGATCCCCGAATCGCTGGAGCCGGTGGTCAGCGGCGGCGAGGTGTCGGCGGTGCTGGAGCTCGCGGGCGGCACCGCGGCGCGGCTGGGCATCGACGAGACGGCGAAGGTGACGTGGCAGGACTGAGCTGCTCCCACTTCCGTTTGTCCTGAGCTTGTCGAAGGACCGTTCTTTTCTTCGGCGTCAAAAGGAAGAACAGCCCTTCGACAAGCTCAGGGCGAACGGAAAAAGGGGGAGCGCCAGGCTGCTTTGACGCTTGCGCGACCGCTCACCTTGCTTGTAAACGCCTCGCCATGAGCATCCTTGGCAAGATTTTCACCTGGTGGGACGGCGCGACCGTCGGTACGTTGCTGAACAGCTGGAGCACCGGCGAAAAGGTCGGCGAGGACAGCCTCGGCAACCGCTATTTCCGCGCCAAAAAGGGCGATCGGCGCTGGGTGATCTATAACGGGTCGAACGATGCCAGCCGGGTGCCGCCCGAATGGCACGGCTGGCTGCACCGCACCTATGACGAACTGCCGACCGACGTGCTGCCTGCGCCGCGCGCGTGGGAACAGGCGCCGAGCGCGAATCTGACCGGCAGCACCGGCGCCTATCGCCCCGCCGGAGCGCTCGAGCGCGGCGGCCAGCGCGCCGCGGCGACCGGCGATTATGAGGCCTGGCGGCCCGGCGAATAATGTCGCGCCGGATTTCGACCGCGCTGATCGCGCTCCTCGCGGCAACCGCGCTGGCGGGCTGCGACCGGACGCCGTCGAAAGGCAATGGCAGCGCAACGGTGTCGACCGTCGCCAAATCCGAACGGGTGCCGCAGGAAGTCGGCGGGATCGAAGGCGCGACCCCGATGGCCGAGCGCGTCGCGGTCGTCGGCCTGCTCAACAAACGCAACGGACTGGTCCGCGAACTGGAAATGAAGCCCGGCGAATCGGCGCGGGTCGGGCGGGCGATCGTGCGCCTGCGCGCCTGCGAACAGACCGCGCCGTGGGAGGACCCGCCCGAAACCGGCGCCTTCGTCCAGCTGACCGTGCAGGATCAGAGCGACGACAAATGGCGGCGCGTGTTTTCGGGCTGGATTTTCCGCGAACGGCCCGACCGCAACATCATCCAGCACCCGATCTATGATGTGTTCGTCAAAAGCTGTGCGATGACATATCCTGGCGGCGAACCCGTCGCGCCCGCGGCGACGAAATCGGGCGCCGCGGCAGCGCCCAAGGCATCGAGCGCGCCCCAGTCGCCCGCGACGAATGGCGGCGAGGGCGGTGAACCGCCTGCCGCACCGACGCCGACCCCCGCGCCTGCCCCGTCGCCGCCCGCCAACACCGAATAGAGCCGCGCGAGATAGTCGGCCTGGCGGATCTCGATCGCGCCCAGGCTGGCAAGGTGCGGGGTGATGAACTGGCAATCGAGCAATTTCCAGCCGCCCGCGATGAGCCGCGCGACGAGGTGGGCGAGCGCGACCTTGGACGCATCGCGCGCCCGGCTGACCATCGATTCGCCGAAAAAGGCACGGCCGAGCGAGACGCCGTACAGCCCGCCGACCAGCTCGCCATCCTGCCAGCATTCGACGCTGTGGGCGTGGCCGATCTGGAACAGCCGGTCGTAGCTCGCCTTGATCACCGGATTGATCCACGTCGTCGGCCGGTCGCGCGCGGGCTGGGCGCACAGCGCCACCATGTCGGCAAAGGCGGCGTCGGTGGTGACGCGAAAGCGGTCGGCGACGATCGTCTTTTTCAGGCTGTGCGACAGGCGGAAGCCATCGAGCGGCAGGATCGCGCGCAGCCGTGGTTCGACCCAATGGACCGACGGGTCATCCGCCCCGTCGGCCATCGGGAAAATACCCTGCGCATAAGCGCTGAGCAGCAGCGCAGGGTCGATAGACTCAAAATGCTTCAGGACGCGGGCTTCACGAACTTGAGCGTCATGCGGTCCGATTCGCCGATCGCGACATATTTCGCACGGTCGGTTTCGCCTTCGGCCAGGCTGGGCGGCAGCGTCCAGACGCCCTTTTCATAATCCTTCGTATCCTTGGGATTGGCGTTGATCTCGCTCTTTTCGGCCAGTTTGAAGCCGGCGGCTTCGGCAAAGGCGATGATCGAGCTTTCCTTCATATAGCCCGACTTTTCCTCCTTCGCGGCGTCGTCGCTCTCGTTCAGCCGGTGCTCGACCACGCCCAGCGTGCCGCCGGGTTTCAGCATCGCGAAAATCTGCTTGAAGGCATTGGCGGTGTTGTCGGCGCCGTCGAAGCGCCAGTTGTGGACGTTGCGGAAGGTCAGCACGACATCGGCGCTGGCGTCGGGGACTTTGGGATTGGTCCCGGCATTCGGAAATTCGGCGAGCTTCACCGCGCCATAGACATCGGCGTTTTCGGCCTGCTTAGCCTTGAAGCGATTCAGCCCGCGCTCCCACGGCGCTGCGGCGTAGAGCGTGCCGCCGCCCAATTTGGCGAGCGGGGCAAGGATTTCGGTGTACCAGCCGCCACCCGGCCACAGCTCGACCACCGTGTCGCCGGGTTTGACGCCAAAGAAGGCGAGCGTTTCGGCGGGGTGGCGATATTGGTCGCGGGCAAGGTTGGCGGGGGTACGGGTCGGCGCGGCGACGGCGGCGGCGATGGCTTCGCTCGCCAGATGAGCCGCATGTGCCTCTTCGCTGGCGTGACGAGCCTGCGACATGGCGGCGGCGGGAATGGCCAGGGCAAGGGCGGTACTTGCAACCAGGATCAACGAACGCATATGGGCAACCTCTCTCTTGGGGGGACGATCCCCTGTTTGCGAAGGTGCGCGCGTCAATGCAAGGGTCGATGCTGATTGTCAGCGCCGCGGGCGCCGCAGTCGCGGTCGCGGCGGAAGTGGCGGACTGGCGCCGCCGCAACCGGCGTGACGTCGATGCGGTCGGATTCATGCCGTGGCGCGGGATCGCGCTGGTTGGCGTGGCGGTCGCGATATTGGCGGCGGCGCTGGCGTTGAAGCCTTAAATCAGGGGATTAGGCGGAGTTGGATGTCGGTTCTGCCGCGGCTTTTGCACGCGAGGCCTGAACCTCTCACCCAGCTTCGACTAGCCAGCAAGCTGGCAAGTCTGCGCAACCCTCTCCCGCAAGGGGAGAGGGATAAAGTTTACAGACACGCCTCAAGATACGGCTGATCGAACCCGTACTGCCGCGCCTTTTCCAGCGTATAGGGGCGCAGGCCCATCGCGCGATATTCGCCGACGATCTTGCCGTCCTTGTCCTCGTCCAGATATTCGAACTTGAACAATTCCTGGGTGACGATGACGTCGCCTTCCATGCCGATCACCTCGGTGACGTTGGTGACACGGCGCGAACCGTCGCGCAGGCGCTTGATCTGGACGATCAGGTCGACCGAGTCGGCGATCTGTTTCGAGATCGCTTCCTTCGGAATCTTGATGTCGCCCATCAGCACCATATTTTCCATACGGCCGAGGCATTCGCGCGGGCTGTTGCTGTGCAGCGTACACATCGACCCGTCGTGACCGGTGTTCATCGCGGCGAGGAGGTCGAAACATTCGGCGCCGCGCACTTCGCCCATGATGATGCGGTCGGGACGCATACGCAGCGCGTTCTTGACGAGGTCGCCCATGTGGATCGCGCCATTGCCTTCGAGGTTCGCAGGACGCGTTTCGAGCGGCAGCCAGTGCGGCTGTTGCAGGCGAAGTTCGGCGGCGTCCTCGATCGTCAGCACGCGTTCGCCGGGGTCGATCATCTTCGACAAAGCGTTGAGCATGGTGGTTTTACCCGAACCCGTACCGCCCGAGATGACGATGTTGAAACGGCTGGCGCCCGCGATCTTCAGCGCGGTGCACATCTTCTGGCTCATCGCGCCCCACTGGCACAGCATGTCGAGCGTGATCGGCTTGGCCGAGAATTTACGAATCGAGATCGCGGTACCGCGAAGCGAGAGCGGCGGGACGATCACGTTGACGCGGCTGCCGTCCTTCAGACGGGCGTCGGCGAGCGGCGTAGTCTGGTCGACGCGGCGGCCGACGAGGTTGCAGATGCGCTGTGCGATCTGGAACAGATGCTGTTCGTCGCGGAACTGGATCGGCGCGATGACCAGCTGGCCCTTGCGTTCGATATAGGTCTGGTACGGGCCGTTGACCATGATGTCCGAAATGTCCGGATCGGCGAGCAGCTCCTCGAGCGGCCCGAAACCGAGCAGCTCGTCGACCAGCACCTTTTCGAGCGCGAACTGTTCGCGGCGGTTCAGCGTGATGCGCAGTTCGGCAAGCACCTCGAGGATGATCGGGCGGAATTCCTCGGTCAGCTCGTCCTTGCTGAGCGTGGCCGCAGCCTCGGGATCGACGCGTTCGAGCAGGCGCGGCAGCACCTGTTCCTTGATCTTGTGGACGCTCGCCTCGAACCCTTGCGCCTTCTCGGGCTCCATCGCCTCGGCGGTCGAGCGCTGGTTCAGCCGCTCCATCGCCTCTTCTTCGGGCGACAGGTTCGACGGCATTTGCGGAATGTCGATCGCGGGCGGCGTATCGATCGCCGGGAATTGCGCGCCGCCAGGCACGCCCGATCCACCCTGCATCGGCTTCGCCACGCCAAAGGCGGGGCGGCCAGCGGTTCCGGGTCGGCGTCCGAATGCACTCATTCGCTTTGTCCTGCTTTCACAATTCCTGTCAGAGGCATCGTCGCAACTGGTCGACGCACCCCCATCCGACACGGTGAATAAAGTGGAAACTTTGACATTGTCCTAATGCGCCGGGCGATTGTGACGAGCGGGTTTTGCGCCGTGGCGCTGTTCGCTGCGAGGTGGGGAGTGGACGTTTCTTGAATCGTCGCCCCGCGCAGGCGGGGGCCGCTGTCGGTTTAAGCAACGCCGCTGAGCAAGGCGGCTAGCGGCCCCCGCCTGCGCGGGGGCGACGGCAGCCAGCGGACGCAAGCCGCTATCCGCACGGGGACTCAATGCGCCGCCCTCCCAACGAAAAAAAAGCCCGCATCCGTTGGGGATGCGGGCTTTGTTTCTGCCGCGGACGGCGGAAAGGATCAGGCGGCGATATGCTCCGCCAGAACGGTCAGGCCTGTTTCGTTGACCTCGGCAAAGCCGCCTTCGACTTCGATCACTTCGGGCGCGGCGCCCGCGGTGGCATAGATGGTCAGCGGGCCGTTGCGCAGCGTCGCCATGAACGGCGCATGGCCTTCGAGCACCGAAAAATCACCCTCGCTGCCGGGGACGGTAACCATATACACATCAATCGACCGCTCGAGGCGGGCCGGGGTGACGAGTTCGAACTTCAGAGCCATGATATGTCCTTAAACCCCTCCCGCAGGGGAGGGGCGTAGGTTTGTTACGCGTCTTCGGCGAGCTTGGCGGCCTTGGCGACCGCTTCGTCGATGCCGCCGACCATGTAGAAGGCCGCTTCGGGAAGATGGTCATATTCGCCGTCGACGACCGCCTTGAACGACTTCACCGTGTCTTCGATCGCCACGAACTTGCCGGGGATGTTGGTGAAGACTTCGGCGACGTGGAACGGCTGGCTGAGGAAGCGCTGGATCTTGCGCGCGCGGGCGACGACCAGCTTATCTTCTTCCGACAGTTCGTCCATGCCGAGAATGGCGATGATGTCCTGCAGCGACTTGTACTTCTGCAGCGTTTCCTGAACGCGGCGGGCGGTCTCGTAATGCTCTTGGCCGACGATCGCGGCGGTCAGCACGCGGCTGGTCGAATCGAGCGGATCGACCGCCGGATAGATGCCGAGTTCCGAAATCGCGCGGTTCAGCGTCGTCGTCGCGTCCAAGTGGGCGAACGAGGTAGCAGGCGCCGGGTCGGTCAAGTCATCCGCGGGAACGTAGATGGCCTGCACCGAGGTGATCGAGCCCTTGTTGGTCGAGGTGATGCGTTCCTGCAGCGCGCCCATGTCGGTCGACAGCGTCGGCTGATAGCCCACGGCCGAAGGAATACGGCCGAGCAGCGCCGACACTTCCGAACCCGCCTGGGTGAAGCGGAAGATGTTGTCGACGAAGAACAGCACGTCCTGGCCTTCCTGATCGCGGAAATATTCGGCGATCGTCAGACCCGACAGGGCGACGCGGGCGCGGGCGCCCGGGGGTTCGTTCATCTGGCCGAACACCAGCGCCACCTTCGATCCTTCAGGGGTCGGGTTGCCGTCGGCGTCCTTGGCGATAACCCCGGCGTCGAGGAATTCGTGATAGAGATCGTTGCCTTCGCGAGTGCGTTCACCGACGCCCGCGAACACCGAGGTGCCGCCATGGCCCTTGGCGATGTTGTTGATCAGTTCCTGGATAAGCACGGTCTTGCCGACGCCGGCGCCGCCGAACAGGCCGATCTTGCCGCCCTTGGCGTAGGGCGCGATCAGGTCGATGACCTTGATGCCGGTGACGAGGATGCTCGTTTCGGTCGACTGGTCGACGAATTCGGGTGCCTTGGCGTGGATCGGCGCGGTGGCAGTGGCGTTCACCGGGCCGCGTTCGTCGATCGGCTCGCCGATGACGTTGAGGATGCGGCCGAGCGTCTGCGGGCCGACCGGCACCG